>PLSH01000191.1:669-16799 GCA_003165095.1 Acidobacteriaceae bacterium
TTGCTGGTCAGCCCTGTAAGGCCCAGGGTGGCTTGCATCTGAGGTGCTTTCTGATCTGCCATGAGCATTCTCCTGAGGATTTGAGTTTCTTAGGTCTGCTCCCGCGGTTGCCCCCGGGAGTTCAAAAGGCTTGCCCGAATCTGAAGTCCAATCCGGACCTACGCAGTGATGTTTCTGGTGCCGGCGCGTGGCATATCCATCTCTGGATCGCCCGCGGTATGTATTTTGGCGATTCCGGCCAGTCCTGCTGTGGTTGCCAGGCCGGAGCCGACTGATTTGTTACTGTGCCGAAAGAATATCTCTCATCCCATGAGGGCGGAGTGAAGATGAGAGATAAGAATCAGCGCTTCGGGCCGAGGCAGGCAACGAACCCTGCGGTGACTATTGACTGAGCCTTGACCGCGCCCAGTCTGTTGCACTCTATAGAGATCGGCACGCCGACGCCCCGCGGAGCCACGCTTCGATTCGGCTATTTTTGGAGGTTGTCGCCAAAAATGAAGCCGAATTCAAGTACGCCCCGGAACTGGTCGGCATTCGTTCCTGTCTTGCCAAAGCCACTTCCCGGTGTGTAGCTCGATGCGTGCACAAACGCGAGATCGCCGCGAACGTACATGCCTCCTTTTTGGTAGGTTGGCGTCGCGGTGAAAGTGGTGCCTCCGCTGCCCACTCCAAAGCCCAACAAGTTGACCGATCCATCGGCTGCAGTCCCCGAACTCGTGATGCTTTCAAAGCGCACCGGAATCGAGAAACCGCTCTTGAATGCGTAGCTGACATTCAGCGCGCCACCAGTTGCCGATGTCCCGTTGCCGACGCCTACCTTTGCGTTGGTTGGCACCTTGCCGTACTGGAAGTACGGCGAAATGATCCATGGGCCCTTGGTGTAGGTATAGATCACCGCGTGCATGTAGCCGTTGTTCTGGTAGAGAGGCATCGCGGACGTCACATAGACGGTCTGCCCGAGGTTCCCCATCCCGTCGTACACCAGGCTATGAGGCCCCTTCGTAAGCGTCACCGAGCCCGAGAGCCACGAGTAGCGGTTGGAATAGTAACCGTCGTTCCAACTGATGGCTGCAGAGAGGTATTTACCGATCGTTTGGTTCACCTGGATGCCGCGATTGACGGCATTCTCCTGGTTCCAAACGATGCCGCGTTCGATGTTGAAGTTCTGGTACGTAAACGTCGACTCGGCGCCCATCAGAGTGGGAAGAGAGCCGATAAGGAACTGCGTGTTCTTACCCGCCTGCAACTTCGCGTATGCCACCGGAACAGGCCCGTAGAAATTGCTAGTGGTGTTTTGGGCGTTAAGAAACGGCACACTAAGCGTCGGCATGGTATAGACGCCGGCCTGGACGAACCACTGGAACTTTCCGTCGGCCTTCTGGATAAAGATCTCTCCGTTGCTCAGAGTGGCTTCCGCATTTTCGTCTCCCGGCACGGAGTTGTTCTGGAACTGCGCGAAACCGGTCACGATGCCGTTGACTGACAGCTTGCCAAGCGGCCCGGCATCGAAGGTCGCCGGTGGCAGCCATGTCAGCGGGCCCGTGAGAACGAATGTGGAAAGCGGGGCTGGGGGTGTTGCAGGTGCCGCCGGGGCCGCAGCAGGAGGCGTTGCGGCTGGTGCCTGCGCCGCCGGCGCTGCCGCAGGCGTGGCATCCGGTGCGGGCGCCGGCGTTTGCGCGCCGGCGGTCAGGGCAATTGCCATCGCCGCTCCGGCCATCGATTGAAAGATACGATTGAGGTTCAAGAACATCGGCACAGTTCCTCCCAAGTAAGAAGTTGGTTGTATGAAACGCTATGAAACAGCCAGTGGAGGCAGGCTGATGAGCCCCAACTGGTGCAATCGGCCAGGCTTCGAGCAACACACGCACACTTGTCCTGTGGATTCCCAGTGTCGAAATCGGCAATCCTGTCGTGGCCTGTGTTGGGGATTTGGGCCGTTGCTGTCTAGCACCAGTAATGCAAAGGAAGCATAAAGAACTTATGAGGATTGCGAAAAGATTCCTTAAGGCCGGCCAGATTCCCCTTTCCGCCAATTTGGCCAGACGCCTCTCGGGTTTGGGAGCGGCAGCATGGGGGCAAGCGCGCCCGAAGCGCATCGGACGCATGAAAATACAATGAAGAACCTGCTAGAATTCTCTTTTGTTTGCCGCGGGAGATCAGCTTGGCAGACAATCCCCGCGCAGTTGCAAAATCGAAGGCCGGAACCGAAAGAGGCAGTGTTCTCGATTCCTTCTTTGCGAAATGGCCGAAGTTCTAGAGTCCCAATAAAAATGGAAAGCGGGTGCCTGGTTGGCTGGAAGCTATATCCCTGTGCGTACTGTTCTCGGCGCCAGGGGCATGCGCGGCTCCGGAATGCGCGTGCTCCTGTTCACGCTGGAGTGTGCGCTGGGCATCGTGGCAGTCATCCTGGTGGCGGCCCTGGCGCACTGGTCCCGCTGGCTGCTTCCGGTCTCCGTTCTCATTTACCTCCTCATCGTGGTCCCCACGGCTCTGCTGTGCGGGTTCTGGCAGGCCGTCATCGTCTCTCTCTCCGCGGTTGCGGTGCAGGCGATGTTTTCCGCCGGTCAGCACCAGTTGAACCTGGCGGCTGACCCCGCCAACTCAATTACCGCGCTGGTGTTTGTGCTGGTGGCGCTCACGGTGAGCCGTCTCTCAGCGCGGGTAACCGGGCACGCCCATGAAGCCGAGTCCTGGGGCGGGCAAATGCACGACCTCTACGAGTTCACCCGCCGCACGCTGCAGATGAATCTGCACGTGGAGCCGGGACCGCAATTGGTAGAGCTGGTGCACGAGATCTTCGCGCTGGAGGCCGTAGCCGTCTTCGATGCGGATCTTCACGACGTTTACCAGGCCGGGTTCTGGAGCGCGGATCCGCAGGAGATGGCCCAGAATGTCTACTATTTCGAAACCTCCGACGACGATCCCGAAACCGGCATCGGCCGACGCGTTCTGCGACTGGGCACGGTTCCCATCGGCAGCCTCGTTGTCCGCGGCGATACCGGCCCCCTGACCAACAGCGCCATCGCCTCGCTGATCGCCATCACTTTCGATCGTTACCGCGCCTTTGCCAATGAGAGCCGCATTGAAACCGAGCGCCGCACTGAGCAGCTCCGCTCCACCGTGCTCGACTCGCTGGCCCACGCCTACAAAACCCCGCTCACCGCAATCCGCGCCGCCTCGACCGGCCTGGTGGAGATGGGCCGGCTCTCCCCGGGGCAGGCCGAGCTGGTTGCGCTCATCAACGAACAGACCGGCCTGCTCGGTGAGCTGACCACGCGCCTGCTTACCACGGCGCGGCTAGACGCCGGCGAGGTAGCCATCCACGTAGCGCGCGTCGGCGTCGGCCCGCTCATTGAAGAAATATTGGCGGCGCTGAAAGACCGCCTTGCCAGCATGAAGGTTTCGGTCCTTCTCGAGGACGAGAGTCTTATCCTCTGTTGCGACCGCCAGTTGATAATCATGCTGCTCACACAGTACATTGACAACGCATGCAAGTACTCCATCTTCGGCACCACGATCACGATCCGCGTCTTTGTTACTAATTCTGAAGCCATCTTCTCTGTACACAGCTACGGTCCGGTCATCCCCATCGCCGACCGTGAGCGAATTTTCGACCGCTATTACCGGTCTTCCACTTACTCCAACCGCGCCCCCGGCACTGGAATCGGGCTCTCTGTCGCCAAGCGTGTGGCCATGATTCACGGCGGCTACGTGTGGGTGACAAGCGACGAGCATGAGGGAACCACATTCTTCGCTTCCATCCCGGCGATCACCGAGAAGGGAAATCATCGATGAACCAGCAAACCATCCGCATTCTTGTAGTCGACGATGAACCGGCCATCCGCAGAGCGCTTCGCCCGCCCCTGGTCGAGCTTGGCTTCCAGGTGGCCGAGGCCTCGCGCGGTGAGGAGGCTCTGCAGGCGCTGCGTGCGTCAGCCCACGATGTGGTGCTGCTGGACGTCAACATGCCCGGCATCGGCGGCATTGAAACCCTGCGCCGCATGCGGGCCTTCGCCCCCCGCCTGCCGATCCTGATGCTCACCGTGCGCGACCAGGAAGAAGACAAAGTGGAGGCGCTCGACCTGGGCGCCGACGACTATGTCACCAAGCCCTTCAGCACCCGCGAGCTGATCGCCCGCATTCGCACCGCGGTGCGCCGCGTTCGCGCCCCGGCCCGCGCCGAGGACGCGCCCATTGAAATTGAAGAGATTCGCCTCGATCCGGTCAAACGCACCGTAACCCGGCGCGGACAAGCCATCCGCCTCACCCGCAAAGAGTTCGATATCCTGCATTGCCTGATGAGCCGCGCCGGCCGCGTGGTTACCTACGCTAAACTGCTCACTGCCGTGTGGGGCGCGGATTGCCGCGAGGAGGTCGAGTATCTTCGCACCTTCGTCCGCCAGTTGCGCAAGAAAATTGAAGACGATCCTTCCAATCCTCTCTACCTGCTTACGGACGTGTATGTCGGCTACCGATTCGCAGACGCACAGATGTTAAGAGAAGAGCCCGCCGGCGACGAGTATCCTCAGCCGGATGCGGAAGCAGTGCGGGAAGACGCCTCCTGATGCGTCTTCCCGCGCTTGAATCATGCCTGGAGCCGTCTTCTACTCGTCGTAGTGCAGCAGGCTGAACACGTCGTAATCGGTGAAGCGATCGCGTCCTTTTAGAAAATCCAGCTCAATCGCAAACGCCAAGCCCGCGATCCTNNCAATCGCGTCCATGTGGATTTCGAGGGTATCGGAGCCATATTCCAGGTCGTACGTCACGCGCGCCACCGGAGCCGGCAGCTTGCGCGGCTTGCGCACCGGTACAAATCCCGCGTTCAGCCGGTAAGCCAGCGCCGGCCCAAAGATGAAACCACGCGCCTCGATGCCCAGCACCAGGTCGATCTTGTCCGCGAGGTAATGCGCCGCCAGCGCATCGATCAACTGCGCAAACCCGGTCTTGTCTTTCAACAGTGTGGTGATGTCGTAGAACAGGATCCCCGGCTTGGGAAAATCCGGCACGGTTCGCACCAGCTTCTTCAGGTCTTCCACGTTGACGGGTTTTTTTTCTTCCGGCATGACAGCGTTCCACTCCTCAATTCGCATGACGCGAAATAGTTCAAAATTTGTTTGGGAAGGGAACAGGCAGGGTTCGTTCTTCTTCCCTGTAGATTATAGAGGAAGAGTGGCCGGCAGACAGTGGCTTACCATGCGCCTTCAATTCTAAAGGAGTCGAGGCCGGCAGCCTCGCCCTCGTCGAGATAGTGCTCGATCAGGCGGTCAACGCGGCTGCCGCGTGGGCCGCGGCGCAGGCTGGCCCGCAATTCAGCCAGGTCGGTCTCAGTGCCGGAGGCGACAACTTCCACTTCGCCCTCTTCGGTGTTGCGCACCCATCCGCGCAGATCGAGCTCACCGGCCTCGCGATGAACGTACCAGCGAAAGCCGACTCCCTGCACGCGTCCCTGAATCAGAAAATGAAGAACCAATTTGACCTCGCCATCGTCAGTTTTTCAGATGCGCCTCCGCTGCGCAACAAGATCCGCAATCCCTGCCCGTGCAGAGCCCACACCCGATTAACGCCGGGCGCGCTACACTGGAATCCAGATGGTCTTCGTCCTCGACAATTACGATTCGTTCACCTACAACCTGGTCCAGTATCTGGGCGAGCTGGGCGCCAAGGTCGAAGTGCGCCGCAACGACGAGATCACCGTGGAAGAGGTTGAGGCTCTCAAGCCGGAGCGCATTCTGCTTTCGCCGGGCCCCTGCACGCCGCATGAGGCCGGCATTCTCGTCCCGCTCATCCGCCACATGGCCGGCAAGGCGCCCATCCTCGGCGTCTGTCTGGGACACCAGGCGATCGGTGAAGCTTTCGGCGGCCAAGTGGTCCGCGCGCGCACGCTCATGCACGGCAAAACCAGCCCCGTCGAGCACGACGGCAAAGGCATCTTCGCCGGCCTGCCCACCCCGCTCACCTGCACTCGCTACCACTCCCTCATCGTTGAAGAAAAGTCGCTCCCGTCCATGCTCACCATCACGGCTCGCACGCCTGAGTCCACAGGCTCCGGGTCGGTGATCATGGGCCTCCGTCACCGCACCCTGCCGATTGAGGGCGTTCAGTTCCATCCCGAGAGCGTGCTCACCGACGGCGGCCACCAGATGATTCGCAACTTCCTGGGTATGTAAGCCGAATGCCTGTTTCGTCGAGAACGAAGAAGTGCCGTGCGATTCAGATTCTGTTCCTCGCATGCCTTTTTTCTTTCGCAGTACGTTTCATTCCGGCTCAATCCCCGCCTGCTGCCGAGCCTGCGCCGGCTTCGCAGCTTGAACCTTTCTCCTCCGGCCCCATCGCCATCGTCCCCATCGATTCGAATAATCCCGACCAGGCCGCCACCGTCACCGGCGCTCTTGAAGTCACCGCAGGCANNCTGGCCTCCGATTCCGGCGTGCCTGCCGGCGAGACTCCCGGCCTGCTCATGGCCATGGATCACGGCGCCATCGAGACCAGCTTTGCCACCGGCCGCAACGCCGACATCCTGCTCACCCCCGACTTTCGCATCCTCATCGGCGGTCCCGGCTCGTCGGAATTGAAGGTGCGCCTCGGCCGCGAGGGCGACACCTGCATCGACAATTCCGGCGTCAATGCCCCTTACGTGGTGGTCACCAGCCTCTTTGACAGCAGTGGCCTCTACCGCGTGCAGCCCGGCCAGCACGTGATGTTCCAGCACGGCAGCCTGCACGAGGTGGTGGACCAGGAAAAAGAGCCTTGCGGCTGCCCGCCCCCGCCCGCCAAGACCAGCGGCAACGAGTTTCCTCTGGCGCAAAGCGAGGGCCTGGCGCCCACTCCGGCTCCAGCACCCACTCCGCAACAGCCCGCCGGCCTCTCGCCTGAAGTCACCGTTCCGTTGGTCTACTCAAGCGGCGCAAAAGCACCCGAATCAGCCCCCGCTCCGGCGCCTCCCGCAACCCTACCGGTGACCGTGGCAGCCCCTGCCAACCAGCCCGCACCGCCCCCGGCACAAAAGAAGAAGCCCGGCATCTTCACCAGGCTTGGCCACTTCTTCCGCCGCGTCTTTGGCGCGGAGTGATCATGCACTTCGCAGCATCGATCTCCTGCTCGCTTCCTCGTCTTGTTCTCTGATCCCTGATCCCCGGCCCCCTGATTTTCACATCTCCCGTGCCCGCACAATCGCCCGAATCACCGCACTCGCCTTGTTGATCGACTCTTTATGCTCAAGCTCGGGCACCGAATCGGCGACAATCCCCGCACCGGCCTGCACGTAGCCTTTGCCGCCAATGGCCAGCATCGACCGGATCGCAATGCATGAGTCGAGATTCCCCGAGTAATCGGCGTAGAGCACCGCGCCGCCGTACGTTCCACGCCGCGCCGGCTCCAGTTCCTCGATAATCTCCATGGCCCGCACCTTGGGCGCGCCGCTTAGCGTTCCGGCAGGGAAGCAGGCGCGCAGAGCATCCACGGCCGTCAACTCCGGCCGCAGCCGCCCCTCAATCGAGCTCACAATGTGCATCACGTGCGAGTACCGCTCCACAAACATCAGCCGGTCCACCTTCACGCTGCCAAACTGGCTTACCCGGCCCACATCGTTGCGGCCCAGATCCACCAGCATTACGTGCTCGGCGCGCTCCTTCTCGTCGTGGATCATCTCCTCGGCCAGCGCATGGTCCTCGGCTTCTGTCGCGCCGCGTGGCTTGGTTCCCGCAATCGGCCGGTACTCCACCTTCCCCTTGTGCACACGCACCAGCAGTTCCGGCGACGAGCCCGCCAACTCCAGCGGCGGCGCCGGCGCCGTGGGCGCGTTTTTCTTTTTGGAGGAGTTTCTCGGCTGGTTGGGAGGCCGCCCGCCGAGTGGGCCCTCGGGCGTGAAGCGGAGAAAGAACATGTACGGGCTGGGATTGACCGTCCGCAGCGCGCGATAAACCTGGAAGCTGTCCGTCTCCGGCTCCACGTCGAACCGTTGCGACAACACGGCCTGAAAGACATCGCCCGCCGCGATGTACTCCTTGGTCCGCGCCACCGCCGCCACATAGTCCTTCTTTGCAGTCCGGAACTTCACCTTCAGCTTGCCGCGCCTGCCTGTCCTGGGGCGGCCCAAATCAGGCAACGGCTGCGCCAGCCGTTTTTCGAGTCTGTTCAAGCGTTTTACGGCGCGGTCGTAGGATTCTCCAGGCTTACCGCGCGTCGTGTCTGCCGTGACCACCAGCCAGATCTCCTTGCGCACATGGTCGAAGGCCAGCACCTCGTCGAAAAACAGCAGGCAGGCGTCCGGAACGCCCAGCTCATCCTTCGCGGTCTCCGGCAGCCGCTCAATCTGCCGCACCGCGTCGTAAGCAAAAAATCCCACCGCGCCGGCGGTAAACGGCGGCAGCCCAGGCAGCCGCGCCGGCTTGTGACCGCTCAGCGCCTCGCGCAGCACCGCGAAGACGTCGCCTTCGCTCCGCACCGTCCGCCGGCCCTCGGTGATCGCGATCTGCCGCCCCCGCGCCACGATGCGCTTGAACGGAGTTAGCCCGATGAACGTGTACCGGCCTACCTGCTCGCCGCCCTCCACGGACTCGAGCAGAAAGCATTCCCGCTCTCCCCATGCAGCACGCAGGAACGCCGAAACCGGCGTTTCAAGGTCGGCCGCGAGTATGCGGCAGACCGGCACCAGGGTATGTTCCCTGGCCAGAGCCAGGAACTGCTTGCGGCTGGGTTGGACGCTACGGGTATCTGGCTTCACAGGCACCAGTGTAATTGTTCAGAAGCGAAGGCCGCAGCGGCGCTGGAACTCCCCACCCTGAATCGTGCCCCTTCAAAACGCGGGCAGGTTTTGCCTTCAGGCGTATTGAGGCAACTGGGCGCGGTAGGTTTCCAGCCAGGTCACGAACTCTCCCGGCGGAAGCGGGCGGCTGAAAAAGTACCCTTGCGCGCTATCACAACCGTGCAACTTCAGGAAGTTCAGCTGGTCCAGAGTCTCCACACCTTCCGCGATCACGTGCATCCCGAGTTCGTGTCCCATCTCAATGGTCTTTTGAACAATGATGCCGTCTTGCTCATTAAGGTGCATATCGAGAATGAAGGATTTGTCGATCTTCAGTTCGGTTGCCGGAATCACTTTCAGTTGCTGCATCATGGCATAACCGGTGCCAAAATCGTCGATCGACAGTTTTATCTTCTTCATCCGCAGCCTGGTCAATATGTCCAGCGTGTTCGATAGCTCCTTGATCAGGCCGCTTTCAGTGATCTCAATCGTGATGTTCGCCGGCGATATCCCATGCTTATCGGCGAGAGCTACAAGATTGTCGGGGAATTTCAGATCGTGCAGGGAATATACCGACTCATTCATCGACAGCATGAGGGGATTCCCGTCGCCGTCGGCAAACTGCCCAATCTCGCTCATCCCGCGGTTCATGACAATCCAGCCAAGCTCATCGATGAGCCCAAGTTCTTCCATGCGGCCAATAAAGCTATCCGGGAAGATCAGCCCTCGATCAGGATGCTGCCATCGGGACAGCGCCTCAACGCCAATCACGCGGCCAGTCGCAATATCGATCTGCGGCTGATAGTAGAGCGCAAGCTCATCGCGCTCGATCGCATGCCGCAGTTCGTCCTCGGGGATGACGATCCTCAGGTCCTGTCTCGCAATTGACGGTGCTTCACACTCCGCGTGTCTTGCAAGTATTTTTTCCAACTCTGCCAGCCGGAATGGTTTCTGGAGATGACCCACGATGGGAAGACCCAGAGCATGTGCCAGTTGCTCGGCTGATTCCAGAATGCGTCTCCCGGAGCCGCTCATGAGGATGACGCCGGCCCGGCACTTCTGCTGACCAAGCAGCCTTAGTAGCTCGATTCCATCCATTTCCGGCATCACCAGATCGAGCAGGATGAGAGTCGTATCGGGCGTGAGCATCTCCTGGAAGGCCGCCGGATCCGTGGTCGCGGTGCACTCGAACCCCATCTCCTGCGCCGCGGCAGATACAAACTCGCCCACGTCGGCCTCATCGTCGATAACGAGGATTCTCTGCCTATCCGTCATCGTTCCTCCATTTGCTGCCGGCTGTCACGCCGGCAACGACTGGTCGGATCGGTAGATTTCTCATTTCTCCAGCGTGGCATAGTCGCTTTCCATGACGCGGTGGATGATTGCATTGAACTCGGCGCGTTGATATGGCTTACGCAGCAAGGGAGCGTCAACCAGCAGCATGCTTTTCTCAGCCAGCGCCTCTGCGGGAAATCCGGAAGAATAAACGATCTTGAGGTCGGGGCGCAGAACCAGCGCCTTTTGCACAAGTTGCACTCCATTCATTCCACCCGGCATGACGACATCCGTCACCATCAGGTCAATCTCGCCATGCNNATCCACCGGAACAGGGTGAGAGAGAGACCCTGCAAGAGGCAGATAAAACGACACCGTGGTGCCAAGACCCAACTCGCTGTAGACGCGCACGGTGCCGCCCGACTGCTTGACGAAGCCGTAGACCATGGCCAGTCCCAGGCCTGTACCCTTGTTGCGCTGCTTGGTGGTAAAGAACGGTTCAAAGGCGCGCTCGAGGACTTCTTTCGACATGCCATGCCCTGTATCCGTCACTCGCACACAAACGTATTGGCCTTCTTTCAAGTCGCCGGCTTGCACCACCGGATGGCTATCGTCGAGTTCCTGCAGCTGTGACCCGATGATGATGGAGCCGCCCTTGGGCATGGCATCGCGGGCATTGACTACTAGATTGAGGAGCGCGCTCTCAAGCCCTGCGGGGTCTACGAAGAGCGGCGGCACCGACTCGTCGAGATGGGTTGTGATCCTGATCTCCGGTCCAAGGCCACGGGTAGCCAATTCGATCGTGTTCTGAATCGAATCTCCGAGCAAGACAACCGAAGGCTTCAGCTCTTCGTTGCTGGAGAAGACCAGCAGGCGGCGCGTGATGTCCGCACCGCGCGTGGCAGCCTTTTGCGCGGTCCGCACTCGTTTAACGGCCGCTTCGTTGCCTGCGACCAGACGGTCGAGCAGATCAAGATTGCCAATGATGACACCGAGCAGATTGTTGAAATCGTGAGCGATTCCACCCGTTAATTGCCCTACCGCCTCCATCTTCTGGCTTTGGTGCAACTGGCGCGCCAATTGCTTTCTCTCGCTGATGTCGCGGATGGCCGCCGTCACCAGGATGCCCTCGGCGCTCTCCAGCGGGCTGAGCATGATTTCGATGGGGAAGCTGCTGCCATCCTTCCGCTGCCCGATGAGTTCGATACCGGTGCCGATCTGCTGCGCCAGCGCCTCCGCGGTGGTCCGAAGAGCGTCGGCGACCAGCCGCTCCGCGAAGCCCTTGGGAATGATGTTGGTCACCTTCTGGCCTAAAAGTTCATCGCGGCGGTATCCGAACTGTTTCTCCGCCTGAACGTTCAGCAGGACAATCTCTCCTGCCTGGTTCACCACCACCATTCCATCCGGAGCCGCTTCCATCAGCCCACGGTACCGGCTCTCCACCTGCACCAGGTGCTCTTCCGCATCTTTGCGGACGCTGATATTGCGAATAGCCGCCGTCACCAGGATTCCCTCGGTGCTTTCGAGCGGGCTCAGCATGATCTCGATGGGGAAGCTGCTGCCATCCTTCCGCTGCCCGATGAGTTCGATACCGGTGCCGATCTGCTGCGCCAGCGCCTCGGCCGCGGTCCGGGTTCCATCGGCGATCAGGCGTTCCGCAAAGCCCTTGGGAATGATGTTCGTCACTTTCTGGCCCAGCAGTTCATCGCGGCGGTATCCGAATTGATTCTCAGCCTGGGCATTCAACAGGACGATCTCGCCTTTCTGGTTCACCACCACCATTCCATCCGGAGCCGCCTCCATCAAGCCCCGATACCTGCTCTCCATCTGTTCCAGATGCTTCTCCGCATCCTTGCGCACGGCGATGTCGCGGATGGCCGCCGTCACCAGGATTCCCTCGGTGCTTTCGAGAGGGCTCAGCATGATCTCGATGGGGAATCTGCTGCCATCCTTCCGCTGCCCGATGAGCTCAATCCCGGTGCCGATCTGTTGCGCCAGCGCCTCTGCCGCAGTCCGGGTTCCGTCGGCGATCAGCCGCTCAGCAAAACCCACCGGAATGATGTTGGTCACCTTCTGGTGCAGGAGTTCATCGCGGCGGTAGCCGAACTGCTTTTCCGCCTGAGCATTCAGCAGGACGATTTCTCCATCCTGGTTGACCACCACCATTGCATCCGGGGCCGCCTCGAGCAGCCCGCGGTACTTTGCTTCAGACTCCTTGTGCTCGGTAAGGTCGCGGCAGATCTCGGAAAATCCACGCAGATTTCCCGCCGGATCCCGCAACGCGATGTAGGTGGCGTTGGACAGGAATTCAGTGCCATCCTTACGCACGCTCATGCCGAATTCTTCGTGACGGCCGCTGCTGGCAGCCATCCGGAGCACCTCCTCAGGCCGGCCCCGCTTGATATCTTCCGGGACAAAAAAGCGAGAAAAGTTGTGATTGATAATTTCTTCGGCGGTGAACCCCTTGATATGCTCCGCGCTGGCGCTCCAACTGACCACCGTGCCCCGCGGGTCCAGCATAAAGATGGCGTAGTCCTGCACGCCGTCCAGAAGCATCCGGTATTTTTCTTCGCTTTGCTGGAGCAACTCCTCAGCCGCGGTCCGTTTGGAGCTGTCGCGCACCGCTATCCAGGCCGCCAGGCCGGCGATGAGAATCCCAAACAGGGTTCCAAAGGCCAGAATCGTCTTGGTCTGGCTCCGGTCGCGATCGGTCTCCTCTACGCGCAGCGCCAGCAAGCGCAGTTCTTCGCCCTGCATCTTATCCACAACCGCTTGAAACTCATACTTGACCTGGTCGTCCGTTCCGTTCCCCATGGCATCCACCGCGGCCGCAAGGCCCTCGTTCCGGCGCAAGCCGATAATCGTATCCGCGTGCTGAATCCTCTCGCTGGCCAGGGCTTCGATGGCGGGAAAATGAATCTGCTGCGCCGGATTATCCGCTGTCAAGGCGCGAAGGGTCGCCTGATCCTGCTCTGCCTTCAATACGCTCGCCCGATAGGGATTGAGATCGGATTCGTTGCCGGTCAAGACGAATTCGCGGCTGCTGGACTCGGCGGTCTCCATCGCCAGGGACAGGTCCTGCAAGTTTTCGATCACCAGGTGCGTATGGCGCACCCAGTTGCTGGCTTCTTCGGAGAGTACCATCCAGCGATAGGACAACGACCCCATCAGCAACAGGGTCAGCATGGCAATTCCAAACGCGAGCCGCACCTTCCGGTTCAAGAAATTCTTCATCTTCGATCACCACAATCCGATTCAAGCTGGATGCAAAACGCGCCCGGCGTCAGAGGTCTGGGGGTGATGTTAGAGGATCGATACCCCGGACACAGGTCTACACGCTATTACAAGATCACGTTGTCGGTGGGTAGGTCCGGTCCATTTTGCTCAGTTTTTTGCTTCAGGGGAGAAACAGCGGCAATTTTGGCTCTGGCGGTTACGGTTCCGGCATGCGTCAAACCGGCCCTTGACCCACTGAAACCGTGCCCAGGATGGTTCCAATTCCCTTGACGAGGCTCTCCGGCGGAGCCTAGACTCACATGGGTTTGGACCAGCGGGCTATGCCGCCCGACCCCCAAGCGCAGCTCCGGAGAGAGACCTGGCCGGAGCGACGAAGATTTGCCCCGATTTTTGGGAGAATTTCTGCTGTATCTATCACTTGCGGATGAGGCTCTAGGTTCCATCGGCCCTGAAGAGCAGCGAAAAATGGAGAATATATGCCACCGGGAAACGCCACCGTGTCTTTGGACCAGGAAATCAACCCCTGGGAGGCGCAAAGCGCGCGGTTCGAATTTGCAGCACGAAAACTCAACCTCGACGAGGGTCTGTGGAAGGTTTTACGCTCGCCCGCGCGGGAGATCATCGTTCACTTTCCGGTCAGCCTTGACAACGGTTCGATCGAGATGTTCACCGGCTTCCGCGTGCAGCATTCCATGGCCCGCGGTCCGGCCAAAGGCGGCATCCGCTACTCACCCGAAGTCACATTGGACGAGGTCCGCGCCCTGGCCAGTTGGATGACCTGGAAGTGCGCCGTCGTCAACATTCCATTCGGCGGCGCCAAGGGTGGCGTGATCTGCGATCCCAAGAAAATGAGCAAGGGCGAGCTGGAGCGCATGACGCGCCGCTACACCTCTGAAATCATCGAGTTCATCGGTCCGGAAAAAGATGTTCCCGCGCCCGACGTCAACACCAACGAGCAGACCATGGCCTGGATCATGGACACCTACTCCATGCACATGCGCCAGACGGTCACCAGCGTGGTCACCGGCAAGCCCCTCAACATCGGCGGCTCCCGCGGCCGCATTGAGGCCACTGGCCGCGGCGTGATGGTGGTCTGCGACGAGAGCCTGCGCTACCTCAATCTGCCCATTGACGGCTGTCGAGTGGTCATTCAGGGCTTCGGAAACGTGGGATCCAACGCCGCCCGCCTCATGCAGGAACATGGCTACAAAATCGTCGGTATCGCTGAGAAGGACGGCGGCCTCTACAACCCCGCCGGCATCGACATCCACCAGTTGATCGAGTACAAGTACCGCAACGAGTCGATCCTGAGCTTCCGCGGCGCGGAAGCCATGCCCAGCGAGGAACTGCTGATCTCCGATTGCGACATTCTCATCCCCGCGGCCACTGAGAACGTGATTACCAGCCGCAATGCCGACAAGATCCGTGCCCGCATCGTCGTGGAGGGCGCCAACGGCCCCACCACCGCCGTTGCCGACGAAATCCTCGCCGATAAGCGCATCTTCATCGTGCCCGACATCCTGGCCAACGCCGGCGGCGTGACTGCCAGCTACTTCGAATGGGTCCAGGACCGCCAGGGATACTTCTGGAAGGAAGCCATCGTCAACGAACAGCTTGAAACCATCCTTCGCGACAGCTTTGACGACGTCGTCCGTTACGCTGAATCCCACAACGTGAACAACCGCATTGCAGCCTACATGCTGGCCATTGATCGCGTAGCTTTCACCATCAAGCAGCGCGGCATCTACGCATAACTTTCGGTCAATCGAACGACGCGAAAACCTGAGGGCGGGACGGGCTTAATGCCTCTCCCGCCCTTCTCATTTTGCTAGGTGCAACTATCCTGAGCGACCCGATGTCTAACTCAACGGTGGTCAAAGGATCAGTTTCCTGGGAAAATCATGAAAATCGCTCTCGTTGCACTGTTTTTTGCCGTCTCCGCATCTGCGCAGAATCCATTTACCGGCATCTCTTCGGCCTGCGGACCGGATCGGGCCAGTTTCAAGGTGCAGCTGGTCGACACCCATCACGCGCCTGCGCCGCCGCAACCGGAAACGGCGCAGGTTTACTTTATTCACGATGAGGGTGCGGACCACGAGTTTGCTTATCCAACCGCGAAATTGGGAATTGACGGAGCCTGGGTGGGCGCCAACCACGGCAACTCCTGGTTTTCAGTCTCCGTGACGCCGGGAGAACATCACGTGTGCGCCGCCCTGCAATCCTCGATCGTGGACCAGCGCGTAGAACTGGCGCATTTCACGGCTGAGGCGGCCAAGGTTTATTACTTTCGCACCCGGCTCGTCATGTCGCGGCAGGTAGAGTTGCTGGAGCTTCAACCCCTCGACAGCGATCAGGGCAGGTATCTGGTTGCCGCATTTCCCTTGAGCGTCTCCACTCTCAGGAAGTGACGGGGAACCACGAGTCGCCGCACCTCGTTTAGTCCGGGAACCGGCGCAGCCAATGCCCAGACCGGGTTCCAGGCTCGCATGCGGCGGCAGAGCACGCGCCGGTGCAATAATGGACCTGAGAGCGGAACCGGAGCAACAGTGCCCGAGGTGAGAGCATTGGACGAGGCTTGTTCGTAAGAGAAAAGCCACTTGAGGGATGTGTCTTTGGGCGCATCTGATCTGGTTTCGCTATATTCGCAGATCTCCGGGACGAGGCGCATGAACCTGCCCAACTCCATCACGATGAGCAGGATCGTCATGATTCCGCTTCTGCTATGGATTCTCACGCCTCACTTTCCGTGGCGGGGACATGGCGAGCAGGAGATTGCCGCTTCCATTCTTTTTGTTCTGGCCTCCATCACCGACGGTCTGGACGGCTACCTGGCCCGCAAACGCGGCCAGATCACCACCATGGGCATGTTGCTCGA
>PLSH01000105.1 GCA_003165095.1 Acidobacteriaceae bacterium
CGTAGATGCCGGTCTTGATCACGATCCCCGACATCAGAGCCGAAACGTTGCTGGGCGACACGGGGTGGGCTTCAGGAAGCCAGATGTGAAGGGGGACCACTCCCGCCTTCACCCCAAAGCCAACGAGGAAAAGCAGAAAAATGACGCCCTGTTCGAGCGGCGGCATACGCGAAGCCAGCAGGTGGAAACTGGAGAAATCCAGGCTGCCGCTGGCGGATGCCAGGACCAGGAACGCGATCAGCAGCAGNNGTAAAGACCAGCGCCAGGCTCAGCAGCAGCAGGTTGAAAAAGAACCCAAAGGCGCCCAGGTTTCGGCGTCCTTCCATCTCCCTCAGATATCCGAAAGAATACAGCGAAACGGCGGCAGCCAGCGCCGCGAGCGTCACATTGAAATATGACCCCAGCGGGTCAATGCGGACGGCCCAGGTAAACACCGGGTTGCCGAAGGGGAGGCCGATCACGATGGGGCTGGAGCTGAAGATGGCGGCCGCCGAAGCGGCTAAATCAAGAAGCGAACCTGCCAGTGCAGCTCCGCAGGCAACCCGCCGGGCAGCGGCCGGTTGGCGCCAGAGGGCCAGACTGGCCATGGCGCCCGCAAGCCAGACAATGATTCCGCTCAGGAAAAGCTCAGCAATCACCGGGCAGACGCCTCGCATTCCACTTCCTCGAGCATCTGAACGGCGGCGGCCAGGTTGGTCTGGAAGTACCGGCGCATGACGTCGAGAACCTCCACTAACACCGGATTGCGGATGGAATAGAAGACTTGGTTGCCGTCCTTGCGGTTCGCCACAATCTGGCGACTTCTCAGAATCGCCAGGTGCTGGGACAGGTTCGCCTGTTCGACGCCGAGCTTCTCCTGGATGGTCCCTGCGGAGAGCTCCCCGTCGCGCAACACCTCAAGGATGGCGATNNTGGGATGGGACAGAGCCTGGAAGATGCTGGCCTTGTATGTCCGCAGCGTCTCTTGCATAGGATGCAGTATATTCGATATTACGAATATGCGCAATAGATATTAATCAAAGTATGCGACCGCGCGCCGTGTTGGGAAGGCAATCCGGTAGGCACATCCGATCAGCCCCGTGGCAATCGGGACCAATAAGTCGGCATGCCGACTGGAATACCGCATCCACCGGTCGGCTGAAGGCTCCAGTCGCAAATTGCGTTTGTCGTTACCAATCATATTCGGTCGGTTCCAACTGCACAGGGCGTTTCTTGTTTCGCGGCGACGAGCATGCGCACGTGGCTATATCTGCGTCGGCCGCGATCCCGAGACCAGTAAACGCAAAGTACCTCGGCAAATCGATTCGCGGCGGCCAGCGCGACGCCCGGGTGTACCTCAACCGCATGCTCACTGAACGGGACCTCGGTCAGAACATCTGCTCCTCTCGACAGACCCATGGCCAATATCTCGATCACTGGCTCGACATCCGTGCCCGGCCGCGGTTGCGAGCGAAGAGCTTCCGNNTTGTCGACGGTTTCCGCGGCCTTCGGTGGATTTTGTGGACGATCGGATTTTTACGGAGGTAACTGGATTGATGAAGATTGCAATCGTGCTCACTGTAGTGCTGGGCTTGTGCATGGCGATACCTGCCTTTGGCGATGATCAGGCCGCGCAGACGGGCTCCGTTACGGGGATCACGCTCACGCCGTCCTCGGTGACGCTCATGCCGGGCGAGGGCAAGCAGTTCACGGCAACGGTCGCCGGCACGGGCGAGTTCGCAAAGGCGCTGAAGTGGATGGTGAACGATGTTGTGGGTGGCAACAGCACGCTCGGCAAGATCAGCGAAACGGGCTTGTACATAACGCCCTTTCCGGCGCCGGCCTCGGTGACGGTGAAGGTGGTCAGCCTGGCGGACGCGAGCAAATTCGCAACCGCCACGATCACGCTGGTGGCGCAGCCGTTGGCTACTGGTCCGGCGCTGCTGGTGGATGCCGGCGTGCCCGTGCATGCAATCAACCCGATGATCTATGGCGCAAACTCCTATGACCTGGATCCCGTTACGTTGAAGTCGGCTCGGCTTGGCTCGGACCGTTGGGGAGGAAACTCCACCACGCGCTACAACTACAAGCTCAACATCACCAACGCGGGCTTCGACTGGTTCTTTGAGAACAAAGCCAACGCCAGCCATAACCATCCTGAGTTCGGCGACTTTAACGACCAGTTTATGCTGGACAAGGCCGCCGGGGCCAAAACGATTTGCACTGTGCCGGTGATCGGATGGGTGGCCAGCACACGCGACAATTCGTGCAGCTTCTCAGTGGCCAAATATGGCCAGCAGGCTAAGACCGATCCGCGGCTGCCCGACTGTGGCAACGGCCTCCGTCCGGACAAGACGAAAATCACCAACAATGATCCCAACGACAGCAACATGCCCATCACCGAGGCCTGGGTTGGCGACTGGGTGAAGTTTCTGGTGCAGAAGTTCGGCAATGCCGCCAGCGGCGGAGTTTCGGTGTACGCGCTGGACAACGAGCCGATCTGGTGGGACATGAATCACCGCGATGTGCATCCGCTGCCCTTCACCTACGATGAGGTGACGAACAACGGACTGAAGATCGCCAGGGCCATCAAGGATGCCGATCCGACGGCTGAAGTGACTGGGCCGGTGCTTGACTTCTGGCCCTCATACTTCTACTCAGGCAAGGACATTGAGCTCGGCTGGGCAACGGCGCCGAACAACGTATTCAACGGGAATGCGACGGACCGCAAGGCTCACGGCGATGTGCCGTTCCTCGAATATTACCTGCGGCAGTTCAAGGCGGCGCAGGATGCCGATCCGCAGCATCGCCGCCTCCTTGATTATCTCGACCTGCACACGTACTTTGTGGCGAACAACGCCGGCTTCAATCCTGCGGGCACAACGGATTCGCAGCGGGCAACGATCGATTCGACGCGCGCCTTCTGGGATCCGACCTACACGGATCCCAGGCTGACCGATCCGGAGGACACCAGCAAGACCCCCAGGCTGCTGGCGCCTCAGATCATCCGTCGCATGAAGTCGTGGATCGCAGCCAACTATCCCGGCACGAAGACGGCCATCACGGAATACAACTGGGGCGCGCAGGAGCACATCAGCGGAGCCGTCGCGCAGGCGGACATCCTGGGCATCTTCGGCCGCGAAGGACTGGATGTGGGCACCGTTTGGGGACCTCCGGATTCCCGGACGCAGGTTCCGGGCATGATGGCCTTCAAAATCTTCCGCAACTATGACAACGCTGGTGGCGAGTTTGGCGATATGAGTCTGAAGGCAACCACGGACGACCAGGCGAAGCTCTCCATCTACGCAGCGCAGCGTAAGGACAACGTGGTCACAGTGATGGTGATCAACAAGAGCTTTGGCGACCTGAAAAGTGACGTTGTGCTGGCCCATCTGACGGCGCGCAAGGCCAGCGTGTATCAGTTCAGCAACGCGGATCTGTCGGCCATCAAAATGCTGCCGGATGTGGCAATAGCCGCATGGGCGGACACGAGCAGCATCAGGAATGTGATCTTCCCGGCGATGTCGATCACGCTGTTCGTGGTGCCGAAGAAGTAGGAGTTGCCCCACATCTGCTGACCACGGCGGATGTGGGGCACAAGGAGATTCCAGATGGGAATGGATTGAGGGGCCGTCACGAGCCGGTCGTTGTACGCCAGCGAAAACGCCGCTGCGAATCCGTGTTGGCGGGAGCCGCCTAAGATTCTATCCTTTTACTCGTTCTCGGAACGTCACTCCTGAGGTCGCGATGAATCGACTCATTGCTGCTGTCTTCTGTTGCCTGTTCTTTTTGTTCCCCGCTCCGGCGCAGGTGCCTCCCAGCGACCTGGTCGATGACACCACGCCAATTTTCAACGCCTCGCAGTATGGGGTGAAGTATCCCGAGAGGTTCGTCCTCATGCAGAACCGCATGGGGATCCGCATCGAGTACGTCATCGATCGCGGAAGGCTGCAGCTCTGGATCTCGCCCCAGGCCGGCAAGTCCATGAGCTACCGCGACCGCAACTTCTCCAACCGCGACGACCACTCTGATGTGTTCGAGCGCATCGTCTTCCCCGATCTCGCCGCCGCCGATTTCATTGCCTGCGATTACGATCCCTTCCACTCCGTGCTGCGCTACAAGGGACAGTCGCTCCACATCGCGCAGGTCTACGACCAGCCCATCGTGCTGCTCTGGCTTGAGAAGGATGGCGTCGTCGATTTCAAGAGCGCCAAGGAAGACCANNGTGATCGAGCGCTCGCCCAAGGTCTTCCACGTCAGCCATCCCGATCGAGGATACGTCTTCGACCAAGTCGTCCTGCTCGGTGCTGGAGACGGTGTCCTGCAGCATCAGCACGCGCTCGATGAAGGCCGGCCTACCTACGCTCGCGCGCACCTCAAGGCCGGACAGCCCATCGCCATCGCCGCCGAATTGCAGAAGGAGCAGATTCGCGACGTAGCCTCGCGCGTCCTCGCCGATGGCATCGACGCAACCCTCGCCGCCAACGAGCGCAAGATCGCCGCCGCGCTCGACGCCGGACGCTTCCGGCTCAAGGGCCGTCCCGAGATGCAGAAGCTGCTCGACCTCAACCGGCGCATCGCACTCTCCATGCAGGATGAGCACGGCTTCATGCGCTCCACCACCCAGTTCATCTACTACCTGCTGTGGTTCCGCGACGGCGGGATGAACACCGCGCATCTCGCGCAGTCCGGATGGCTGCTTCCCGCGCAGTGGCAGGCACAGTTTGCCTTGCTGAACCCCAACACCAGCGCCGATGAACCCGCCGGACACTTCTTCGGACAACTCATGGCCGGTCCCATCACCAAGCGCGAAGAAGACGGACTCTTCTACGTCGTCTGGCCGGCCTTCCTCTACTGGGGGGCCACCGGCGACGACACGTTCACCAAGGGCGAGTACATCAAGTCCATGGAGGACGCGATGGACTGGCTCGAACGTTATACCTTCGACCAGAGCCGCGGACTCTTCTTCCGCTACTACCACGGCGAATCCGCCATGAGCGGGAGTTACGATGACGCCTACGATGCAGCCACCGGTGCTGCCGAGGTTCCGCAGAACTCACTCTACGAAGGCCGCCTCATCCGCAAGAGCTACGACGTTTACATCAACAGCCTCAATCTCGCTTGCTACTACATGATGTCGGCGATGGAGAGCGGCGAGAAGGCCGACCTCTATTTGAAGAAGGCTAAGGCGCTCGAGCTTCACATGGAGCCGTTCTACAAGAATCCCAACCCGCTGCCCGACTACGGCGAACTCATCACCGACAAGGGCGACGTAGTCGAGGCCAAGCCCTTCGGGATGGACACGACCGACTATCAGTGGAGCCTGTCGTTGCCCATGTTCCGGCCCTTCCAGCCGAAGAACTTCCGCCGCTATGAGCAGTCGCTTGTACAGGACTTGAAGAGCAGACCGGGCGGCATGTTCATCTCAGGTTACGCCGCCGTGCTCACTTCACTCGACACCGAACTCCACAACGAAGACGAAGTGATGGCTGCGCTCGACTACCTCGTGCCGCAGAGTGCGCGTCCGGGCAGGTACCTTCCCATGCCTGGCACCATACCCGAGATCGTGGACATGACCGACGGTGACATGTATCACGATGTCCGTCCCATCGTCTTCTCGATCGCGCCATGGCTATCGGCGGTCACTAACCTCGGGCTGCGCCGCCTGCCCTTTGGCGTCGCCGTTCGCGGCACACGCTATCTCGAAAGCATCGATCATTATGAATATGGTGGAGGATTGCTCGACATCACCTACCGCGGCCAGGGAACCATCTCCCGCGTCGTGGTCAACGGCCAGCCGCTCGAAGGCACCTTGCAGATTCCCGAGAACCGCATCGTCAAGGGCGTGAACAAGATTGAAGTCGAGATGACACCCGACGCTACGTCCACTGCTCCACGAACTGGCTCAGGACCGAACGCCCGGCTCATCGCCAGCAGCGTCCGCCTCGAGTCGGTCGAGAGTACGCGGTATCACATTCACGCCTACGGACAGAACACGCTTACCTTCAAGGGACTGACCATGCCGGTCAAGGTCACCACGGCTGACGGCAAACCCGTGGCGCTCCGAACCGAAACCGACGGCGATATCTCATGGTTCGAGTTCGAGGGCCGCGGCCAGTTCGTCGTGACACTGGGAGGCAAGTGAAAGGCGAATCCCCGCGCTCTTCCTGACAAGAGCCAGGGATTCCTTCTCTCACGCTCAGTGCGCCGGCGAGGGCGAGGTCCAGTCCCAACACGTTGAGTGTGGCAAGCTTTTGTTGGGGTGTTCGGTCCGCATACTTCCCGCAAAGTCGGCCAGCGTCCGGGATTCCTGCTGTACCTGCCGGCAACTAGTTTCCGACCGGATCGACGATCGCTGAATCGGCAGGCCCTTCTAGGCCGAGTGGAGCCTATGGATTTCATACTCGGCGATTTAGCGTCAATCCAGAAGCGTTCCAGACGACATGGGAGTTTTTGTACCGATCATGCTTATCGCGCTTTTTGCGGCGCTGGGATCGTCACCCCTAACGCATGCCGGCAGGGAGCTCAAAGTGGGTTCGGCTGAATCTGTTGTGCAAGAATCTGAACTCGAGCACCGGGAGCCCTTTGCCCCGGCGGAGTTGCTTGAAATAAACGATGAGAGGGACGTGATTTGAGCGTCGCTTGAACAGTAAAACTCCGTTCTCATTGCGGCTTTCTGTTGATCGAACTCGTCGATTGGAATAAACCGATTTAATTCACTTGTCGGTCCAGAAATCGACTGAGTATAGTTGGGTGGTCTCGAGAGAGGTGGCGTGATGAACAGAAAACTGCCGGTGGTGATGGCGCTGGCTCTTCTTGCGAATTTGGGCGTCGGCATTCAGGCGCAAGTACAAACCGAGGTCCCGGCGGTAGTGACGGACGCAAAGCCGGTCACGGTTGAGCACATCAAGATCCACGGAACGTGGCTGGAAGGCAACCTGGAGGGGGATGCTGTTGACCGTGAAGTAATCGTTTTTTTGCCACCCAGCTACACCAAGGACAAGCATCGCCGCTATCCGGTGGTCTACGCGCTCCACGGCTACTCCATTGGGGCCGAGCAGTGGACCCACGAGATTCATGTGCCGCAGACCATTGAAGGCGCATTCGCACAGGGCGCCAAGGAGATGATTGTGGTGCTGCCCGACTCCAAGACCATCTACAACGGCTCGATGTATTCAAGCTCGATCACCACGGGCGATTTCGAGAATTTCATCGCGCGCGATGTTGTCGCCTATATAGATGCGCATTACCGGACAATTCCAGAGCGCACGAGCCGAGGTCTGGTGGGCCACTCCATGGGCGGCTACGGCGCGTCTCGAATTGGTATGAAGCACTCCGATGTCTTTGCTTCGCTCTACGTCATGAGCCCCTGTTGTATGTCGCCGATGGGCGGCGGCGGCTCGCTCACCGACCAGATGAAGGAAAGAGCAATCGTCAATGAGAAGAAGGCTGCCGGGGCAAAGTCGCCGGCCGAGCTGGCAGCCCAATCACCGGGCTTCGGCGCGGCACAGTTTGCTACGGCGGCCGCCTGGGCGCCCGATCCCAAGAACCCGCCTCTTTATTTCGATCTGCCGATGAAGGACGGCGTTCCGCAGCCGGAAATCCTGGCCAAGTTCGCGGCAAACTCGCCCCTGGCATTTGTCGATCAGTACATTGGCAATCTCAAGCAATACCGGGGCATATTCATGGACGTCGGAGACCAGGACGGCCTGCGCTTCGACGCTATCAAGCTCCACACCCTCCTCGACAACTACGGAATTGCCAACGGTTTCGAGATCTATAAAGGCACTCACACCAGCGCAGTGGCCGATCGCTTCCAGAATCACGTCTTGCCGTTCTTCAGCCAGAGCCTGTGTTTTGACAAGAAGGGCTGCAAGTAATCGCGAAGGACGCTTTCTTCCTTCGCTCGAATGAGAAGGACAGGTGAACTCGATGAATCACCAGATCGCATTGCTCGCCGGCCTAACCCTCTGCCTCGGATGCGCGGCATCCGTTGCCCAGAACTCCGCCACAGTTCCACAACCAATCGCCGCAACCATCGACGCGAGCCAGACCGCCCCTCCAGTCTCGAACTACGTCTTTGGCATGTTCATTGAACACATTGGCAAAACCATGTACGGTCCTCTCTGGGCGGAGATGCTCGACGACCGCAAATTCTATTTCCCCATCGTCTCCAAAGACCCACAACCCGCAGCTGGCCGCCAGGGTGGCTTTCCCGGCATGCAGACTCGCAAATGGCGCCCCGTCGGCGGCGATGGAGTCGTGACGATGGACAACAAAAAACCCTTTGTCGGGGACCAGAGCCCGCGTATCGCGTTGGACGCGACAACTCCGCACGGCATCCGGCAGCCCGGTCTTGCTCTCGTCAAAGGCAAGCAGTACACAGGTCGCATCTGGATGAGCGGCACGTCCGGCGTCAAGATCACTGTCGTGCTCGTCTGGGGCTCCGGCGAGAATGACCGGCAGACCATCGCCATTCCCGTACTGACCGGTGAATACCGGAAGGTCCCGCTCGGCTTTACGGCAAACGCTGACTCAGAGGATGCAGCACTTGAAATCACCGGTAAGGGAAGCGGAACCTTCCACATCGGCGCCGTTTCACTAATGCCCGCCGACAATATTCACGGCTTTCGGCCTGACACGATCGCGCTCATTCGTCAGATTAAGTCGGGATTCTGGCGGTTTGGCGGCAATTACACGTCCAACTACACCTGGTACGATGCCATCGGCGATCCCGACCAGCGCCAGCCCGAATGGGACTTCGCCTGGAACCAGATGCAGACCAACGACCTCGGCATGGACGAGTTCGCCGAGTTCTGTAAGCTCATCGGCGTCGAGCCATATATCAGCGTCAATGCCGGGCTCGGCGACGCCCACTCCGCGGCCGAGCAGGTCGAGTATATGAACGGTGCGGTCACAACCCGCATGGGAGCCCTGCGCGCCAAAAACGGCCACCCTGAGCCTTACTACATCAAGTTCTGGAATATCGGCAACGAGCCCTGGGGCTCATGGCAAATCGGCCGCACCGATCTCAAGTACTTCATGATCAAGCACAACGATTTTGCCAAAGCCATGCGCAGGGTCGACTCGACCATCATCCTCATCGCCTCGGGCGAAATACTCGAAGACGGCAACGTTCCAGGCCCGCTGCGCTCAAAGTACGTAGGCAATCTCGCTTCCGCCTATGGCAGCGACTTCGACTGGACCGGCGGTTTCCTCAAGAACTGCTGGGGAAACTTCGACGGCATGGCCGAGCACTGGTATGCGTCACCCGGCGTTCGTTACGACCTTGAAAAAGCCAGGAACCTCGGCCCCGACGAGTCCAACGACCACGCCAACGTGAAGGTGGATCAGACCACGCTCGAGTACGCGCGCTATCCCGCCAACATTGTGCGCTCGAAGGCCGAAGAATGGCACGGATACCAGCAGCGATTCCCGGTCATGCTCGACAAGAAGCCATTCCTCTCTGTCGACGAGTATGCCTACTTTGGGGGCGGCTTTGGCCGGCCCGCCTCGCTCAAGGCCGCTCTCGCCTACGCAATGATCTTCAACGAGATGCTCCGTCACACCGACTCAATTACTATGGCGGCGCACACCATGGGTACTTCGACACTCGACTTTAACCGCACCGCTTCGACCTTGAATACGCTGGGACTCGCGTTCAAGGCATATAGTAACAACTTCCCGGGCAGCATCCCGGTCGCGGTTGCAGGCAACTCGCCCCAACCCGCGCCGAAGTATCCTCCGAGCCCTGATCAGCCAAAGGTAAGTTCTGGCAGCCCAACATACCCGCTCGATGTGTTTGCGGCTCTTACGGCGGACCACAGGTTCCTAACGGTGGCAATCGTGAATGCGACGGACTCCGTGCATCAGCTTAAACTTGATGTTTTAGGTATTCGGCTCGCGGAACCGTCCACTTTGTGGCAGATCACCGGGAAGGATCTCGATGCCGTCGACCGCGTTGGCCAACCGCCGCAGGTGGAGTTGAAGGAAATCGCCATCGGCGGAGCGACGCAGTTGCTTTCCGTCGCTCCAATCAGCATAAACATCTATCGAATTCCTGTGGCGCAGAAGGAACGCTGATGCAGGAACGAAACTGAGCGATTGCGGGGGTTGCGAACAGAATGAGCCCGGCTCCTGACAATTTGACAAATACCCTCAATTGGAGCGTAATTGCC
>PLSH01000169.1 GCA_003165095.1 Acidobacteriaceae bacterium
CCAGTTGCGGCGTGAACGGGAACCCTGTCTGCACACCCAGGATGGCGCTTGCGGTCCAGCCTGAGGCCACAATGTTCACCGGAGTTGAAGCGTGATTCAACAGCCGCTTCTCGGGCCCGAACGGCAGTTCGTAGCTTCCGTTGATTGACGCTCCCTGGCGCACGTCCGTTGCCGCCGGACCCCAATCCAGCTTGGGATCGAGCGGAAACTCGACAAACGCCGGCGTATTCCCGCTTACGCTGGTGTTCCACGCCGAACCGTCGTCGAGATTCTTCGAGTAAGTGTAATTTCCGCGGAACTGGAAGCCGCTTCCGAAG
Organism: Acidobacteriaceae bacterium; assembly: GCA_003165095.1. The sequence goes on from PLSH01000169.1 coordinate 318, forward strand.
CTGCGCCGCAGGTCCAGTTCGAAAGCGTTGTAAAGACCCACGCCCTGCGAAACCCACGAAGTCGAGTTGGCCAGGGCCGGATTCGCGTCCGTTTCGCCGCTGGTGTAATACGGCGCGCCGGCCGAAGTGTAAAGCGGCACTGGCTCGTTCATGTCCTCAGAAAGAATTTGGTGGTAGCTGTGCCAGCCCACATAGCCCGCCGTCAGCGTGGTTCTGGGCGCAATCTCCTGCTCGATGCGCAGGCTCCAGGTCAACACCGCGGGAGTGGAAATATCCGGCTGCACGTTGCTCGGCGAAACCAGCGTGCCGGCCGGCGGCGGCGTTCCAGGCGTGATATTCAGCTTCGACACCGCGATTTTCTTGATGGATTCGGCAGTGTTGAAAGGCGCGGTCTGGTCCAGCCGGTAGTCAAGGGTATCCAAAAGGCCGTGATAGAGCCCAAATCCTCCGCGCACGGCGGTTTTGCCGTTGCCCCACACATTCCATGCAAAGCCCACGCGCGGCTCGGGCAGAAACTCTGCGCGATTCACGGCCAGCGCCGAATTGCCCACCACCGGCTGGGTTTGCAGCACGCCGTCGACGAGGTCGTAATTCGAGGCCCGGCCCTGCGCCTCGTTCCATCCGTTTGTTGACTCCGAGCGGAAGCCGGCTCGCACCTCGAGCCGCGGCGTCACCTTGATCGTGTCCTCGATGAACGCCGCCCCTTCCAGCGAACGCCAGCCCAGCTCGGTAGGCGAAGGCACCACTGTGAAAGTGGCCACCGTACCTTGCAGGAACGTCGTGAGCGTGCTGAACGAAGCCTGCCCGAACTGGTCCTGCGCCAGCAGGTCGTTCGATTGCACCCGCTGCAGCCAGGCGCCGGCCTCCACCTGGTTGCGCCCGTGCGACCGGTAAACGTGGTCGTCCACCGTGAACAGGTTGCGCGCCGTCTTGTTGTTGCTGCCCACGTTGGTCCCCGCTGTGGTGATGGCCGACGCCCCGTTTGAAGCTGTGCTGCCGCTGATCACGATGGCCCCAATCTGCTCGCCTGACACCCAACCGGTCTCGCTCACCGGCGTGTACCCGGTAAAGAAGTAGCTGGCGCGAGAGTAGCCGAACCGCGCGGTGTTCAGAAGCGACGGCGAAATAACGTGCTGCTCCTGCACGCTGCTTACCTGCTCGCGCAGGCTCTCGTTCACCAGGCTCAGCGGATTGGCAGACGGCGTGGCGGCCGCGCTGTCGTCAACGGTGTAGGCGGCGAAGAGCAGATCCTTGCTGCCCAGGTTATCGTCGAACCGCGTGGTGCCGAAGTCCTCCCTTATGTGTTGCGGGGGATGGCTGAACGCCTCCGCGATGCCGCCGCCCAGGTCTGGCCCGTTCTCGGCCGGCCAAAGATTCAGCAGCGGGGCAACCGCTGCGTTGACGCCCACATTCGTCTCCCCTCCCGACGAGTTGGGCAGATAGCCCTGCCGCGCCTCGTTATCGGGAACCAGCGTCACCGCGCTCAGCCCCCAGTTTTGCCTGAAGCCTTCGTAGTTGCCGAAGAGAAACAGCTTGTCCTTCTTCACCGGGCCGCCCAGCGACGCGCCAAACTGGTTGCGCTGGAACTCCGGAATCGCCGCCTGGTCAAAGTAGTTGCGCGCATCGAGAGCGCTGTTGCGCAGAAATTCAAATACCGTGCCATGCAGACTGTTGGTGCCGGAGGTGGTCACGATGCTCACCTGCGCGCCGTCGCGCTTGCCGTAGCTGGCGCCGTAGGTGTCTGTCACCACGTTGAACTCGCGTACCGCATCCACTCCCAGCAACTGGCCGCTGGTGCCGCCCGGCGTCACGTTGATCAGCGATGCGCCTGTGTACTCAATGCCGTTCAGCAGAAACAGATTATCTTGTGGACGCCGCCCGCTGACTGAAAACATGTTGCCCACCGATGAGTTCGACGTACCGACGCCGCCCGAACGTTCCCCGCTGTAATTCACAGTGGCCGGATTCAGCGTCAGCAACTCGTCATAGCTGCGCCCGTTCAGTGGCAGCTCTTTCACCGCATGCTCGTCAATCAGCCCCGACGTTTGCTGCGACGTGGTGTTGACCCCGGACACCTCGGCCTCCACCAGCACTTCCTGGCGGACAGTGTCCACTCCCAGTTGGAAATCGACGACCAGGCTCTCGGCCACCACCAGCGAGATTCCCGTCCGTTCCTGGGCCGCGAAGCCTTCGTGCGAAGCCGTCACGGTGTAGCTGCCCACCGGCACGCTCGGCGCAGCGTAGCGTCCGTCGGCGCCGGTCTTCAGCGTTCGCGTGGCTCCGGTTTCGAGCTGTTTCACGGTCACCGTGGCGCCGCTGAGCGCAGCGCCGGTCGAGTCGTGCACGGTCCCGCTCAGTGTTGCGCCCACAATCTGCCCATGGGCCGCGGCGGCGAACATGCCTGCCAGTAAAACCAGAATGAATCGTTGCAACCTTCCCGAACGTGTCACCTGCGCCTCCTGAATGAATCTGCTGCGCCCGTTCCTACAAGCTGGGCTGGATGAGAGCGCGGTCGCCAGGCTGGACCTGCGGCCCTCTCGCGTACCGCAAAACTGAATGGGGATGGAAAATGGAATCAGCGGCTACAACAACAACCGGCCCGCCGGGAGGCAGGCATAACGCGCCGCACTTTGAGAAGTACTTTCATCGCTCCGTAATCGCTCCAGAGACACGAAAGCCGCGTCGGCAGTCTGCTGCCACGCGGCCTTTGGGGAAATCGTCTGAGCGTTGAATCACTCACCCGCAAGACCGGCGTCTCGCGCAACAACACGCGCCAACCGCCAATCCTGACGAGCGAAATCTCATGAGTTTACTATACCCAACCTCTCAAGGAGGGGTCAAATCTCCGGCATTCGTAAACCGGTCTGTTGTCCTGGCGATTTCGGAATATTACGCTGCGATTAGAGTGATGCGCCGGCGTTCTCAACCGATTCCGAGGGTGCGGTGATGACGCGGTTTCGCCCCTGGTGCTTGGCGATGTAGAGTGCGCGGTCAGCGGCGGCGATCAGCCCCTCAGGGCTGCTCTGTTCGTCTGTCGTGCTGGCCACTCCTGCGCTGACGGTGAGGATCGAAGCGATCGGCGAAGCGGGGTGGAGCACGTTGAGCGCCGCAAAAGAGACACGGACTTTTTCCGCGATCTGGCGGGCGCCTTCAATGCCCGTATTGGGCAGGATCATGGCAAACTCTTCACCGCCGATGCGGGCCGCCAGGTCGAGAGAGCGGCGGGCTATGCGATTCATCTCGCCCGCCAGTAGCGCCAGGCAAACATCGCCGCGCTGGTGACCGAGCGAGTCGTTGAGAGCCTTGAAGTGGTCGACATCGAAGATGATCAGCGACAGCGGCTTTGTCGATCGGCGAACATGAGCACACTCGTGCGCGAGTGTCTGATCGAACAGCCGGCGGTTGGCCAGGCCGGTGAGCGAATCGGTTGAGGAGAGGCGCACCAGCTCTGCATTGGCCCGTTCCAGATCGGCGGTTTTCTCTCTCACCAGGCGCACCAGCTGGCGTTCCCTGGCGCGGGCCAGTACCACCCGCCAGCGCAACACGGCCAGGATCACGAGCAGGGGGACGATCACGCACAGAACGATGAACCACCAGGTGCGATACCAGGGCGCGAGGATCGTGAAGCCGTACTCCGCGGGGTGGCCGCTCCAGGCGCCGAGGCCGTCGCCCGCTTCCACTTCAAACCGGTAATTCCCGGGGGCCAGGCCGACGAATTGGAGTTCATGCTGCGTCGTTTCGGTCCATGCATCGTTGGCGGAAAGCCGGTAACGGAATACGACCTCATTTTGCCCCCCGAGATTGAGGGCGGAGAACTGGGTGGTGAGCGAGTTTGAATCGATGCCAAAAGAAGGATTGCGGAGGGCCGAGATGTCAGTCTGTCCCATCAGCAGGCGCGTGAAGACCACTTGCGCGGGGATATTGATCGAGGCATGAGGCCGGGGAGTGAAGTGGGAGAGTCCGCCGCTGGTTCCGATCCAGTAGGCGCCGGTGGTGGGATCCTGGGCAAAGGAGTTCAGGTCGCAATCGTCCCAGGCAAGGCCGTCGCTGACGTCGTAGTGGCTCCAGCGGGAGCCATTCCACACATCGATGCCGCGGTCGGTCCCCGCCCAAAGATGGCCTTCGGAATCGAAATCGAGAAAGTAGACAATGCCGGTGGTGCCGGGTCGCTGCACGCCCTTTTCGATGGAGATTCCGGTGGGCGTGGGATGAATGCGGTCAATGCCGCCGCCAAAACGGTAGCCAACCCAGACCACGCCATCCGGAGCAACGCCGAGCGAAAGCACGGCTTGGTTGCTGAGGCCGTTGGCCTGGGTCCAGGTGCGCCAGCGGCCGCCGACCAACTCAAAAAGTCCTGCGTCCCCGCCCGCCCAGATCACGCCGTCGACGCCTTGGGCCACGCTCCAGAACCGGGTTTGCGGAAGTCCTGCGATGTGCGAAAACTCGTTGTAGGGAGGCTGCGCCACAAATAGGCCTGCTTCCGTGGCGGCCCAAAGTCGATGTTCGCTATCGAAACGGATGGAGTAAGCGGCCGTTCCCGCCAGGCCCCTCTCCTTGCCAAACCACTCCACGGCGCCCGAACCCAGTTGTACTCGCGCCACGCCGCGGCGCTGGGTTCCCACCCACAGATCGCCTTCCGGACCTATTTGCAGGCTGTGCAGCGGGAAGTTGGCCAGCGGGGCCAGCTGGCTCCACTCGTAGCCGAATCCGCGTCTCACTCCGCGATAAATGCCGGCCTCGGTCGCGGTCAATACCGAGCCATCGGGACGAGGCAGAATCTCGTAAACCACGTCGCTGCCAAGCCCGGTATCCGCCGAGTAGGTTTCCCATTGGCCATGGCCGCGCCACTGTGCCAGGCCGCGTCCCGCCAGCCCGATCCACAGAGAATGCTGGCGGTCTTCAAATACCGAGTACACAGTGCCGCGCAGCCCCGCCGTGCGGTCGATCTTGTGCCATCCAAACGGGGTGGAGACCAGCAGCCCGTTGGGCGAAGTAAGCATGACCCGCCCATCCGAATCGAGCGTGGGAATTCCGCTCAGCGCGGTTGCAACCAATGGCGAGTCCGGCTTTTTGAACAGTTGCTGGCCGGCCGGACGCTCCAGAATACCCACTTCGTTGCCGCGTACCCACATGTTTCCGTCACGGTCCTTGAGGATAGCCTCCCACTCCTGCTCAGGAAGGCCGCTTTCCTGCCCCAGAACCGAAGTGCCGTGATCGTCGATGCGGCAGATTTCACCGCCGCACCCGTACCAGATGGTCTTGCCGTCCAGCAGCACCGAGTAGGCGCCGCCTCCAGACGTTCCCGGCGGACTCGGAATCACGCGCTGGGCAAATTCTGTCCGGCGCGGCGCGGCGGAGAGCTCGACGAGGCCGACATCCGTCGCCAGATAAGTGTGGCCGTGGCCGTCGGACTGAATGCCCTGGACCCAATCAACCGTCTTGAAGGGACCGGAAACCTTTTCGAAATGGTTGCCCGACAAACGGAAAAGACCGAAGTTCCCGCCCACCAGCAGCGAGCCGTCAGGCGCATCGCCGAAGGCCGTATTCAGGATAGGCGGAATGCCCTGCTCGGCCCCAAACAACTGGAAGCGGTCGCCGTCGAAGCGGTACAGGCCCCCTTCCGTGTTCACCCAGATGAAGCCGACCTGGTCCTGATACACGCTGCGGACGGCCAGGTTGCTGAGTCCGTCCGGAATGCCGAAGTAGCGGAAATTGTATTCCTGGGCGTCGAGCAAGCAGGCTGACAGCAGCAGAATGGTCAGGATGCAGACGCGCACCAAGCCATTCGCCGGAGCGTGCATGCGCCGACCGCAGCGAGATTGCGAACGGTTCTCGCCGTCAATTGTTCTTACCGTCGCCGTCGGAAGCAACTTCCTCTTCAGGGGTGATCTGCGCGGCGTAATGGCGTTATAGCATGGCAATTCAAGAATCGCATTCTGGGGAACGATCCGCCGGAAACTCTGCGCCTTTCCCAGCGGAAAACGATGGCTCTCCCTTTTCTTCTGCAGCAAGGGTCGGACATCGTGCGTGCTCTCGATGGCGAACCTCCCTGACAACTTGAAAAGCATGTTCGAGAAAGGTTCAGGGCGCAGCCAAATAACCAATGTGCCAAGTCTGGCTAAAATCGCTAACAAACTGGCGGCCCGAGGGAGGAATGCTGGGCCGGCCGGGAAACGTAGTTTCTTTGTTGCTCGTCATTCTACTATGACTGCAAGCATTTAGGTGAGCTAGTCCTGCGGCTTTTGCGGGATCCTGTTGCCTTTCCCGCTTCCCTTCAGCGGGCCGGCGTAATGGTACGGCTTTCAGACCGTACATCAACCCTGCAAGACTGATCCAGGCTTCAACCTCCGTGGAAGAGTCTCTTCAAACCACCCGCTGCCTGCCTACCTGCCAGGTTGTCTACTCCGTTGCGGAGACCTTAATATGGGCTGTCTGGAGATTAGCCTATGCGCACACAGGTTGCCGGCATCGTTATTGCAATCCTTACGCCTTTTTTAGGCTGGGCCCAGATACCCGCTCAGCCACAGCTTCCGCAGCCCACCGAGGAGCAGATCAAGGCCGCCGCTGCCATGCCGTTTCGCGACCCGGCGCTGCCCATTCCGCAACGGGTTGACGACCTGGTTTCCCGGATGACGCTGGAGGAGAAGGTCTCACAGGTGATTGACCGCGCTGCGCCCATTCCGCGCCTCGACGTGCCCGCTTATAACTGGTGGAACGAGGGACTCCACGGGATTGCGCGCTCCGGTTACGCAACTATGTTTCCGCAGGCCATTGGCAACGCCGCCACCTGGGATGCGCCGCTGCTCGACAGCATCGGCGCCGTGATCTCCACCGAGGCGCGCGCCAAATACAACGACGCCATCCGACGCGGAAATCACGACCGGTACTTTGGGCTCACCATCTGGTCCCCAAACATCAATATCTTCCGCGATCCGCGCTGGGGACGCGGTCAAGAGACCTACGGCGAGGACCCGTTCCTGACCGCAACGCTGGGCACGGCTTTTGTGAAAGGCATTCAGGGCGACGATCCGAATTACTTACGCGCTATTGCCACGCCCAAACACTACGCGGTGCACAGCGGCCCGGAGTCTACGCGGCACCAGGTGGATATCGAACCCAGCGAGCACGACTTGTGGGACACCTATCTTCCCGCGTTTCGAGCCCTGATTACGGAAGGCAAAGCAGACTCCATCATGTGCGCCTATAACTCCGTCGACCATGCGCCGGATTGCGCCAACAAGATGCTGCTTCAGCAGATTCTGCGCGAGGATTGGGGTTTCCAGGGCTATGTCACCTCCGACTGCGATGCGATCGACGATTTCTCGGCAAAGAACGGCCATCATTACTCCACCAGTCATGAGACCGGTTCGGCGGCAGGGATCGAGGCCGGAACGGATACCGACTGCGGAACATCGTACCTTGCGCTTACCGATGCGGTGCATCACAATCTGATCCCCGTGGCCGAACTCGATGTTGCGGTGAAGCGCTTGTTCACGGCGCGCATGCGGCTGGGCATGTTTGATCCGCCGCAAAAAGTGCCATTCTCCTCCATACCGTTCAGCGTGGTCAATTCTCCTGAGAATGCGGCTCTGGCGCTGCGGGCATCGCGCGAGTCGATGGTGCTCCTGAAAAACGACGGCCACTTCCTGCCGCTGAAGACAGATGGAAGCCAGACCATTGCGGTCATCGGACCGCTGGCCGCTTCGCGGATCGCGCTCGAGGGCAACTACAACGCCATCCCCCTCCAGCCGATCCTGCCGATCGATGGCATCGTCAATGAATTCGGCGCAGGTCACGTGCTCTATTCCGAAGGATCGCCGTACACCATGGGCGGCGCAGTGCCGGTGCCGCGCACCATTCTGCGCACGGCAGGAGATGCGAGCGTGGACGGGCTGACGGCGGAATACTTTGCGGGACCCGGATTCGAGGGCGCGCCGGCCATGACCCGCGTAGACAAGGAGATCGATTTCGACTGGTCCTTCGCAAATCCAGTGCCCAGCCTCTCTGCAGACACCGCGGCGTCGAGCTTCGCGGTGCGCTGGACTGGAACCATAGCCGCTCCAGTCGCCGAGACAGACAACTTTCAGATTCGCCTTCCATACTGCTATCCATGCGGGGGCAAGCTGAAGTTTGCCATCTATTTCGACGGCAAAACGCTGGAGCCGGTTGTTCCCGATGCACAGGGAACTGAGAAACTCCCTCCCAGCGGCAGGAACTTCGGCGGCCTGGAGCACTTCGCGATTCCCTTCGCAGACACCAATCCGCACGCCATACGCATTGAGTATGTGCAGAGCGGAAAAATCGCGGGCGGCGGAATTTCGTTTGAGTGGAGTCCGCGCCATGAGCTGTTACAGGATGAGGCTGTGGCCGCCGCAAAGAAAGCCAATGTCGTGTTGGCCTTTGTGGGAATCACCTCGCGCCTTGAGGGTGAAGAGATGAACGTCAGTATCAAAGGCTTCTCCGGCGGCGACCGCACCGATATTGTTCTACCCGACGTTCAGGAAGAGCTGATCGAATCCATTGCGAAAACCGGCAAGCCGATGGTGGTCGTGCTGCTGAACGGAAGCGCATTGGCGGTGAACTGGGCGCAGCAAAACGCCAAGGCTATTCTCGAGGCCTGGTATCCGGGCCAGGCCGGAGGCCAGGCTATCGCCGAGACGCTGAGCGGAAAAAACAATCCCGCCGGGCGTCTGCCGGTCACCGTCTACACCGGCATCGACCAGTTGCCCGCGTTTGACGATTATTCAATGGCCGGACGCACGTATCGTTACTTCAAGGGCAAGCCGCTCTATGCATTCGGCGATGGCCTGAACTACACCGCGTTTGCTTATTCGCATGTGAAGCTCTCCAGCGCCAAACTGCGCGCCGGGGAAACGCTCGTGGTTGAAGCGGATGTGAGGAATACCGGCACAGCGGCCGGAGACGAAGTTGCGGAGCTTTATTTGAAGCCGCCCCAGACCGCCATTTCGCCGCGGCTGGCGCTAGTGGGATTCGAGCGCCTCAACCTGAACGCCGGCGAGACAAAACATGTTACCTTCAGGCTCGATCCACGCGCACTTTCAGGAGTGGACGACAAGGGCGTTCGCGCTGTATCCGCCGGACGCTATCAAGTGAGCGTTGGCGGATCCGAGCCCGATGGAGACGCCGCGCAGGGTGTGCAATCGAAGGAGTTTTCGGTAGTGGGAACCGTGCAGATTCCGCGCTAGCAGGTTTCAGCGAGTTTCGTATCACGGCTCTTCATGCGCTGAGATGCGCTTGAGTTCAGCCACCACGCGCCCCAGTTCATTCACAAGGCTGTTCTCGCCCGATGATATGAAAACTTCCAGCACGGTATCGAAATACCAGATCTGTTCTTTGCGGCCGCGCTTGAATCGCTTCCAAACCTCCGGCCCCACCGCGCGATAGTCGTCCAGTATCGATCGCGCGTTGTAAAGCTTGTCGGCCGCCGAGATAAGTTGAACGTCCTTCGGCTCGCTGCGAAGGCGTGCGATGTATGCCTTCTTGCGCTCCTCCCATGGCGCCTTATTGCCGGAGTCCTCGGTCAGACTGTCGGACAAGCCTTCAACCATGCGCGCGACATTGGCGCCGAAGTTGTGCTCGATGTCTCTCAGCCGCGGCTCGCCGCCGTGATCCTCCGCGGCATCGTGAAGAATGGCCGCAATCACCATGTCTTCAGTCACCGCGAATCCCACCCGTCCAGCTTCGCCGATCACCAGCGATGCAACGCCCAGCAGGTGCGCCATGGCTGGAATGTCGGTTCCCTTGCGCCGCTCGATGTGAATGTGCCGCGCATAATCCACCGCGCTCGTAAACCTGCTGCCCAGGTGGAGCTGCCGTGCCTTTTTCTGTTCCGGTGTTTCAGCCTTCATAGCGCCCCAATGTGCATGGATCAAGTGATTGAATCTATCAGCGATTCTACTCGCTCAGTCGAACAGAACGGGCTGGACGGCTTCCTCGGGTCCGTTGAAGTTGCTCAGTCCCACCCCGACCAGTCGAAATCGCTGCTGGGTGCCGAGGTTCACGCGTTCCCGAAGCCCCAGCGCGATGCGCGTGAGCTCGTCGCAGGAGGCGGGTGGTGACGCTGGCGTGTGGCTGCGGGTAAGGATTTTGAATTCGCTCGTTTTGAGCTTCAGAACCACTGTGCGCGGGATGCGCGATTCCAGGCGCGATGCGGCCCATGCCTTCTCCGCAAGCCGGCGAATGAGCGGTTCGGTTTCAGAGAGCGGCACATCGCGTTCGAACGTGTCTTCGGCGGAGACCGATTGCGTGGGCCGATCGGGAACCACGGGGCTGAGATCGATGCCGCGCGCCAGCTCGGAGAGGCGCACTCCGTGGCGGCCGAAGCGGCCCTCAAGCTCCGCCAGTTCCAGCGCGCGCAGCTCGCCCACCGTGCGAACTCCCAGCTCTTCGAGCCGCGCTTCCGTCACTCTTCCCACCCCAGGCAAACGCCCCACGGGCAGAGGCGGCAGAAAAGCACCTACGTCTTCCGGCTGGATTACAAAGAGCCCATCGGGCTTGCGCCAGTCCGAGGCGATTTTAGCCAGAAACTTGTTGGGCGCAACGCCGGCCGAAGCGGTCAGGTTGAGCTCCTCGCGGATCTGGGCGCGTATGGCGCGCGCAACTCGCGTCGCCGTGGCCAGCCCCATCTTGTTCTCGGTTACATCCAGGTAGGCTTCGTCGAGCGAGAGCAATTCAATCAGGTCGGTGTGGCGCTTGTAAATCTCGCGCGCCTGGCATGAGACCGCCCGGTAACGAACAAAGTCAGGGGGAACGAAGACCGCTTCAGGACAAAGCCGCTGTGCGCGCAGCGCGGGCATGGCCGAGCGCACCCCGAATCGTCGCGCTTCATAGCTCGCCGCACAAACCACAGACCGGTTGCCAAGCCACGCCACCACCACCGGCTTGCCGCGCAGTTGCGGGTCGTCGCGCTGCTCAACAGACGCATAAAAGGCGTCCATGTCCACATGGACGATCTTGCGTAGACTCATCCTGTAAGGATTCCATGCCCGGCGCAAAAGTTCCCGAATATCATCTGCTGGACCAAGGCCCACCTTATGCCCGGATGCTTAAGGGCCCGATCCTGGAGCCTGGGAAAGCACCCCGCAAAAGCCCTAAACTACCCCCATGCGCCTCTTCATCGGCATTCCGCTGGCCGAGTCCGTTCAAGCTGCCCTATCCAGCCTGATCGCCCGTCTGCGCCCAGCCACCAACCTCCGCTGGTCCGAGCCCGATTCCTGGCACATCACTCTCCAATTCCTCGGCAACACCACTCCCGAACAGTACCTCTGCCTCATCGCCCGCCTCGCCCAGTTCCGCTTCCCGCCCGTTCCCATCCACCTCGGCGAACTCGGCGTCTTTGACCGCGCAGGAATCTTCTACGCCGCAATCGATCCCACCCCCCAACTCATCTCCCTCCAGCTGCGCGTCGTCTCCGCCACTGCCCTCTGCGGATTCGAGCCCGAATCCCGCCCCTACCACCCCCACATCACCCTGGCCCGCTCCAAAGCCTTAAACCGCGGTCGCCAGCTTGGCGATCTCCAATCGCTCGTCGGCGTCCAACCCAGATTTCCCCGCTTTACCGCCCAGAAATTCCTTCTCTACGAGAGCCATCTCTCCTCAGCCGGATCGACCTACGCAGTCCGGCACAGATTTCCGCTTCAATCCCCGGGCGAATAACCACAGGTTCGCACGGGAAAATCATCTCCCTGCAAACGCCCGATTCACAGTTGGTTGGGTTATGCCGCGGTGGTCTCGATGGCCGGCAGGCGGGTCAGCGTGAGCACAGTGATATCGTCGTCCTGGCCAAAACTCACGGCCGCTTCGGTGGCCTGCGTTGCGTTGGGGCGCGTAGCGAACAGGGTCTTCAGGCGCTCGAAACTGTAAATCTCGCCCGAGGCATTGCGAGCTTCCAGAAGGCCGTCGGTGTAAAGGGCCAGGTGATCTCTTGCGGTGAGCTCGAGAGTCACTTCTTCGTAGATGGATGTGGGCGCGACGCCCAGCGGAAACACGCCGGGGAGCGAGATTTCCTCGTCATTGAGAAACGGTGCGGGATGGCCGGCGTTCGCCACGACGCACTTTCCGCCAAGTTCGAGACGCATGGCCACGCAGGTGGCAAATCCGCCCTGCAGCCGACCGTAAAGCCGCTGGTTAAGCTGGGTGAGCAACAGCCCGGGGCTGGGAATCAAATTGGCGAGGGCACGCACCGCGCCCACAATCAGCGAGACGGCCATCGCCGCGCGCAGCCCCTTGCCGCTCACGTCGCCGAGCACCACCAGCGTCGCTCCGCCTTCCAGCGGAATGATCTGGAAGAAGTCGCCACCCACCTCTGCCGCCGGCCGATAAGCGCTGGTCAGCGTGAAGCCCGGCAGCTTGGGCAGGGTCTCCGGGACCAGCACTCTCTGGAGTTCGCGCGCGTTCTGAATCTCTGACTCCAGGCCGGTCTGGCGATGGCGCTCGGCAATCGAGTAGCGAATCACGGCGTAGACGATCGAAAGAAAGAGCAGCGTCCGGATGATGGTGATGATCGTGAAGGGATTGCCGCCCAACAGGAACAACGGTGAATGCAGCCTTGCATCCACGGTCCAGTGGGTGTATCGCACCCCTTGCGCGGTAATGTTTTGAATTCCGAAGATGGTGGCGTTGAGAAACGCAAAGACAGCCACAACCCAGCGCGCCGAATCCAGCCGCTTGCGCCGAATCACCGCATACGCCACCAGCACCGCCGGGACAATGCCCACCGCAATCAACGGAAAAGTGAGAATCGCGTCGGTGATCTGGAACTGGGTGCCGCTAATTAACCTTGGATACCAGAAGAAGAGGGACCCATCCACTGTGCCGATAATCATGCAGAGCAGACCGGCGGCGCGGGTGAAGCGAACGATCCTCGCATTTTCGTGCAACTGCAGCAACCACAGCAGGACGAACCACTGCGAGACTTCCCTGATCTGTATACCCATCTGGGTCACCAGGAGCAAGATGGCCGCTGAGTAATGAAGGCGCAGGTCTCCCGAGATCAACTCGTAGAAAGGCGTGAAGGTCAGGATCCCCATCCAAAACAGCAGCCACTGCTTGCGATCACGCAGCCAGGCAAGAAAGCTGAGCAGGGAAATAAGAGTGTAGAGCGAGGTGAGGCCGAACAGAAATTGATGACGGCTGATCCAGTTGAAGTCCATGTTGCCCTTGGTGGCGGCAATGGCCTCCGGGCTGCCCATCACTGGCATCCCCTCAAATCCACCCAGGTTGTCAGGGTCGGTGGAGGAGAGCGCACCCTTCCACACCCTGACGGCGAGAACGCCGTTTCCGGCCGGGCCTACGTTGTAGATCTGCGGCGGGACGTTCCAGTACCAGACCGTGTGCGGCGGCATGTTGCCCAGGCGACCGATCAGAGCGCCGTTCCAGTAGATCTCATAGATATCGTCGATGAGGGGAACAAGCAGGGCAACATCGGGCGAGGCGCCTGGGGCCGGCGTGATGGAGATGTTGCGCCGGTACCACGCATAGCCGGTGTAGGCGGGATGTCCCTGCGCGCCCCACGTCTTGTCGGCGGTGAGCTGCTCCCAGCCAGAGTCGTCAAAATTGGGGCTCGCCCACGCAGGGTTATCCCCCAGGTGAAACTGCCACTCGCCGTCGAGCGGAGCCGTCCCTTTGCCCAGACCATCGAGCACCAGTGTGCGCGAAGCGGGAGCAGACGCCGCGGGCTGTGCGGCTGCGTGAGCCACGGCGGAAGCGGTAACAACCAGAACAAGTTGCAGGTAAAGACGAAACGATCTGCGGGGAAACATGCGGAGAGTATACCCCCGCCCACCGGCGCTGAAAACACCAGAAATTCAAGCAAGCTTCGTACCCGCCTGAAGACAGCCGACGGAGCCGTTACCGGACCAGCTTCGACAGGTTCAACCGCCAACTCGCCCTTGCAACTGAAAACTGACCACTGACAACTGTCCACCGTCCCCTGCTATACTGAGGATTCGGCAAGCCGTGTCTTGCCGTCTCTGTGTGCGCCCAGGTACCCATTCCGGCGCCGCAAATTATTGAACGTTTTGGAGTTGAGTCATGGCACAAGTATGCGACATCTGCGGCAAGGGCCCGCAGTTCGGTAACAACATCTCCCACGCGCACAACATCTCCCGCCGCCGCTGGAATGTCAACCTGCAGGCCGTCAAGGCCTTGGTTAACGGCACCCCCAAGCGCCTCCGCGTGTGCGCAAGCTGCATCAAGAGCGGCAAAATCACCAAGGCGTAAACAGCTAATTTTGAAAGGTTTAAGCCAGACAAACCCCGTCCTTGAATACGGGGTTTTGTTGTGCCTGCCGAGCGCAATCAGGGCGCATTAGCCCCCAGCGATCCACTCGATTGGCTCTCTTCTCACGAGGAAACCGTCCGGAATGCTCTCCTCGGGTGAACTGACGTGCCGATTTCGCTCTTACTCGGATCGACGCGTAAATGTCAGCGACGCCGAGTTGATGCAGTAGCGCAGCCCCGTCGGCTGCGGTCCATCCGGGAATACATGCCCCAGGTGCCCTCCGCAGCGCGCGCAGGTCACTTCCACACGACGCATTCCGAAAGTCCTGTCCTCATGCTCCTCAACCGCTTTTGAATCAGCGGGTATTATGAAGCTCGGCCATCCGCAACCGGAGTCGAATTTGGCCCCGCTCAGAAACAGCAGAGTCCCGCACCCCGCGCAGTGGTAGTTGCCTGTCTCGTGATTCTCTGTCAGCGCACCGGTAAAAGGGCGCTCCGTGCCCTTTTCGCGCAGCACGTGATATTGCTCCGCCGTCAGCTCAGCCCGCCACTCCGCCTCGCTGCGCGCCACCTTTTCTCCTGCTTCGCTCAAGGGAACCTCCTGGAAGCCGCGTGGAATCTCCGCCTTGCTCTTATTGGATGCGCTCAGCCCCGCGGCCGCTCGCTCCTCAGACTTCCGCCACCAGGTCGATCTCGATCAGCGCGTCCTTCGGCAGCCGCGTAACCCCAACCGTCGTCCGCGCTGGCGATGCCGCACCGCCCTTGCCCAGATACATCTCGTAAACCGAGTTCATCTCCAGAAAATCATTGAGGTCTTTCAGATACACCGTGGTCTTCAACACCCGGTCAAGGCTGCTGCCGCCCGCTTCGAGAATGGCTGTCAGATTCTCAAGCACCCGCGCAGTCTGCTCTTTGATCCCGCCTGCGGTCAGCTGCCCTGTCGCCGGGTCCAAAGCAATCTGCCCAGCCGTGTAGATCAAGTTGCCCGCGCGAATCGCCTGCGAATACGGGCCTATCGCGGCGGGAGCGCTTCTGGTGTCAACCGCTTCTTTGCTCATATGCAGAATTGTAACTGGAGGTCATTGATTTTAGGAAATACGTGATTCTAAAGATCAAATAGCTTTGGCCACAGCATCCCAATGAACGCTGTGGCCGAAAAACTCAATCGCAACTCCGCTGCAGCCGCCGAAGTTGGGGTGACGCCGGCAGTCATCTTCTATGAAGTACAGTGACGATTCTCAAAATGCTCCTGAGTCCCGCCCTGCTGGATTATATGTGCAGGTTGGCCATCACTCCGCCGCCCAACATCATCGCAAGCAGCCAGTACGCTGCATTGATGGCGAAGAGCTTGGCCGGCCGCTTTTCGAATATGTGCTGCGTGAACAGCGGCGGCGCCATAAATCCAAGCCAGACCAGCGCGCCCGCGTAAACTCCGGCAGGGAAATTGGTCACAACGAGCACGTTCTGTCCGATCAGGACCGCCAGAACGAACGCCAGAACGATATTTGCGACAAACGCGGCCACCATTGGAAACCACGCGTTCGAGGATCTGCCCTCTGGAATCCCGACCAACGCCTTCCACCTTGCCTTGAAGACGAAGCCGTACCAGATCGCGCCCAGCAGCCACTGAATCACGGCAACGATCAGTACCGCCAGAGGACTTACATTGAAAATGTGCATTGAGAGAACCTCCGCATTGGTTTGGTATTGTTTTCCGGCTCCGGTGACGGACGATCCGAGAAGGAATAGAAAATGCGCTTGCCAGTCTTAAAGGAGTCGCGTCAATACTTTGCGGGAGATGAGACGCAAAGTCAAGGTAAATCTCAGCCGGGGTAGTGGGACCGGCAACAGGCATCGCGCCACAAGCCGGAACAAGCCGCCCTCAGCGTCGCTTCAGCGCTTCCAGTTCTTCCAGCGTGCGCGGCCAGTCCGACCCGAGAAGTCGCGATAAGCTCCTATCCGCAAGCACTTTACCGCCAGTCTGGCAGTGCGCGCAGTAGTTGGTCTCGTTGTCGGCGTATCGAATTCGTTGCACTTTTTGACCGCATCGTGGGCAAGGCTGGTTAAAACGTCCGTGCACAGCCATATCCGGACGGAACGCCGTAACTTTCTCTGGAAAACTCCTCACCGCTTCGCCGGCCAGGCGCTCCATCCAGATCCCCAGCGTCTCCCGCGCTGCCCTGAAAAGACGTTCCCACTCCTCGGCTTTCAACTTCTGGGTCAGCGCAATCGGCGAAAGCTGCGCCGCGTGCAGAATCTCGTCCGAATACGCATTTCCGATCCCGCTCACAATCCGCGGATCCGTCAGTGCACGCTTGAGCGTCCTGTTTTCCAGCGACAGAGCCCCGCGGAAACCCTCCATGTCCGTCTCAAAAACCTCCACCCCTCCCGGATCGATCGAGCGCAAACCCTCTTCGCCGCGCAGCACATGCAGCGACGCGCGCCGCTTCGATCCCGCTTCCGTCAGAACCAGCGCGCCGTTCGAAAAGTCGAACGCCAGCAGCGCCTGCCTGCCGGCCAGCTTTGCGTTCGGAGGCTTCCAGTGCAGACGCCCCGCAATCATCAGGTGAAGCACCAGCCAAAGTTCATCCTCCACCCTTATGGCAATGCGCTTTCCCACCCGCCGGATCGCCTGCACAGTTCTGCCCTCGACCGCCGTAACAGGCGGGTCCGCAGTCCGCAGCACAAATACGCTCGCCACGCGGACACGTTCGAGCCGCTGGCCCAGAATGCGAGCCTCCAGCGCCGAGATGTAAGCCACGATGTCAGGAAGTTCCGGCATTGCTTCCAGCTTGATGCAGAGACACGGCGCGACGCAACGCAATTTTCTCCGCGTGCCGCGCAGGCTCAGCTCAGGATTGCATTGTCGATCAGCCGCGTCGAACCAACGTAAGCCGCAACCGCGAACAGGGAACCAGGATCGGCCGAATCGCGCGGCTCCAATGTCTCCCAATCGACCACCGCAACGTAGTCCACCTGCACCGCAGGCTCGGAGTTGAACACCTCATGGGCCACCGCAATCAAAGCCTCGGCCCCCCGCTCACCGGAGGCCACCAGCGCCTCAACTTTGCCGACAGCCCGGCTCAGCGCAAGCGCCTGTACGCGCTCCGTATGGCTCAGGTAAACATTGCGCGAGCTCAGCGCCAGGCCGTCAACTTCGCGAACGATGGGACATACCACGATCTCCACACCGAGCCGGAGGTCGCCCGCCATCCGGCGCACCACCGCCGCCTGCGCCGCGTCCTTCTGGCCGAAGTAGGCTTTGTCGGGCTCGGCTGCAATCAGCAGCTTGGCCACCACGGTCGCTACGCCGCGAAAATGGCCGGGACGCGATGCGCCGTCGAGCCGCGCACCGAGTCCCTCGACATCAACAAACGTAGCGATGGGGCTGAATGCGCCGCCCGGATAAAGCTCGTTAACCGCCGGCGCAAAAATCGCGCTTGCGCCTTCAGCCTCGGCCAGCGCGCAGTCGGCCTCGAACGAGCGCGGATAGTGGGCGAAGTCCTCCTGCGGCCCAAACTGCGTGGGGTTCACGAAGATGCTCACCGTCACCTGTCCACACTCTGCCGCGGCAGCCCGAATCAAGGACGCATGGCCGGCATGCAGCGCGCCCATCGTCGGCACCAGGCCGATTCGCTTGCCGTCCAAGCCGCTCATTTCACAGCGAAATTCACGCGACCACTGGCGAAGTTCAGCTACCGTTCGGAAAATCTCCATCAGGCGCGCCGCAGAGCCTGTTCTCCGGCCAGCCGCTCTGCCTCCAGAGTGTTTCTCTCTTGCTCCCCCAGGTGATAGCTCTCCTCATCGCTGGGAAAAGCGCGATGCTCCACGTCTTCGCGATAGCGTTCCAGCGCTGAGCGGAGCAGCGAGCCCGCGTCAACATAGCGGCGGACGAATTTGGCCGCGGGCGCAAACGTCAGGCCGGCAAAATCGTGAAAGACCAAAATCTGCCCGTCGCATCCCGGCCCGGCTCCAATTCCGATCGTAGGAATCTGCAATTCGGCGGTGATCAACTCGGCAGCCTCGCGGGGAATGCCTTCAAGCACAATCGCGCCGGCTCCGGCCTCGGCCAGCGCGTGCGCGTCGGCTGCCAGTTGCCGCACCGTCTCCGCGCTGCGAGCCTGCACGCGGTAGCCGCCCATGCGGTGCACGCTCTGCGGCGTCAGCCCCAGGTGCCCCACAACTGAAACCTCGGCCTCGGTGAGAGCGCGAACCAGGTCCACGCGCGCGCCTTCAATCTTCACCGCCTCAGCGCCGCCTTCCTTCACAAACCGGATTGCGTTGCTGAGCCCTTCCGCAATCGTTCCGTGATAGCTGCCGAACGGCATATCCGCAACCACCAGTGCCCGCCGCACCGCCCGCCGCACCGCGCGCGTGTGATGCAGCATCTCTTCCACCGTGACTGCCAGCGTGTTTTCGTGGCCCAGCACCACCATCGCCAGAGAGTCGCCCACCAGCACCACGTCGATGGCCGCCTCATCCACCAGTCGCGCGGTGGCGTAGTCGTAGGCAGTGAGCGCGGTGATGGGCTTGCCCTGGCGCTTCATCTCCGCCAGTGCGGGCATGGTGACTTTTGTGAGAGGGGTGCCAACGGCCGAGGACCCGGCGCCGGCGGGGAAGTGCGTAACGCTCATGGTTGTCTCCAGTGCCGCTCCGCAGACTCAGGATGCAGCCCGAACAAGCCGAGTATACGCCTCAAGCCGGGGCCGGATGCAATCGCCTCCGTCCCATTTTTTCCTGTTGCCGTCCGGTCTGCCGGTTGAGATAGAATTCAGCCCAACCGCGCCCTATTGCGCAGATTTCGTAAACCGAGGTCGAAACCGTGCCGAAATTCGTGATTGAAAGGGAGATCCCCGGAGCCGGCAAGCTGACGCCGGAGCAGCTCAAAGCCATTTCGCAAACATCCTGCGGTGTTCTGCGAGAGATGGGCCCGCAGATTCAATGGATTCACAGTTACGTCACAGACGAAAAAATCTACTGCGTCTACATCGCCCCTGATGAAGAGACAGTTAGAAAACACGCTCAGACAGGCGGCTTTCCCGCCAACCGAATCTCGCAGGTTCGCGCAGTCATCGATCCGACGACCTCAGAGTAGCCGCAAGCACTTGCCAATCGAGGGTTTGTCTTGCTCTTCCATCGGGTCGCGCTGCACACTGGAAGGCACGATGCTGACTCCATGGATGACGGGAATCTCTGCCGGTCTCGGCGCGATAGCCGCCGCTGGACTCGGCGTGGGCGGCTTCGCATACGCCTCGCGCTGGCCCAGCTCGCGCATTTTTGGTACGGCCCTCATCGCGCCCCAGCAGCCGGCCGAGTTCGCGCTCACCTTCGACGACGGTCCCAATCCCGCCTGGACGCCGAAATTGCTTGACACCCTCGCCGCCCGTGATGTGCGCGCAACCTTCTTTCTGCTCGGCAGCTTTGCCCAGGCAGAGCCGCAACTGGTGCGCCGCATCGTCGCCGCCAGACACCTCATCGGCAACCACTCCTGGTCCCATCCCAACCTGGCGCAAATTTCTTCAGGCCAAATCCGTGACCAGCTCGCGCGCACACAAGATATGCTCGAGCAGATCACCGGTGCGCAGGTAAATTATTTTCGTCCGCCCTTCGGCGCGCGGCGCCCCGCCGTCTTCCGCATCGCGCGCTCCCTCGGCCTCACCCCGGTGCTGTGGAACGCCATGACCTCCGACTGGAGCCAGCCTTCTTTCACCCGGATCGCGGAACAACTGGCGAGCAAAATCGACCGGCTCAACCGCCGCGGTCTCGCCGCCAACATCGTTCTCCACGACGGCAATCACCGCCAGCGAAATGGAAATCGCGAACCCTCCGTGACCGCCGCGGGCTTGCTCATTGCGAAGTACAAGCCCACCCACCGCTTTGTCACATTGGACGCATGGGCGTGAGACGAGCCTGGGCTCAAAATTAGACGCTGGCCGCCAGCCGCCTCCGATGCGTATTCATTCCCAGCCGCCACAATTCCCACGCCAGTTGCAGGGCGACAATGATGCAGATCACCGCCGCGGTCCAGTAGATCGACCGGTTGATCGATTCCAAGGTTGCGCCATAGCGGGCCTGGTCCACCAACGGGTGCTTCAGCAGCACATAGAAATGATCGCGAGCGTAGAGCACCAGCATCGGCGGAATCAGCCCGACGGCCTTCACGGCGATTTCCTGCGCGGTTCGCGCTTCGTGCCATGATCCACGCCACAGGTCCGCAAGACGCCATCCCACCTGCAACACGTTCAGCGCCACTATCCACCAGAAAACCTGAATCAGCACCGGCCCCAGTTGGAATGGCGAATTGAGCAGGTAGGCCGCGCCCGGTCCCAGCAGCACGTATGGTTGCCAGGGGATCAGCAACAGCAGCACCAGCCAGAGGAAGCCAAGAGCCACTTCGGCAACCGCACGCCCGTGGCTGCGCGGTCCTTTTCCCGGAGCGGCTCCCTGGTCCACCGGGGGCAGGGAACTAGGATTCCAGCCGGCAGAGGCAGCAGGGTTAGCCCCCCATCTCTTCGAGGAATGTGCGGCAGTGAATTCAATGATCGCGAAGGTCAGCGTCACCCACCCGGCGGTCATCATCAGAACAACAGGCAGCAGAATTACCGCATACCATAGGCCGCTCCACCCCTGGGAACTGGTGGCAAACTGCACCGCGTGGCCGATCACGAAAGCCACCGTGACCCAGAACCACGCCATTCGCAGCACAAACCAGAAGGTCGGGAAAACGGCCGGCCCAATCAGGTACTGCTGCCGCTGATATCCCGCGGCCACCTTCAAGGGCGAGCCCATCTCCCGCAGCCAGTCCTCGGCCTCGCCCCTCGTCAACGGCCGTCCCAGCTCAGCCTCTTTCTCCTCCAGTTGCGATTCCAGGTTGGCTTTGAGTTCGGCGATGATGTCGTCCTGCCGCTTCCA
>PLSH01000037.1:0-2031 GCA_003165095.1 Acidobacteriaceae bacterium
ATCGAAGACGGCAAAATCACCGCCCCCGTCCGCGACGCGACGTTAATCGGCAACGGCCCCGAAGCCCTCAAACACGTCTCGATGGTAGGTCACGACCTCAAGCTGGACGAAGGCATAGGCACATGCGGCAAAGACGGCCAAAGCGTCCCCGTAGGCGTAGGCATGCCCACCATAAAACTAGACAAAATGACCGTCGGGGGCACTGGAAGATAACAAACGCCGGCTCAAGGTTCAAAATAGATTTATCTCAGAGATGCATTATTCTCCTTTTACTGCCTGTCAAGGAGGGCAAAGCGGGTGCACCTTCATACAACCGCATCCTGGCCTGCGCGTGAAGATCGCCGGGCCGCGCTCGTGTGGCTCGCCATCTTCTGGACCTTCGTAGGCGTCGGCTTCGGCTTCGATCTGCACAACTACTTCCATGAACTGCCGCCCGTACCCTTCATCGTTCATGTTCATGCCATCGCCACCACGATCTGGCTGCTCACCGCAACCGCGCTCGTGCTCATGGTCGAAACCGGCAACGTCGCCTTCCATCGCCGCTTCGGCTGGTTCGCTGCCGGCTATGCCGCTCTCGTCATCGTGATCGCACCTTGGTCTGAGCTCAGTTGGCAGGCTTTGAACCTCCAGACTCCGGGCTCTCTGCCGCCTCAGTTCCTTTCCATCGCCTTCAGCGGAGTCTTCTGCATGGCCGTGCTGCTCCCCTGGGGTCTTTTCTTGCGCCGCAACTCTGCTGCCCACCGGCGCGTGCTCATCTTGGCTGCTATCTGCATCAGCGACGCGGGCTTTTCCCGGTTTGTAGGCCTCTTCCTGCCTGCGCCAACCACCTTTCTCGGCACCTACCTGTTCTATGAGGGCGGCAATGTCTTCCTCATCCTTCTCATGTTCCTCTGGGACTGGAAACGCAACCGGGTGATGAAACAGTTTCTCTATGCAGCCTTCCTCGTCATCGCCGTGGGCCTCACGGCCACCGGCCTGTATTTCAACGACACATGGATAGCGATCTCGCGCGCATGGCTCGAGTGGTGGGCGCGGCACATGCTGTAATGCCGGATGCCCCATCCTTTTCACACTCTCACAGCGAAAAGGATGGGAAAGCATCAACTCCACCGCGTTTTGTAACAGTCTTCCACCGGCGATGCCGACCCACGGATCAATGAAACTCTGGTGCCCCATCCATCGAGCGTCTTTTGCTCGATGGGTGGGATCGCAAGAACGCGAATTGGAGCGGTCTCTTTTTAGGGCACGGATTCAGCCGTGCCGCAATCAACCACAAAATGAATCGGGCTTCAGCTCCTGCACGATAAGCCGGACACCCAGCCATTTTGTTACTGTTGACCCATGCCCCAAACCGCGCCGCCAGCCGCCGACACCATTCTCGACCTCGAATCCCTCACCGCCGACGTGGTCGCGCGCGCCATCAAAGCCGGAGCCTCCGACGCCGAGGCCGTTGTCCGCGAAGGCGACGAGTTCAGCGTCAACGTCCGCATGGGCGAAGTCGAAACCCTCAAGGAATCCGGCTCGCGGGGCCTCGGCCTGCGCATCTTTCTGGGCACGCGTTCCGCCTCGGCCTCGACCTCCGACCTTACTCCCGACGGAATCCGCCAGCTCGTCGACGGCGCAATGGCGCTCGCCAAAGTCACTGAGGAGGATCCCTTCACCGGCCTGCCTGAAGCCGCCGAATTCGGCTCCATTCCCGGCGACCTGCACCTCTACTACGACGACGTCTACTCACTCTCCGGCCCCGAGCGCATCGAGTGGGCGCGCCGCGCTGAAGCCGCCGCCCTCGCCGCCGATCCGCGCATCACCAACTCCGACGGCGGCAGCTTTGACGCCGCAACCGGCCGCAAAGTCCTGGCCAACTCCCGCGGCTTCATCGGCGGCTATCGCACTAGCTACGCAGGCGTCTCCGCCGCGCCGCTCGCCATGGACGCCGACGGCAAAATGCAGCGCGACGGCTGGTGGTCCAGCGCCCGGAGCTTCGCGCTCCTCGAAACCCCTGAAGCTGTCGGGGCCGAGGCCGCGCGCCGC
>PLSH01000037.1:2043-4030 GCA_003165095.1 Acidobacteriaceae bacterium
ACCATCGTCGACGACAACGCCATGCTGCTGCCCACCGGCGCCGGCGGCTTCGGCACCTCGCCCTTCGACGGCGAAGGCCTGCCCTCGCTGCGCACCACCGTCGTCGAAAACGGCGTCCTCAGCAATTACCTGCTAAACACCTACTCCGCCCGCAAGCTCGGCATGAAATCCACCCACAATGCCTCAAGAGGATTGGCCGGCACGCCCGGCATCGGCTGCGGAAATCTCTATGTGCAGCCCGGTATCCAAACCGAAACGCTAATCCTCGGAGAGGTGCAGAACGGCTTCTACGTCACCAGCCTCATGGGATTCGGCGTCAACGTCGTCACCGGCGACTACTCCCGCGGCGCAACCGGCCTGTGGATCGAGAACGGCCAGTTCACCCACGCCGTCGAGGAAGTCACCATAGCCGGCAACCTCGCCGAGATGCTCATGAACATCACCGCCATCGGCAGCGACCTCGTCTTCCGCGGCTCGGTAGCCTCACCCACCCTGCGCATCGAAGGCATGACCGTCGCCGGAAAGTAGCGCGGGCCTCTGGCCCACGCCCGCAGGCAGGCGCATAGCATCGTAGCTGGAGCAGTTATGAATGAAGCGGAACAAAGCGGATCGGCGCGGCAAATCTCCGGGGCCGCAATGCAGCAGCTCCCCTTCGACCCCGCCAACCCCAAAGCCGCGCTTGCCGAGCTTCCGCAATCCTCCGCCGTCTTCGCCCTCTACGCCGCAGAAGCCCATGCCGAACCCTACATCGGCCGCTCCCCCAACCTCCGCGCCCGCCTCGAACGCCTGCTTCAGCCCTCCGCCAAACATCCCCGCCGCCTTCAGTTGGCCGGCCGCGTCCGCCGCATCGAATTCCGCCTCACCGGCTCCGAATTCGAGTCCCTGCTTCTCCAGTTTGAATTACTCCAAAAAGTCTACGGCGCGAAGGGCCCAGATCAACCCATTGCCCGCATGCACCTGCGCCACCCGGCCTTCGTCCGTTTCCTCGGCGGCAATCCCTATCCGCGCATCACCGTCACCCATCGCCCCAGCCAGCGCGAAGCCGATTGGGCTTACGGTCCGTTCCCCTCCCGCGCCGCCGCCGAACGCTACGCCGATGAGGCGCTCAAGCTCTTCCTCCTGCGCCGCTGCACCGACGATCTCTCGCCCCATCCCTCCCACCCCGGCTGCGTCTATTCCGAGATGAAAATGTGCCTTGCCCCCTGCTACCAGGGCTGCACCGATGAGCGCTACGCCGATGAATCCGCCGCCGTCGAGAGCTTCCTCGCCACCCGCGGCGAGAGCCGTCTCGTCAGCCTCCGCACCCAGCGCGACCAAGCCTCCGCCAACCTCGATTTCGAGTCCGCCGCCGCCATCCATGCGCATGTCCAGCGGGTCGAGAGCGTCCGCGCCCTCGCCTCTGAACTCGTTCGCCCCATCAGCCGGCTCCGCGCCGTCATCCTGCAAGCCTCAGCCCAACCCGATGAAGTTTCCGTCTTCCTCTATCAGGACGGCTCACTCCGCGGTCCGGCCGCATTCTCCACCCTCGGCATGCGCATCCAGAACGAGCAATCCGGTTCCACATCGCTCTTCGCCCACCCAATGGCCATCGAGCCCATCCCCGAGAACGAAGAGCAGGGAACAGGGATCAGGGATCAGGGGTCAGAAGCCGGCGCCGATCCGCAAGCCGAGGCTTTGAAAGGGCACGAAGCCAGTCCTGCCACAGAGAGCCAACAAAACGCAGAGACGGTCCAGCCCACGGAGAAACTCGAAGCCGCTCAGGAAAAGGAAGGTCTCGTAACAGGGCACGACTTCAGTCGTGCCGAAAACAGCCAACATAAAGAGGGGGCTTTAGCCCCTGCCGGAGCCATCGCCCCGCTCAAACTCCCCCGCGGCCTGCTCGAATCCCGCCTCGAATCAGCCCTCGCCGCCTTGTCAGAACCCTCCTCCGCGCCCTCGCCCACCCAGCGCCAGGGCCATCTCGCCCTCCTCAAGCGCTGGTACTACC
>PLSH01000087.1 GCA_003165095.1 Acidobacteriaceae bacterium
CCGGTGCCGTCGCCTTCAATGAAAGGGATGATCGGATGGTCGGGGACTTGATATTCGCCGTTGGTGTAGCCGATGGCCTGGCCGTCGGTGGGCAATTCGAGGCCGTTATAAGTGGTTTGCATGGTTTTCAGGACGATCCCTTCGCGCGCAGAATCAAGTTAGAGGCTACCATCCTGAAATTAGGGGTGGCAAACCGTAGATCGACCAGTGCAAGCATCTCAATTGATTGACATCATGATGTCTTATGTCCTAGCATCATGATGTGCGCACGACTCTTTCCATCGACGACGATGTTGCCAGGCTGGTTGAGGATGAGGTCCGGCGGAGCGGGGATACGTTCAAAGGAACGGTGAACCGGCTGCTGCGGCAGGGTCTGTTGGCCAGCAAAAATCCTGAGCCAAGAAAGCGGTTTGTGGTGACGCCTTTCCCGCTCGGGATCGGCAACTGCGATAAAATCTCAGAGCTTATTGAGGAACTGGAAGGGCCGTACCACAGGTGATCGTTCCGGATGCCAATCTGCTGATATACGCCTATGATGGCGAGGCCGTTCAGCACCGTGCCGCACGGGCATGGCTGCAGACGGTTTTCTCAGCCTCGGAAGTCGTTGGTTTGCCCTGGCAGACCGTTTCAGCCTTCCTTCGGATTACCACCAACAGCCGACTCACGGGTGATCGCTTTCCCACGGAGACGGCGATAGGGATTGTTCAGAGTTGGATGGAACAAAGGCAGGTACGGCTACTCTCTCCGGGTGAGAGCCAGTGGTCCATCTTTCAACGGATGCTGATTGAGGGAGAGATTCGCGGCCCACGGGCTACGGACGCACAACTCGCCGCGCTGACGATTGAGTATGGGGGCGTGCTCCACACCACCGACCGCGACTTTGCCCGCTTTCCGGGGCTGCGCTGGGTCAATCCGCTGGTCAAATAGGGAAGCCGGCCTTTCGCCCTGAGATGAAAGTGCGATGAAATCCTTGGGAACCCGGTTTTGACCCGGCTGAATACGATAAACTCATGCGGGAACTCGAATAAAATTCACCATCTTCAGAATTTACGGAGGGTACATAGAAATTGGGAAAAAGCATGGTCCCGAAGAAGATATTTTTCACCAAGGGCGTTGGCAAACACAAGGAGCGGCTGACCTCTTTTGAGCTGGCTCTTCGGGATGCGGGCATTGCCTCGCAGAACCTGGTGCGCGTCTCTTCCATCTTTCCGCCGCAGTGCAAGGTGATACCGCGCAAGGAAGGGCTGACGTATCTCAATCACGGCGAGGTGGTTTTTTCAGTGATCGCCGAGAACTCCACACGCGAGCCGCACCGGCTAATCGTATCGAGCATCGGCGTGGCCATTCCGGCCGATCGCAACGCATACGGCTACCTGAGCGAGCACCACAGCTATGGCGAGACCGAGGACCAGGCCGGCGAGTACGCGGAGGAACTGGCTGCGGAGATGCTCGCGACCACGCTGGATGTGGAATTCGATCCGGACACGAGCTGGGATGAGAAGAAGGAGATTTACCGCATCTCCAACAAGATTGTCCGCACCAGCAACATAACCCAATCGGCGGTAGGCGACCGGCGAGGGAAGTGGACAACCACGATCGCGGCAGCCGTTTTGATACTTGAAGAGTAAGGCTTGGCAGACGCGCGCAAATACGCGGTAGGCCTGGTGCAGATGGACATGGGCGCAGATCCGGAGGCCAACTTTGCCTCTGCGGTGCGCCACATCCGCGAGGCGGCGCGGCGGGGCGCGAACGTGGTGTGCCTGCCGGAGCTTTTCCGCACTCAGTACTTTTGCCAGCGGGAGGATTTGAGGCTTTTCGATCTGGCTGAGGCGATTCCAGGCCCGTCGACAAATGCTCTTTCAGCGCTGGCACGCGAACTGGGCGTGGCGATTGTGGCGTCGTTATTTGAGCGGCGCGCGCCGGGGCTTTACCACAACACGGCGGTGACGATCGATGCCGACGGGGAGTTGGTTGGCGTCTACCGCAAGATGCACATTCCGGACGATCCGCTGTACCACGAGAAGTACTACTTCACGCCGGGCGATCTCGGTTTTAAAGCCGTGGACACGGCTTTTGGGCGCGTAGGCACGATGGTTTGCTGGGATCAGTGGTACCCGGAGGGCGCGCGGCTGACCGCACTGCAGGGCGCGGAGATTCTTTTTTATCCGACGGCTATCGGATGGCATCCGGCCGAGAAGGACGAGTTTGGCGCAGCGCAATATGACGCGTGGCAGACCATCCAGCGGTCGCATGCGATTGCCAACGGGGTGTACGTGGCCAGCGTGAACCGAGTGGGAGTGGAGCACGGCGACGTTTTGGGAAATCGTGCTACGGGGCCGGGGCTGGAGTTCTGGGGCGG
The DNA here is from genome assembly GCA_003165095.1 of Acidobacteriaceae bacterium. The sequence continues at coordinate 2,360 of PLSH01000087.1, forward strand.
GAGCTTCCTGGCCGATCCGTTTGGGCGTGTTATCGCCAAGGCCTCGCACGATGCGGAAGAGATTCTGATCGGCGAAATTGACCTGGGGCTGATTGAAGAGACGCGGCGCAACTGGCCTTTTCTGCGCGATCGGCGCATTGACGCGTATGGGCCGATTGTCAGGCGATTTATCGATCACGGGCAAGCGCGGTCGCGCAAGGAAGAGATCGAATAGCTATGTCCGGAGCAACTCCGCACGAACTGGGCTACCGCATGCCTGCCGAGTGGGAGCCGCACGAGGCTACATGGCTGGCGTGGCCGCACAATCCCGAGGACTGGCCGGGGAAGTTTGCGCCGATCCCATGGATTTATGCGGAGATTGTGCGCCTGCTGGCTGCTCGCGAGCGCGTACAACTGATCGTAGAAGGCGCGGCATCGGAGAGACGCATCCGCTCGATGCTGAAGCGCGCGGGCGCGAATCTCGATCGGGTGAGTTTTCATGCGTGGCCTACGGATCGCGGCTGGATGCGGGACTCCGGGCCGATTTTTTTGCGCGACGCCGCGGGCCGGACTGGGCTGACCAACTGGCAATTCAGCGGATGGGCCAAGTACTCTGACTGGCGTCTCGACGAACTGATTCCGGGCCGCGTGGCGGAGTTGCTTGGGGTCAAGGAGTGGCAGCCGTCCATCGAATTGGCCGACGGCTCTGCGCGGCGGGTGGTGCTCGAAGGCGGATCGATCGACACGAACGGCGCGGGTGTGATGCTCACTACCGAGGAATGCCTGCTGAGCGCGGTGCAGCAGCGCAATCCCGGGGTGAGCCGCGAGCAACTGGAGCACATATTTCATGATTTTCTAGGCATTGAGCGGGTGATCTGGCTTGGCAGAGGGATAGCCGGCGACGACACGCACGGGCACGTGGACGACATTTCGCGGTTTGTCGCGGCGGATACAGTCGTTACTGCCGTGGAAACGGATTCAAATGACGCGAACCACGCGCCGCTGGCTGAGAATCTTGAGCGGCTGAGGGCTGTACGCACGCTTGAGGGGAAGCAGTTCACGATTGTGGAATTGCCCATGCCGCGGCCGGTTGTGTTTCGCGGGCAGCGGCTGCCGGCCAGCTACGCGAATTTCTATATTGCGAATGGACTGGTGCTGGTTCCTACTTTTCATGATCCCAACGATCGGGTGGCGCTGAACATTCTGGCCGAGGTTTTTCCGGAGCGCGAGGTGATTGGTGTTCATAGCGTAGACCTGGTGTGGGGACTGGGCACGCTGCATTGCATGACGCAGCAGCAGCCGGCTAATCACCCTACAGGCGAAGACCTGCCTGCGGAGGCCCCGGCGTGAGCAGTTGCGCGGCGGTAGAATCGCTGGATACGCAAACTTGCGTAAGGATCGGCAGGCAAATGGGCTATTCAATCAAGAGATGGGACAGACACAGGGGAGCGGCATGCGCGTGGCTCGCTCTAGCCGGCTGCGGATTATTTACATGTGTTCAAGCGCAGACACCGGTGCAGCCGGCCAAACCTGCCGAGCAGATCAAGGCGGCCGGAGATTCGGCCAAAACGGAAAAGCCGGCCAAACCCAGCCCATTCCATCAGCCCGATCCGATCGACTTCGAGGATCATGCGGGGTACGTCGAAATCTTCGACGGAAGCAGTCTGAAGGACTGGGACGGCGATCCGGCGGTGTGGCATCTGGAAAATAGCTCCATCGTGGGCGTATCGACCAAAGAGAAACCGGTTGAGAACAGCTATATCGTGTTCCGGGGCTTCGAGGCCAAGGATTTCGATTTGAAGCTGGAGATCAAGGTTGAGAACGGCGGCGGCAGCGGAATCCAGTATCGAAGTCAAACCGGACTGCCGTGGAACAGGCCGACGAAGTCGCCTCCCAATCTGAATTGGATGATGACGGGACCGCAGGCCGATTACTGGTTTCCTGTAGGACCGTGGGCGGCCGAGTGGACGGGGCAGTTCTACTCAGAAAACACGCCGCTCGGCATTCTGGCGTGGCGCGGTCAGGTGGTTGAATCGGGGCCGCACGAGGGTTCCAGGCTGCTGGGGAATATCGCGGATCGCACGGCCCTGGGCGGCTATGTCCGGGTGAATGACTGGAATCAATACATGATCATGGCGCGCGGCGGAACGTTCATCCATATCCTCAACGGGCAGTTGATGGCCGTGTATGTGGATGACGATCCAGCCTCGTCGAACAATCAGAGCGGGCATATTGGCATCGAGATCGAGAGTTCGCCCTCGCGGGTCTCGGTGCGCAATGTCTGGATCAAGAAGTTGCAATAGCCATGAGCGATTTCGACTTTATGGAAGCAGCGCTGGCTGAGGCCCGGCAGGCCGGGGAGGCAGGCGAGGTGCCGATTGGCGTGGTGGTGGTGGACGAGGGCGCAATTTTGGCGCGCGGGCAGAATCGCGTGCTGCGCGACATGGACCCCACGGCTCATGCGGAGATTGTGGCGTTGCGCGAGGCTGCCGCGTTGCTGGGCAACTACCGGCTGAATGGGTGCACGCTCTACGTGACGCTGGAGCCCTGCGCGATGTGCGCCGGCGCGATGACTCATGCACGGATTGACAGGCTGGTGTTTGCGGCGGCGGATCCCAAGGCGGGGGCGGCGGGGTCGGTGCTGACGGTGATTAATCACCCTCAGCTTAACCACCAGATGGTGGTGGAGCAGGGAGTCGCGGCGGAGGATTCGGCGGAGTTGCTGCGGAGTTTTTTTCGGGAGCGGCGGTAGCGGCTAGCTCCGCGTCAGTTTTTTGATGCGTTCTGATGCTGCGGGCCATTTTTCAGATAATTCAGCGTAGCTTCCGCTGCGGTAGTCGGCGAAGTCGAAGCCGGGGGTTACTGTGCAGCCCAAGAGGGCCAGTTTTCCGTCGCCCACCATGCGCGTGCCTTGCCAGACGCCGGCTGGAACCACTAGCTGGACGTGTTGGCCGGCGCTCAAATCCGGCCCGAGAGTGAAAACAGCGGAGCTGCCGTCGGGGTAAAGCTGCAGCATTTCGACCGGGTCGCCGAGATAGAAGTGAAAGATCTCATCCGACTTGAGGACGTGCATCTCGGAAAATGTTTCGGATTCGAGCAGGTAATAGATAGTTGTGCCGTGGGCGCGGAGACCTCGGTCGAGCTGCAGCGACCCTGGCGAGGTATAGGTGCGGCGATACCAGCCGCCCTCCACGGGATGCGGTTCCAGGTGAAGCAATCGCTTGATGTCGTCTGTGGTCATCATCACCGATCATAGTATTTGAATGGCAGTAAAATAATTCCATGAACGTGCAGGTTTACACAGCGGGATGGTGCCGCGACTGCCGCGCAGCCAAGCAGTTTCTTGACTCCCATGGCGTCGAGTACACCGAGATCAACGTGGATACGAATCCCGCTGCCTCCGATGAGGTGATTCGCCACGCCGGGAAGCGGGCGATTCCGCAACTGGTGATCGACGGGGAGTGGTTTCAGCCGTACACGCCGGGACGCGGACTGCTGGTGGACGAGTTGCACATGCGATTGCGGATTCCCCGCTCGTAGCTTCAGCTTTTCAGGTTTCCCACCTTTGGCACAAAGACAAGTACGTGGCAAGGATGGGGCACCCAGATTCTTCACTTATGAACGGTTTTCCCTCGTACAATCAAAGAGATGACACTGGCCGCTGGACGGCGGCCCGGTAAGGAGTCTCGCGTTGATCGCCCGCTATACCCGCGCGGCCATGGGCCGCATCTGGACCGAGGAGAACAAGTACCGCTGCTGGCTTG
>PLSH01000055.1 GCA_003165095.1 Acidobacteriaceae bacterium
TACTACCCGCGCTGGACACGGCTGGATTGGTGGAAAATTCCGGCGTCGGCGGCTGAATTCTAACCAAACAATCGAGGGCGCGGCGGCTTGACGCTGCGCTGCTGTCGGGAGCCGACCTCATGTGGGAATTCATGACCACATTGAGGTTCCGGCTCCCACTCACTGGCAATACACTCAATGAAAATCCCACTGGCGGGAGGAATGGCGGTGCCGACCTGGGCGCGGCCCGAAGGGTCCGCTCTTCCAGACCATCGGCCGCTGCACCGACGAGCTCACCCGCACTCCACTTCCCCAAGCCGACGCCCGCGCCATGATCCGTCGGCGCGCCGCAGCGGCCGGTATCGGGACAAAGATAGGCAACCACAGCTTCCGAGCCACCAGCATCACCGCCCACCTCAAGAGCGGCGACACCCTCGACAAGGTCGCGGTTACGGCTAACCACGCCAGCCCCCGCACGACGCAGCTTTACGACCTGCAGCGGGATGAGATGAGCCTAGACTAGATCGATAGAACTCTGATCTGAAGCCAAGAGCACAATGGGAGTAGCCTGTGAACACCCATCGAGACTGCAAAGCGTCTGAGGCTCGGCTAGGGGCAAGTCGTCCGCCGCGTCGGCCAGCCGTCGCACAAAATCAGGTCTCTGGTCGTATCGTCGCCGATGGCTCGCCAAAGCGATGGGGGCGCGGCAGGTATTCGATAATCCCCAAATGACGGAGCCGCTGTCACTTCCTCATCCGCTTCCGGATACAGAATTAGCCAAACGAATCGCCGCTCAAGCGCCGCATTATCATCACGTTGAACAGATGTCTACACCCACTGGGCCGTTTGCGACCTGCACCGAAAGTGCGGAAGATCCGATTTGAGTGCCGCGCGACAACAGGTTCCCATCTGGAATTATGCGCGCGCCGGAATCCATAACGCGGCATCTGCGCAATGCGGTTTCCTTGGACAGGGATCGCCTACCGGGATTGGCGTGGCGTTATGCTTGCACATAAAGCCGGGGAAAAAGGATCTCCAGTGAATCAGTCGGGAAGCGGAGCGAGACCGGCCCCTTCTGTGTTGCCGAGGCCAACAACCCCTCGGCCACAACATCGTTCAAGACGCGGCGAGCTGAGCGCTCCGGCAATCCAGTAATGCGCGCCGCTTCGCCGCGGTCATATTCACCTCGCATCAGCGCCTCTTCAAGAAGCCGCAAGGATTCGGGCTTGAGAGTTTTGCTTTGCGCAACATACTTTTTGAATCGCCCCATTAGGGCTTCGATCTCGAACAAGCCGGACATGAACGTGACCTGGTCAAGACACACTTTCAGGAACCACAGAGTGAATTCCTTTAATGCACGTAAAGAGAGATTACCCCGCCCGTCCAGATCATTTTGGCGCGGCATGTCGGCATAGTCCATCATTTGCTTGTACTCACTGCGACTTTCAAGCCCGCGCGCCAAACCACGGGAAACGGACCAGAGACCGTGTGCGCCAATTCCGGCCGTGTGCGCCATCGCATGGCTCATGAGTCTGCTCACGCGGCCATTGCCGTCCGGAAACGGATGGATGTAGTTCAGCCGATGATGCGCTGCCGGCAGAGCGAGGATACGAGATCCCTTACCTTGTCCCTGCTGACGATAACGCAGCTCAAAGTGCCTCATGAAATCCGGAACGCGGTTGCTCGATGGCGGCAGATGCTGGCCCACGGCAACGTCGTGTTCGGGCAAGGACCGCCATTTCCCTGGTTCCATCATGAACTCCCGACCCGCTCCCTTGATCAGCAACATGGACTCCGGAGCGTCTCGATAGAACTCTCGATGGAGGTAGAGAATGAACTCCGATGATGTTGGGTCGGGCAGTCGGCCGTCCGCAAACAATTTGTCCACCTCGGCTTGAACCCGCACATGCGCTTTGGCTTCGAGCTGAAGATCGCGACGCTTCTTATCCTGATCGAGTTCTCCTGAAAGCGCGCGTTCGATGTCGCGTGGACGGGTGTGGTGGCCTTCGATCAGGTTGCTGTAGTAGGTGTTCATGATGCGCACGAGATCGGCGAGATTGGACGCTGTCCGAGGATGCAGCGCTGAACCAAGAGTGGCTGCTTTAGCGGAGAGTTCCGCCACGACGTCCGTGATGTTCGCGGGAGCGTCTTCCAGCAACGCGGGCTCGATCCGATCGGCGGTTTCAACGGCTGACATGTACTCATCCTTGGCTTGCGACAAAATGGCCGAAGTTGCGTCTTTTGACTCTACTCATTCTAAAATAAATAAGGGGCTTATCGGAGAATTTTGGCCGATCTTTTGGCCGATCTTCAGTCGAGCGAACTTTCCTCCTGAGATCCTTGCCACGAGCCAGATTCTGGCCGATAGTATTCAGCCGTAAGTCTCATTTGTTAAGTGATTTGCAAATACAAGTCGGGATTCTTGGCCGATCGTTTGGCCGATCCTGAATGCTGAACCGGCGCGGCAAAGGACATGGTGACAACACTTTCAGCAACGTAATTAACCTCCTGGTATCGGGAGAAGGGAGAGATTCTGAATGGATGACACCACGACCCTATCGTCAGTTCGACGCGAACTGAACCAGAAGTTCGACGCCCTCCCGATCTTCAAGAGAGATCGCGCGAGCGCTCTCTATCACTTCTGCGTGGCGGTCGAAATGAGCACCTATCCCTACACCGTTGATCCGGACCTGGTGATGGCCATGGGCCGGCGCGTCTTGGAAGCGAGTATGCGGGCCATCCCCGGAATCTACCGCAACTGCCCGGCTGTCTCTGCGGCGCCAACGGTTCAGTTCAACCCTTCCGCCTTTGCTGAAGCCATGGAACTGGTTGAATTTGCATTTCGCTACGACCAGATCATGTACTGCTTTGAATTGGCCGATCGTGGACAGTTCGACGTTCGCTACGACCCGCTGGAGCAGCGCACCATCTTTATCTACGCCTCAGGCGATGAGAGCGCTGCCGACACCCTGCTGCGCAGCCACGAAAGAGATTCGAATATCGAACTGGCCACCGAGGCGGACAAGGCGGCCATTCTCGAGATCGCACATGAGGCAAAACGGGAACTCGAACAGACGATCCTCTTCGTTGATCCGGACGCCATCTCGTATCCCTTTACTCCTGCACTGAGAGCCGTGGCCAGGAGATGGGCAAAGGTCCTCGCAACCGCCCGGAAATGGGAGTTCCCGGAGGACCTCCACATTGG
>PLSH01000058.1 GCA_003165095.1 Acidobacteriaceae bacterium
ACAGCGATGATTGAGTGTACTGCCTCCGAAATGGAAAATCTGCGAACACGGCAAAGGCCCGGGATAACTGGCTGCGCCCTGGGCCGCAATAGAAGAGATGCAAGAGCTTTCCCCGCCTCTTCCGATTGGACTGTCCGTTATGACTTCTTGCTGAGGCCTTTGCGGAACGCGGGCGGCCTCTTATCAAGAAAAGCGACACCATGTCTGGTTTGAGAACAGCCTTGGCCTTGCAATAGCTGCCTGATCGATGATTTCACCGTGGTGAGCATATTGTAGCATAGGGCGAACGTGGAGTTGCCCAAAGCCGTACCGTTCCCGCGGAGATCTCTGTACGCCCTTCTCCACACGGTGCATCCATGAAGCTGCCCCTTTCGGAGAGGCGTCGGGATACGACGACGGGAAGAGTTTCCCTGGCCGCCTTCGCCATTTATCCCGGTGCGGGCCGTTGCGATCAGCGAGGCGGTTCAGGAATCTCTCTATGGAGGAAATTGGAAAGAATACTGCATTCTTCCAGCGTGAGGGCCACTCCAAAATGGTCACTAGCGGCTCACGATGTGCTTGGCAGTTGCAATCGTGGATTCTTTGCGACACGGCTTATCCTGCACCGTCGCCTATTGCTTGCCTAATACTACTGTATTATTAATTTTGTTCCTACGTTTTGATTATTCTNNGCCAACAGGATCTTTCGCGTCAAGGGGCGCGCCTCCAGGTTTATCTGGATGGCCTGACAGAAGTTGCCGGACGTGCGGATCGGGTGGTTCCCATCGAGAACTACACCAAAAGCCTCATGCTTCCGATTGAGCGCAAGAGCGTGGAGCCGATGGCGGCGCGTCTTGCTCCTGGCAACGTACGCCAGATGCATCAGTCGTTGCATCACATCGTTGCCGATGCGGCCTGGAGCGATGATGCGCTTCTGAGCCAAGTGCGCAGCCAAGTGCTACCAGCCGGGTAGGCGCAGCAGCAAGCCGAAATTAATCTGGACGACGGAGGGGAATTGTCGGTGGAGGTGTCCGGGAAATGGATTCGAAATCAGGCAAGTCGTGGCTTTTTGATTCTGGCAAAGGCCCTGCCGGGCGCGTCCGATTCTATGGCTCTGGAACGAATAAGAAAAAGATCACAGCAGTGGCAACTGGCGCTATACTGTCGTCACTGGGAAAGTAAAATGATAATTCCGGTTCAATAGGTTGTTGACGTTCACACTCCTCAATTTTGACCAACGAGATGAATCAATGAGACTCCCAAATAGTTCAATTGCCAGATGCATCTTTTCCCTCGGTGAGTCTTCTCAGAGAGATTTTCATGCCAGACGCGCGTGACAGATTCTACCGTCCGGATATCGATGGAATTCGAGCTGTTGCGATTCTGAGCGTCGTGCTCTATCACGCTGGCGTGCCGCTGATTCATGGAGGATTCACCGGAGTAGACGTCTTCTTTGTAATTTCCGGTTATCTCATCGGCGGCCACATCTTTTCCGAGATCCGGGCCGAAAAATTTAGTTTTCTGCAAGGTAGCTATCTGCTTCATTCAGGCAAGCACAATATGTGGGGTTTGACGAGGGGCCGGGCACGCAAGATGTTGGGGGCCACCTGAGTCAAGCAGATAGCTACCTTCTGCAATTCTACAAGCGGCGCGCTAAGCGGATTCTTCCGGCGTTTTATGGCGTGCTGCTTTTCACCATCCTGGCTTCAATGTTTCTGATGTCCCCCCATGAGGCCAGAGTATTCGGCATAACAGCCGTTGCGGCCACTCTGTCGGCTTCGAACCTGCTTTTCTGGTATCACACAAATTATTTCAATCCCGATATAAATCATTATCCTCTTCTGAATACCTGGTCGCTGGGCGTGGAAGAACAGTTCTATGCAGTGGTTCCCTTGCTGATGGTCCTGATAGCGCGCATACGCAGGTTGCTGTTGCCTGCCATCCTTATCGTCTGTGTCCTGTCCTTTCTGCTTGCATGGTTCGAACTTCGCACCTATCCGAACAATGTCTTTTATCTACTGCCAGAGCGCGCTTGGGAACTCGGTGTGGGAGTTGCATTGGCGCTCATTGAACTGAACCGAAAGTCTTTTGTTCTGCCGGCTCCGCTCACCCATTTGCTGGGCGTGGTCGGGGCCGGGATGATCCTCGCGCCCATGTTCCTGCTCCAATCGCAAACAGTATTTCCGGGATCGTCTGTCTTGGCCTCCGTTGTGCTGGGTACTGCCCTGCTCATTGCGGTTCCAGCCAGTTTCATCAATCGGTGGTTGCTCTCGCTGCCACCGTTAGTCTTTATCGGCAAAATTTCCTACTCTCTGTACCTGTGGCACTGGCCGTTGCTCGCATTTCTGCACCTTGCAGCCGGCAATATACTGCCACCCGTGGCTGTATTACTCGCCGTTGCGGCATCCCTGGCAGCCGCTATCATCTCCTATTACCTCATTGAGCAGCCTTTCCGGCGATCGACTCGCCCCCCGGGCCCTTTGCTCATCCGCTAAGGAATTGTGAGTGGGCTCATCCTGATGCTGTCCGCGAGCGTGTGGTTGAGCGGCGGCTTCCCCCAGCGGTTCCCACAGCTGGCTCAGGTAGATTACGTGTCGCAGTTATTAAAGAGCGCTCCCTGCCAGGGGACAGGCAACACGCTGAACCTCTCGCCACCGTGCTACGACGCTTCCGACTCACGCCCCTCGGTAGCAACATGGGGAGACAGTCATTCTCTCGCATTGGCACCCGGATTGCGCGCCCTTGCCAACGCGCACGGTTACGGTTTTGTTCAGCTCCACGGCCCTGGGTGCGCGCCTTTGACTGACGCTGCAAACTATCAGCCAATTGACCCGCGCAATGCCCTACATTGCATCCAATACAATCGCCGGGCTCTGGAATTTCTCAGGAAAGACTCTCGCGTCCGAATTGTGTTTCTTGTCGGCAGCTGGGGGAGCTCATTTCGCTTTGACCCGGTTGATAGATGGCTGGTCACTGGCCCTGAGCACGAACAGGAGGTTCCCTCTCTGGACCAGGAGGAGGCCATCTTCAGAGGGTCTCTGGCTGCCACCATCCAGGATCTGCTGGCTTCCGGCAAGCAGGTTGTCGTCGTGAAAGACGTACCGATCTTTGAATCCAATCCCATGTTCACAATCAGAACCGCACAAATACCTGCCCGCCGCATGCTGGCCACTTGGATGGGGTCACCGCCCGGAAACGATTCCGGGTTCGCGCAGCCAAGTTTGGCGGCGTCCGTCACCATCGCCAACACCCAACTGAAAATGGTCGTCAATAGTTTTCAAGGTGTGCAATTGCTGGATTTGTATTCCCAATTCTGCCGCGATGACAATGAATGCGTTTATCGGCTTGGGAATAGGCTCCTCTATGGCGATGAACAGCACCTATCTCCGGATGGCGCAAATTATGCCCTCCGCAATTTCCACTTCTAAGGGCTTTACAAGAG
>PLSH01000274.1 GCA_003165095.1 Acidobacteriaceae bacterium
CGATTCGTACCGAAGCCGAGAGCGCCGGCGCGATCATCGGGCGACTCGAGCAGATAGTCGATCTCCCGGAGCCTTGGGATGCCTGCACGCTTCTCGATAATGCGGCGGCCCCAAAAGTCGGGGCCGGCATCGCGCAAGGCGCCGAAGACGCCGTTCATCCGGATGGTTTCCCAGGTGGTCGCGGCGAGCTTCAGCTCCACCGGATCGATGTCCACCGCATCAGGATTTTCGAGGTAAGAACGGCCATAGACAAAGCGTCCCAGCGGATCGCCGCGCGCATCTGTCTCGACCACATATTTGCCCGCGGTTACAGCCGACACCGCGCCTGGCAGAGTGATATAGACGAAGCACTCTTCGGTGGCGTCAGAAGTCATTGTCCAGTCCTCGGGCCTTTCTCGCACGCACAGGTTGTTTGCGACGGGCCAGGGCCAGACCGTGCGCGTCTTTAACGGGATTGGCGAGATCGTCAAAGGCGGGCAACAAGTCGTAGAGCCAGAGCAACGCCGCATAGACGGCCATGCCTGTAAAGGGGTTTCCCTTTTCCGCGTCCATCACGGCGCGCAGCCCGGTTCCGATCTTCTGGGCGGCTTCCGATCTGGTCAAACCGCGCCTGATTCTGGCCGTGCGGAGATTATCGCCCAGGGCTTTGAGGGCGCGTTCTACGGGGTATGGCTGGGAAAGATAGAGCTGGTTTCTGCGCATGATTGTGCCTTTAAAAGCAGTTTAACATGGTTTAGATGCCTTTAAATGCATTGGCCTGTAAAATATGCTTTTAATAGAATATTATTGGCTATAAAGTGCCTTTAAAATCACTTTTGGAATGGATTTTACCTGTCTGGTTTTGGAATGAAGAGGAGGATGGATGCGATCACACATGGCGGGTGTGTATACCCTCCCTATGCATGAAAGCTGAAAACACAACACGCAATCCTCGAAGACCTCCGCCGCGCCGCATATTGCGCTCGAACAGTCTTACCCTTCGTGCGTGCGCGGCGGAGGCAAACTGACGCCCGCGGAACTGGCGGCCAAAGGCGCGAACGAGAGTCGCTCTCGACCTGACAGAGTTTCGGGTATACAATTCTCCCCAACCAGTCGATAACGCAAATACCACCTGAATCCTCGTTCGGGAAAGTTGTAGGTGCCTATGAAGAGACACGCGACACTCCTGCCGCTCGCCGTTTTCATTGCTTTCGCCGCCGTACAGACAAGCGCCTCTACGCCGGCTCCGGCTTTACCGGGCACGAAGACTCCCGATTCCGCGCCCCAGACCCGGCCCCTCAAGCCCACTTCGGCTGCTGCATCCGCCACGGGCGCCGCCAACCCGAGCCACCTCTTCACGGTGAACGACGAGAAGGGCTTGGTGCTGACATGTATCGCGCCGGAGATTGATACCAACCCCGACACCGATCTGTTCAAGAGCTGCAGTCTGGCTCCGGGGCGGACCCTGGACGATGTGATGCGCACCTTTGTCCAGGGAATTCACTTTGAGCAGAGTGAGCATCAGAGGGAACGCGACGAGTGGCAGAAGGCGATCGAAGAGAAGACAGCCCAAAAGCCCGCACAGAAACAGTAAGGGAGTTCACGCCCCGGCGCCTCCTGTTGCCATGATCGCGATCATGGGAATTCCGGTGGGGACCATCGGACAAGGACGCGGTGTGAGCGCGGCCTATTGAAGATTGTGCTTTCCCCGGTCCCAGAGGCGGGACCTCCGCCCCAGGGACGAAGACCTGTCCGTGGGGGCCCCCGACCTGGGGCACCCGGCCTATTGAGGATTGTGCTTTCCCCGGTCCCAGAAGAGGGACCGGGGGCACCCGGCGGTGTATCAACGAAGCGTATCAACGAAGCTGTCAGGGAACCTGTCAAACGGCTTCGAAAACAACCTGCGTATGTTCTTCGTTCGCGAATTTCGCGTAGTAGCGCCGAACCGCGATCTTGCGAGCCACCAGGTTCGACGCCACCACGGCAACTTTCCCAAGGTCGGCGTATTGGCGTTCTGCCATGGCCCCCTTGATCATCTTCAAGGGCCCCAGCTTCTCGCCAAGAGCCTGATACTTCCTGCAATCCTCGTGGCTGATGAGGATCACCTCCGTAATCGAGCCCATGTGTTCGAGGTAGAACTGCAGGCCCTCCTTGAGGACCTTGAAATCCTTCGGGAGGGCAAAGGGTTCTGAAAGCGAAGCGATTCCTCCCGGAAGCGAGAGCGGCAAATATTCACCCTGCTTGAAACCAAGCTCGTCGGTGATGAACGACGTGGTCGCAAGGAGGAAGCGCGGATCTCCGCAAAAAATGATGATCGCCTTCGGCTCCGGATGAGGAAATGCCGGGTAGGTTTTGGAGGTCATCGGATCAAGCCTCCGGCTTGGCAGCGGGCGGTGCGGCTTCCGGCGCTGAAGCTTGGTTCTGGATGCCGCTCAGCAGGCCGGTCATCTTTGAGGCGTCGATCTTGAGCAGGGCGAGCAGCGGGGTGAGGTCGAGACCCGCAGCCTTGGCCGATGCAAAAACCTTGAAGACGGTATTGGGTACGAGCGTTGCCAACTGATCGAGGCCACGGCCGTTGCCGCCCATGTCAACGATATTGAGATTGTCGATCTGCCCCAGCGGAGCAGCGACGCTGCCAAAGATGGCGGTCATCACCTTGGCCGCGGCATCGCCTCCCTTGTCGAATAGCCCCGGCAGCTTGTCCATGATGAGCATGAAGCGCGCCGACTCGTCCATGGCGCGCAAGGCTGCCGCAAGTATCTCCGAGACTTGCGCCTCGGCCAACCGCGCTTCCCGCTTCGCGGCAGCTCCGCCTTCCGCTTGAGCCACAAGGATGGCTCTCTGCGCCGC
>PLSH01000059.1:0-7334 GCA_003165095.1 Acidobacteriaceae bacterium
GAAAGGCGGTCTCAGCATGGCATTAAGGCACATTGACTACGGTGTTCACCAATGTGGTCGATGCAGTCAATGCAATCAACCTGCCGTTGACCGTCGATATCGTGACAACCCCGGCAGTTGAAACCGAGATCCCCGCTTGAGCGATGACCGTTCCCTCGAACGTTCCGCCTCCCGCCCCGTTGATGGTCGCGCCGCTTCCGACCGCCCAGAAGATGTTGCTGGCCTTGGCGCCGTTGGTCAGGATAATACTGCTCGGTTGGCCCGCTTCGCCCACGGTGAGAGACGATCCGATCTGGAAGACGAAATATGCATTGGGATTGCCCTGGGCGTCGAGAGTAAGATTCCCCCCGGTTATTCCCACTGTGCTTGCGTTCGTGTAGACGCCGGGGTAAATGGTTGTGCCGGCCAGCCCGCCTGCCAGAGCGCCGGTTGAGGGCAGCCCTTGAAGCGTGTTGTAAGCGGTTGTAGCTTCCGCCAGGGCCGTGGTTGCGATGGCCATGGTGGCAGCGGTTCCTTCATCGGGGCAATTCACGGTAGGAGGCGGCGGAGCGGTGTCGATCGTCCCGTTCACCTGCCCTATGTTGAGTGGTGTTTCCGTATACGTGCATGGCCATACGGCGCCAACAATCGGAACGCTCGTATCGTGGAATCCGGTAATCGTGGTCGAGGCGCCCGTGGTCCCGATATCTCCATTGACCACTGTTTCGATCCCCTGGTTGGTCATCCCGGCGGGACCGCCAAAGCCACCAAACAGCGCTATGGTCGATCCAAGGACGATTGGCGGCGGAACTGCTGCCGCACCGGTCTTGAAGGTCCAGGGATTCGGCGCGCCGGTGTTCCCCAGAGGATTGCCTGCCAGGTCCGTCGCTCCATTGGTCACCGTCGCGGTATAGCTGGTGCTGGCCGTGAGCAGCGCCGTGGGCGTGAGTGTGGCAATGAAGTTGACGGCATCGTAGGTTATCGTTGCCGGTATCGGGGTTCCGCTTGCGGACGTTCCCTGATAAAGCAGGAACGTGGCCGTGGTGAGGGTCAGCGGATTCATCGCCTTGCTGAAGGTTGCGCTGACTGCCTGATTGAGGGGCACGCCTGTGGCCGCGCTGGCGGGATCCGTTGAAACCAGCTCCGGCGGAACGACGACTACAGCCGCGCCGGTGGTAAAGGTCCAGACACAGTTGCCGGCGTGGCTGCTGCAAGCTATTCCACCATCCAGTGCGGTACCCGCCAGGTCCTGAGCCCCGGTGGTGATCGTGGCTACAAACGTGGTGCTGGGCGCGAGGTTCGATGTCGGTGTAAACGTGAGCGTATTGCCAACGGCTGCGTAGGCAACCAGGCCTGATACGAGAGTGGCGCCCGGTCCCGTCAGCGTAAAGGTTCCCGAGTTGATCGTGGCCGGGTCCATCGCCGTGCTGAACGTGGCGCTGACGATCTGGTTGAGTGGCACCCCTGTGGCAAGGTTGGCGGGGATTGTCGAGATCACCGTCGGCGGTATGACAATCGGGAGGGCAGCGGTGGTGAAGCTCCAGGGATAGTTCTGGGTCAGCGCGGCGCCGTCAATAGCTGTTGCCCCCGTGGTGATGGTGGCCGTGTATACCGTGTCCGGCGCCAAGTTGACATCCGGCGTGAACGTCGCTGTCGAGCCGGCTGCAACATAGGTAACCACTCCTGTTACGCTGGCTCCGCCCTTCACCGTCAGCAAGAAGGTTGCCGAGTTGATCGAGGCCGGGGTCATTGCCTCGCTGAATGTGGCAGTGAGGGCCTCGTTGGTGGGCACAGCCGTGGCCCCATTCACCGGCACGGTGGAGATGACTGTCGGCACGGTTGGAGCCGGAACCGTCAGGAAGGTCCACACGTAGTTGCTGGCCAGTGAGGCGCCTGCCAGATCCTGGGCTCCGGTCGTGATAGTGGCCGTAAAGAGGGTGTTAAATGCCAGATCGGCCGCTGGTGTGAATGTTGCGACGGATCCCGCGCAGTCGATTGTGCCAGGTACGGGGGTTGCGCCGGGGCCTGTCAAAGTAAACGCTGAGGCCGGGAACGTCGCGCACTTCATCGGCTCGTTGAAGGTCGCGCTGAGCACCTGGTCAACAGGCACGCCCGTGGCTGTATTCACAGGGACCGTGGATACCACTGCGAGCACCGGAGAAATCGTTGTGAAACTCCACACGTAGTTGGTAACCAGACCGGTACCCGCCAGGTCCTCAGCCCCAGTGGTGATCGTGGCCACGTAAGCAGTGCTGTTGTCCAGATCGGCGGTTGGCTTGAATGTCGCAACCAGGCCGGAGTAGGTGATGGCTCCGGGAACGTCAACTCCGCCCGGCCCCGTAACCGTGAAGGTTGCTGCATCGATTGTGCTTGGGCTCATCGGCTCGCTGAAGGCTGCGGTCAGCACTTGAGTGATCGGAACACCCGTAGCTCCACTGGCCGGGACCACGGCTGTCACAGTTGGCGCTGCGGTAATCGTCGTAAAGGTCCAAACAGAGTTGGCGCCCAGCGGCTGTCCCGCCGGGTCTGAGGCTCCGGTCGTGATCGTGGCCGTGTAGGTGGCGTTATAGGCGAGATTGGCCATGGGCGTAAACGTAGCAATGGTGCCGGAGTACGTGACGGTTCCAGTCACAGCCCCGCCCGGGCCTGACAAGGTGAAGGTCGATGCACTGATCGTTGCCGGGTTCATCGGCTCGTTGAAGGTCGCGGTGACCGCATCGCCGACGGCCACATTTGTGGCTGCATTAGCCGGGACCATGGCTATTACCATAGGCGGCGGAGTAATCGTGGTAAACGTCCACACATAGTTCGCAGCCAGCGCAACGTTTCCGGCGCTCAAAGCCCCAGTAGTGATCGTGGCCGTATAGGTGGTGCTGTATGCCAGAGCGCCACCCGTGGGCGCAAACGTGGCGACCACGCCGGCGCACGTGACGGTTCCACTCACGGCAACGCCATCCTGGTTTGTGACTGTGAAGGCAGTCGCGAGAGACGCACAGCTCATTGCCTGGTTGAAGGTCGCGCTGATTGTCGCGCCTGCGGCGACATTTTGAGCGAATGGAAGGGGAGTTACCGACACCACGCCTGGGACGCTTGGGGCAATCGTGGTAAAGCTCCACACGTAGTTGGCAATCAGCTCAGAGCCGCCTGGCGCCGCAGCTCCATTGGTGATCGTGGCAGTATAGGTGGTTCCGTATGCGAGAGCGGCATTCGGCGTAAACGTCGCAACGACGCCGGTATACGTGACGGCTCCCGCTACGTTTCCGCCTGGCCCCGCCAACGTGAATGTCGAGGACGTAATCGAACCCGGGCTCATCGCCATGCTGAACGTCGCGGTGACGTTCGTGGTGATAGGGACACTGGTAGCGCCTTGAGCAGGGGTTACTGACACCACGCCTGGGAGGGTCACCATTTCCTGACCGCAACCGGCCGCGAAGGCGGCCAGCAAGGTCGCCAGAAAGCACATGAAACCAATCCTGATTTTGCGCATTTGAAACCTCTTGCCCAGCCGTGGGGGGCGCGTGTCCAATGCTCACCAATTCTCCAGCTGGTGGTGGAATGCCGGAACTTGGCGGCTAGGCAAAGGTAGCAACAAGGAATTGTCAAAACTGTACCGGATTGCACATATCAGCACAGAAATGCTCAACGGAAGTTTCTTAACTTAGATCAAAAGTTAACAAGTTCTTTAACTTAGATCAAAAGTGAACAAGTTCTTTAACTTAGATCAAAAGCGAACACTCATAGAAGAGCGTCGGCTGAATCGCCGCTCGCTCACTTGTGGTAGTCCGGATACGCGAGCCGCTCCGGCTGCGTAGCCGGAGTTTGCGCTGCAGAATGAAGTAACTCGAATCGGCGAATAGCCTCTGCGGAATTCTGGTATTCAAAGCTGTTGATGGCAGGCGGGGCTACAAAGCTTCGGCCGGGGAATATAGCCCCGGCCGGAGATGGTTGCAATCGTCGATCAATGCGATCCGGAGAGATGGTCTGTTACCTCCGTGAACCCGGCCCCGCGGAACGAGCCTGCGGCTGACGCGACTGCAGGGACTGCTGTTGTGTTGCGTGCCTTTGCGACAGCGCCTGCGTCTGTGTCTGGTGCTTCTGTTCCACCTTCTGCGAGTTTGCCTTGAAGCTGCTCTTCTGGTGTTCCGAGTCCTGCTTCTGCTGGAGCTGCTGGCGTTCCGCGGTTTGTTTGGCGATCAGCTTGTCCTGCTGCGCTTCGTATTTTTTGTCGGCCCTGGCGTCTCCCGAATTGACCGCCGCGGGGCGGGAAATCGGGGGAAGATCGTTGGGATGCACGGCCGCGCGCGTACTGGCTGCCTCACCCCCGGTTGCGCCTCTTGCGGGCTCCTCAGCATCCCGTGCGCGCGCCGCTCCGCTGCCGCTGAAATCTCCAGGCTTCGATGTGGCTGCGATTGCCGGTTTGCCGTGGTTGACGCCTGCGCGCTGCGCCGGATTGGCGCGCGCGGCCTGCGCATGATCGTTTTGTGCTGCTCCAGCCGGAATATGGCTCTGCCGCGCCGCAGCCTCTTGTCCCGAGGTTGGACGCGCTTCGATGCCGCCCTGTCCGCCGTTGTAGCTGACGTGGTTCTCGTTGCCGGCTTCGATTCTCTCGTTGTAGACGTTGTGAAAATTGCCGCCGTTCAGATTGTTCACCGAGGAGTTATAGAAGAAGTGTCCGTGGTCCCAGCGGCCGCCTCCGTATCCCCCGCCCCAGTAGCCGTAGCCGTAATTGATTCCGCCATAGAACCCGACGCTTTCACCCCAATAGCCGTCATTGAAGAAGAAACCGCCGTCGCCCCAGCCCCAATATCCCGGCGTCCAAAGGAGACCTTCTTCCGGCGCCAATACCCAGGTTCCAGGCACCCAGTAGTAATCTGATACGCTGTCGTCATAGGCCCAGTAGCCCGGAGTCCAGAGATAGCCGTCACCGGGGCAAACTGGCTGGTCGTAGTAGGGAAGCGCAGGCGGCCCGATCGCGATTCTTACGCCAATCTGCCCGAATGTGGCGGCCGGAACGGCCAAAATCAAAATCGAGAGAAAAAGCTTGATGATACGCATGAGAGATCCTCTTGCCAGCCATCCTTCGATTGCCCGTGTTCGCGGTACCTGCTGAGGCTGCGAGGATTGAGAGGCTGCGCGTGAAGCGCCAGTGTCCAGACTTCCACGGATGCGGGACCGAATCTGTGCACAACTGCTCATTTCAGGCGAGTGGGCAGTCGATCGACGGCCCGTGAAATGCGTAGTGGTTTGAGCGAGATCCGCATCCTACACGATAAACATCGCAACCCCTGCCACGAACATGGCAATGGTGGTGAAAGCCACCACAATCCATCCCAGGCGGGAGCTCGGCTGGCCCTGCATCAGCTTCCTGTCAGCAGCCACAATCAGGATTGCGACCAGAAGGAAGGGCGCCAGCAATCCGTTGATGACCGCTGTCCAGTAGAGAGCTCTCACCGGGTTGATACCGATGAAGTCCAGCACCACGCCCGCCGCGGTAGATACAAGAATCAACGCGTAAAACCAGCGCGCCTCTCTCAGCTTCCTGTTCAGGCCCTGGCGCCAGCCTAATGTCTCAGCGAAGGCGTAGGCGATGGATCCCGCCAGCGTTGGGATGGCAAGAAACCCGACCCCCACGATACCCAGGGTGAACAGGGTCGCCGCGAAGTTGCCCGCAAGAGGCCTGAGGGCCTCAGCCGCCTGGCGAGTGGTCTCAATGTTCGTAATGTGGTGTTTGTTGAGCGTAATTGCAGTGGTGAGGATGATAAAGAACATGACCATGTTGGAGAAAAAAGCGCCAACGCCAACATCGATGTTTCTCAGGCCGAGCTCTTCTTGTGTGGCTCCTCTGCGCTTGGCGAGCGTGGTCTGTCCTGCCGACTTCTCCTCCTCGACCTCTTCACTCGCCTGCCAGAAGAAGAGATACGGGCTGATCGTGGTGCCGAGAATCGCGACCAGCATGCCCCACTCATCCCTGCTATGGGGCATGGATGGCACCAGGGTATCGTGCAGCACTGAGCCCCAGTTTGCTCCCACAACAAACGCTGTAATGGGATACGCGAAAAGCGCAAGGCACAGCCACTTGAGCACCTTCGCGATTTGATGATATTGAAGCCGGACCGTTGCCCAGGAAATGAAAAGCGCGAATGCCACCACAAACCAGTGGGAATTGATCCCGGAAAGCATCGCCGCCGCATCCGCCATGCCGGCCAGGTCCGCGGCGATGTTGATTGTGTTTGCGGCCAGCAGGGCTATAACGACGGTGAGCAGCAGCCACCTGGGAAATCGCTGCCTGAAATTTCCGGCCAGGCCTTGTCCCGTCACCTTGCCGATACGGGCGCACATCATTTGAACCGCGGCCATCAGCGGCCACGTCAGCAGGGCGGTCCACAGAAGTTTGGTTCCGAACTGGGCGCCGGCAACGGAGTATGTGGCGATACCGGATGGGTCATCGTCGGCCGCTCCGGTGATGATACCCGGCCCGAGCGACCGCAAGAGCTCTCGAATCCATCGAGATGGAGCGGATACCGGCACTGAAGAGTTAGATGTAGTTTCCCTGCGGATCAAAGCGCGTACTCAAAAAAAAGTGTGGGAGTCATCGGCTCACGGTCGCGCCCGGCCGGGTTCTGTCACCGTCACACGCAACCATGTGCGCTCGCTGTGTTTGGCCTACACACGTGGGTCGTGCCGCACTTCGGTTTCCGCGTTAGCCTCGCGAACGGCGTCTTTCGCCTTGCCCAGGGCATTCTCAACTTTGCCTTTTGCCTGCTGGACGATGCCGTCCACCTGAAGTTGCGTATTTCCTGTCAACTCGCCGGCCTTGCGCTTGGCGGTCCCCGCCACTTCGTCGATGAAGCCCATGATCCGCTCTTTGTCCATACGTGCCCCTCCGTGGATTCAACTTGAGAAAGCCGTGGCATTGATTGCCGGCTTCGACACTCCTCAGCCTATCGGCCTAAGTGATCATCGTCTGAGCAGTTTGGACCACTTCAGAGCCAACGCTGCGGGCGCTTGTCCGCTTCATTTTGTGAACTTTTCCGCTCAAAGACCGTAATCGAATGCCCCGGATGCGAGACCGGGCTTGTGCGCATTCACGCGGTTAAGAGCCGTCTTGCGGCGTTCTTCTCTGCAGGCTGAATTGGATACCCGAGGCTGATAGGTTGCACGGAATTGACGCCGGCTCGCACGAAGGAGCGCATATAAGACTGCGCTACCCGGTTCCAGACCATCTTGCGTGCATAGAGGTAGGCGCATTTGCGCATGGTTTGGCGCACCGCACCGTTGTCAATGAGTTCAATGGTCTTGGTTGCAATGGCGTCCGGGTCCTCAAAGGGAACCAGTGCTCCGCGCCCTCCGTCCAG
>PLSH01000059.1:7417-17908 GCA_003165095.1 Acidobacteriaceae bacterium
ATCACGTTTTCGAATCCCTTGTTGGGCGAGAGCAGGCCGAACGTGAGCAGCACAAACTTTCCCGCAGTCAAAGGTGAGTCCTTGTAAACATCAGGCTCCACAAACGGCATGTCGGGAATGCCGTGAGGAATCAGGTCGATTTTATCGGCTGAAACTCCAAATACATTCTGCAGAACGCGAGAGGAGTATTCGCTCATCACAACGAGGCGATCGGAGCGCGCGGCGATCTGCTGCATGACATTCCGCTGATCCCGGTCCGGCTGACGAAGAACAGTATGGAGCGTAGTGACGACCGGCATGGTGAGCTGTCGCAGCAACTCGAGGACATGCGCGCCGGCATCTCCTCCGAAGATCCCATATTCGTGCTGCAAACAGACCAGGTCGACTTTGCCGGAGTTGAGAAGACCGGCGGTTTTGCGATACGACGCCACGTCGTCTTCGGCAATTTGAAATCGCACCCGCGCAGGATAGGCATAGGACGATTGCGGGTCGTTGATGGCTACTACCTGCAATTTTGCCGCCCCGTATTCACCGGCTATCGCATCGCACAGATCGGTTGTGAAGGTTGCAATTCCACACTGCCGCGGAAGATGGTTCCCGACAACCGCTATGCGGACCGGGAGTGTTTGGCTGGACGCCGGTCGCCGGGAAGGGGCCGACATCCTTCCAAATACGGGAAGCAGCGCTTCGCGCCGCATCAAGGGATTCGAGTGCGAATTTGCGGAGATGCTGGATGCGGACATTGCGGGCTCCTGAAAAGAAATATGCTTACGGCTATGAATACAGGGCCAGATTGGGAAATCGAGATCAGTGGCGAAACGCTGCAAGCGTAGCCAGAGCTTCGCTCGCGACGAACGCCAAAAGAAAGAGCGCCCCGCTGATACCGGCCAATGGCCTCAGGGACATGTCCTGGACGCATATCGATGACTTTGTGCTGGATACCTGTTCGCCGATTGAGAGCAGCCGGAAGCCGGGCATAAAGGCGAAGCACCCGGCAGCGGACGCCATCAGGATCCCCAAAGTTCGTCCAAGATCAAAAATGCGGCGCATAGAACTGTTCATCATCCTCCGACTTTACTCCAGCCAATCTGGAAAGGATGTGCATTATTGAACTGTGAGAAATGACTGAGCGGAATCGGCCCCTGATGAGCATGAGAGGGGCGGCGACAGCGTGGAAGGGGTGCTGCCTCCGGGGGAATTAACCGCACAATCCGGCATCGCTGCCGCCGCATTTGGGGTGGGCACCTGTATGAGAATTGCGCATGCGGCGAAAGCATGCTGTGCAGTTTTGCTCAATGACTGGCGGCCGTTGGTTGTTCCTTGCCGATATCAATGGCGCTTGCAACAGCGCCCAATGAAGCAGCAAGCGGCACGGTTTCTTTCAAAACCAAAACGTCGGCCAGCGCCCAGGGGTTGCCGGCCAGATCGTAGTGAGACTCTCCCTGGTCATCGATCACGAGCTTGCTCGCCGGATAAAGGAACCCCGTGCTCTTGGCTGGGTCGGTAAGGTTCAGGTCGAATTGTCCCACTGCCAGGTCGAAGGACTCGGTCGACCCCGGCGGGTCAGCCTTATCGAGCGGGTGCGGGCGGCTGGCGATAAAGGTGATTGTTCGCCCGGTTGGCGTCAAAACCATCTGAATGAAGGCGACGTCGTAGCTGAGAGCCCCGGCAATTTTGCATTGCCCCACCGCTTTGGTCTTCGATAGCGTGGCGGCCAACTCCCGATCGTGGCCCTCCTGAAAAGCCAGTGAAAGAATCTGCAGGTCGGAAGGTGTGGAGTAGTTGTAGACGGTCAGCGTGATGCTGTTTGTGTTGCCGCCTTGAGAGTAGGTTGCCTGAATCGTCTCGGAATGCAGCCTGGGGGCGAATCCCAAAGCGGCCGCCAGGGCAACCGTGCCCGCCAGCATCAAGATGGAAGAGACCGGCTTGCGAGTGCATCGATCTGTGCCTGTGAGTGGCGTCATTCTTCGACCCTCCAGGGAAACGTGCCAGGGGCCTTTCAGGGGACCGAGCCACTGGCCGTTCTCCTTCGCGCCGCTGCTTTCGATCCTATGCGGCAGTCTTTGTTTCGATGGGCTTTTGTACCCGGAGGAGATCGTCGAAGATGTCGCGATACTTGATGATTGCGGTGCGCAGTTCTTCGGTGGTGGCTTCGACCTGGCCGGGACGGACAGCGATCAAGTGTGCGGCGCGGTAGTTTTCCATGACCCGGGGATAGTGGACCGAAACGTCGGCTGCGCGCTGTTCAAAGGTGGACCGCGGATAGCCGCGAGCCTCAAGGAGCGCATTGATCAGGTCGTCGGCCTCAATCACCGCCGCCTTGGGATGATCGACAAAGCGGAATTGAACCGTGCTCCACTCGGTAACGAAGCGCTCCCGTTCGGTAATGCCGAGTTCGCGAATTTTGAGAGCTTCAACGCGGGTTTCCCGAGCGGCCAGCTTGGATTCAGCCTCGTTCACGGAACCGTGGGTGTGAACGGCGCGGTCGTATTCCGATCCGAATCGATTGCGGAAAGCCACGGTGCGGGTTCTGCGGCGTTCCAATATTGCGCCAACGGCGACAAGAATCAGAACGGCGACGATGACGGCGGCAACGATGAGCTGCGTCTGCGTAAGGGAGTAACCCATGAATTGGTAAGTCATTGCTTCCTTCTTCGCGGAATTGTCCGCAACGGTAAAAGGTCGTTGGGGGAAGGCTCCCGGTTGATCGGGAGTCAACATAACCCATCATGAGCAATCAGAGGCGCGGATGATGCCCCGAATTGCTCACCGTGTGAAAAGGAAGAAGACCCAACGGAAGGGCCTGACAGGAAGGTGCTGCGCAGGGGCGTCAGAAAGCCCCTGGATCAATTGGACTGGTGATTTCGCCGCGACGCGCGGATGCTTCTTGCCCTCAGCTCGTTGACCCCCGGATCGAGGAGACGAAACGGTTCAAAGCTGGCGTGACGGTCGGCCAGCCAGTCTTCGGTCTCGCCGAATGCGCTTTGCTGGAGGAGGTCCCGATCGTATTCGGGGCCGGAATAATAGCGGAAACGCTCCAAATCCCTTCTCCGATTTCCAAGCAACGCTCTGACAACAAGGCCGACTCCGAAAATGAGGGCAACGGCGCAGACGAGGAACACGGTATTCGCGAGATGGAACATTGCGTTCTCCTTTTCGCTGGATGTCCGCAACGGCCAAAGAGGTCTTGCAGCGCCAGCAGCGAGCCTGAAGAGAGTCTGAAGTTGAAAGAGAAAGTAAGCTGGTCAATTCAGCACAGGCTTAAATTTGAACGGGAATTGAAGCCAGTGTGCACTATTGAGCAGTCCTTGTTGTGCAGACTACGTCAAGTTGATCTCAGTTCGCCCAAGGGCGGCCTGCAGGAAGCTGCAACCCGGATAAAAGGAGACGCGAAGATGATCATCATTCTCATTATTGTTCTGATCCTCGTATTTGGAGGAGGCGGAGGATACTACGGCTACGGTCGGTGGGGAACCGGAGGGGGAGCAGGCATTGGGCTCGGAACAGTGCTGGTGATCCTGCTGATTTGCTGGCTGCTGGGGGCTTTCAGATAAAGCCGTCTGCGCCAGGTCACGCCCGACGCCTGAGCCCGGTTCCTGCGATTGACGCCGGACCCGGGATTGCCGGGCCAGGCGCGTGAACTGTGAAATGAAACTGGTGCGCGAAGAACTGAGATGCCAATCGCAATGCGCTGGCGCTGATGCGCGGCCACGATCTCCGGTTTCTGCAAAACTTCAGCAGCCGTGACTTTATTCGGCTGCTGATCGGAGTGTTGCTCACCGTCATGGCAATGTGGGGATACTCGCGGCGAAGGCGGCGCCTCTTCTAGATACGCGCCCGTCAATTCGTTCTGCGCCGCCGAGGCCGGACCCTTCGAAAGCGATCCCGGCAACTCCGGCGCCGGCAGTCGGGCGCAACATATTTTCAGTCTGAAACCAGGTTCGCAGCGTTCGATACTACGGCTTGATGATCGTGGTCAGCAGCACGGAGAGGCCGTTCCATGCGATCTGGACGCCAATGCAGAGCAGAATAAACGCAATCACGCGCAGGATGCCGTGCGCAGTGGCAGGCGAAATAGCCTTGGTGATCTTGGGGGCATAGGCGTAGCAGAAATAAACCAGCGCGCTGATCACGACCACTGCGAGAAATACCCCAAGGTGGGCCAGAATATCTCTCGAGATGACTTTGTCGGAGATGTGCGCGGTGAGGGTCAGCAGTCCGACCAGGGTGCCGGGCCCCGACGTAATCGGAAAAGTAAATGGATAGAACGCCTTGTGTTCAAGATCTTCCATCCTGGTCTCGTCACGCACATCGGTTTCTTCCTGCTTGTTCCTGGTATTGGCGCGTGCGTCTCCCTCGTTTAATACAGACCACCCCATGGTTGCGATGACGATGCCGCCCGAAAACTGAACGATGGGCAGAGAAATGCCGAAGAACTGCAGGATGGCCGCGCCGAGCAGCTCGATGATGGCAAGAAAAATGATGTTGTTGATGGCGATTCTGCGCGCCAGCGATCGATACACCGAGGCCGGAGCCTCGCCGGCCAGCCCGAGGAAGACCAGGGCCGACCCAAGCGGATTGATCAGCGGAAGAAGCACGCTGAAGGCGATCAGAAAGGATTTCCAGAGCGGCAAGATCAATCTCCCCGATTAAATTCTAACCGTAGGAATGACCCTGGGCCTAATGTGTCTCCCCCTCGACCATGGGAGCCGGAAGTTTGTTTCCTGTCACTCGCGCCTACCGCGCGACGCTGGCCAAGCCCGGCAAACAGGCAATTTCCGGCCGCCCCAAACATGTTCAAAAGTGCACATCCTTTCTACTTGTAACAAGAGGAGAATTGAATACCGGCGCCGCATTTACCCTGCCAGGAGACCGCCATGTCCGAACTTCATGTTTTTCCCTCCATTCCCACCAGGATCCTGTTGCCAATCGACTTCAGCCCATCATCCCAGGCGGCTTTAGAAATGGCGGCCGATCTTGCCAAACACTTTCACGCCGAACTCCATCTCCTCAATGTGATCCCCATGTTTCCCACCACTACGCTCCCTGACGTGATTCCCGAGAACGAGTTCATTCAGGAGGCCAGGACCTTTGCAGAGGGCCATTTGGCGAAGTGCCATGCGGCTCTTGCCGCCAGGGATGTGAAGTCAACTTCCAGTGTCGAAGTTGGAAATGACGTAGCCGGCAGCATTATGCAAGTGATCGATCACGAGCACATTGACCTGGTTGTGATCTCCACCCACGGCATCTCCGGCTGGCGTCCGCTGGTCTTCGGATCGATTGCCGAGAAGGTCGTCAAACTCGTGGAATGTCCGCTCTTGCTGCTTCGCTCAGCCAAGCCGGGAGCAAGGGCTGCATCAGGGGCCTCTACGAAATGGTGGTAGCGGGAACAACGGCTCGAAGGTAAAAAAAGGAGACGCAATGACGGGAAACAGGCACAACCCTGAAGGAAACAGCAGCGATAGCGGTGAACCGGATCCTGGTCCTTACTGGAGACGGATGCACCGTGACTGGCGCTTCTGGACAGGCGCGCTCCTGATGGCTGCAGCGCTCGCTGTCTTCATTTTTATCGGCGGCGTGGCGTCGGTTCCGTGGGCTCGACCGCAATAAAGGCGGAAAGCAGTCAGCGGGATAGCGCAGGAACCCAAGCTGCCTTGCACCGGAGCCGATTGCTGAGTCCTGAGGTGTTGCTGCTGTGTGATTGCTCCCATCGTGAATGAGTGCCGGCGCTGTCGGCGGCATCGATCACGGCTTCTCATTCCCAGTCGCATACTTCAACCGGCGTTGCCTCGCACGAGGCTGGCCGACCTTCCTGGTCGATTTCCAAAAGCACTGGCCGACCTTGACGCCTTCGGGGCGAACTCTCAATGTTCTTCCAAATACTAGACCACATATATGTGAATCCCCATCTTGCGGAACGGGGCAATCTTCTCCTCTGTCACGCCACTGTCGGTCACAATTACGTCTACCGCGGAGGTCGGCGCAATCAGCCACTTTGCGGCTACGCCGAACTTGCTACTGTCGGCAACCACGATTTTTCGCCGTGCCTGCTGCACCATGACTTTGTTGAGTTCGGCCTCATCGGAGTTGAAGCAAGTCAATCCCAGCTCGCTGTCGATTCCGTTCACACCAATGAAAAGTGTATCGATGAATACCTTGCTTACGCTCTGGATGGCTGTCGGGCCTACCAGGGAGAACCAGGTACCTCGCAGGCTTCCCCCGGTTACAAACACCTCGATGTCCTTGCGATTGCATAGCTCCATCGCCACGTTCACGGTATTGGTGACGACCGTAAGTCCGCGGTTCATGGGCAGGCAACGAATGGTTTCAGTGGTTGTGGTGCCGGCTGTCATCGCGACAATATCGCCATCGTTCACGAGCGCCGCCGCGGCCCTGGCAATCCGCCGCTTCTCGTCGGCAAAGCTCTCCATCTGCTCCTGGAACGATCGGTCGGCCCGGAAAGGCTCATAGAAGAGCGGCTCCAGTTGCGCCGCACCCCCGTGCACACGGCGCAATACCCCCCGCTCATGCAGTTCTTCCAGGTCACGGCGGATGGTGTGCATAGACACACCGAGTTCCACGCACAGATCCTCGACCTTTGCGGTTCCAGTCTCGCGCAGGCGCTGCAATATGGCTGCATGACGCCGTTCCTGCTTCGTGCCCCGTGCCATTTCTGCCTCAGGCATTCTCAAGACTCCATCTGCCGTCATTTTGCTCTCGTGTCAATCTGCACGGTAACGTCCCGGTGCGAAATTGTGGGGTGAGCGCTGTCGTCATCGGCCGCTGCAATCGCCTGCAGCGAGCATTTGCCCGGCTCAGCCGGAGTCTTCAGTGTCATGGTGAAAGACTGCGCTCCAAGTGGCGTCAGCGAGAACGGCGCCTCCACGGCAGCAAGTTCCTTGCCTGCGGCGTCTGTAAACACCAGCCGCAGCTCGCCCGTGCGCTGCCTGTCCTCATCGTTCACCATGGCAATGGTATAGTCACGAAGTTCGCCGGCGTTCACGATCGGATGCCAGAAGTTCAGATACACACCCATAGGATTGAAGGCCTGCTCCAGGTCCGCTTCGAAGTGCGGTTCCAACTTGAGGTTTTGGAGATCGATGAAGTGATCGGACGTGAACGCCCTGGGGTCGCTCGCCGTGAGGTAAACAAAGTGCAGAACGCCCGCATAGCGGCGATAAGCGCGCCAGAACTCCGTTTCTCCGCCCAGCAGATAGGCTTGCAAAGCGAAACGGTTTTCCGTCGTATTGCGGTCGCCCAGCAGGCGAGGATACAGCTTTTCAGTCAACAGCGTCGGCGTGCCGTCGCGGTTCAGCCACAGCCAGCCGTACTCATTCAGAATCATCGCGTGCCCGGTCTTGATGGTCGCGTTATTCGACTCGGGGCCCATCATCGATTCAAGGTCGGTCATCTGGAACTCGTGACGCCCAGCCTGTGGCTCGTTCATCGCCGTTCCGTAAAAAAGATATTGATGATCCTCCACCGGATCGTCCGCGCCGGCAGGAGCGTTGTAGCTATTCTCCCAGGGGCGGCGCGACAGGTCCAGATTCCGCACCGCCGGAATAATCACGCTCGAAAACAGCGGCAGCCACGACTCGTTGGTGGCGTCCCAGATGGCCACGCTGGGATGATTCCAGTTGTCTCGCATCCACTCGCTGTACTCGCCAATCATTTCGCCGGTGTCGTAGTCGGCGTGAAATTTGCCCCAGTCGTGGCCGGTCCACACCATATATTCGTTTTCAATGAGCAGGCCGTTCTCATCGGCGATTTCAAGCCAGCGATCCGGCACCGGGCCAATGCAGAAGCGGAAGGCGTTCCAGTGCATCTGCTTCGGGATCACGACGAGCAGGCGGTGCAGCCATGCTTCATTCCACGGCAGAGTTCCGCTCTCCGGGTCCTCGAAAAAGCGGTGCAGCGTGATGTTCGATCCGCGGAGAAAATAGGGACGGCCGTTCAGGTAGGCGCGCTGCGTCGCGGTGTCGAAGCGAAACTCGCGCATCCCGAAGCGCGTTGTTGCTTCATCGCCGCTGGTGACGGTCGCAAGCTGGTAGAGAAACGGATCTTCGGGAGTCCACAGGTGCGCATTGGGAATTGGAACCGTTTGCGTCACGGTCTTCGTGCCGCCGGCCGGTACTTCCACTTGCGTCACGATTTTTCCCGAGGCCGCGGTGCGCGATTTCCATTCGACAACATTCTGCGTGACCTCGGTGGTAAGTGCGCGGTCGGAATAGTTGCGCAACACTGTCTGCACCAAGGCGCTGGAACCTGCCAGTTGCGGCGCCACCTGCACCGTGGAGATGACCGGATTGTCCATCGCCATGAGGCTCACATCGTCGTAGATGCCCGGCGTCCATCGGTTCTTCTCGAAGTCCGTCCCTTGTGAAACATTGGCCGGTAGCACGCCTGGATGCGCACCGATGCGGATCACCAGTTCGTTTTGCGCACTCCAGCGAATGGAGCGTGTCACGTCAAAGTATGCAGCGGTGAAACAGGGATCGTGCTCGCCGATGCGCACTCCGTTCAGGTACACCACCGCGCCGAACTGCGCCTTGTTTACCTTGAGCAGAGCTACCGCGGCCTTTGCCGGCGCCTCGAATGTCCTTCGGTACCAGAAGTAATTGCGCTGCTGATGCGAGACGCCACGCACGTTGCCGAGCTTGTCGTAGTCCGCCTGGCTGTACCTGCCTTGCCGCACCAGGTTCGAAAGCAGTTGGAGGGTCTGGTACTGATCCACATCGGCAAAGGCCGGGGCCGCCGAGTGCGTGAGCCCCGGTACCGGCGCCGTGTGATGGTAGGCTGTTGGAATTTGGCCGGCGCCGACACTGTCCTCCACATCCCATGTGCCGTTAAGAGACAGCGTCGTCCGGTGCGCAGCCAGGGTGCTCGCTGACAGTGAAGAAATCATGAAAGCGCAGCACAAAAGAGTGTGAATTGTCCGCCGTGAATTCATGTACGCACTCCTTCAGAAATNNGTGACCGGATCGAGTCCCAACTCCGAATAGCTGCGAGTCTTCCGCTGCTCGAGTCCCGCAGCGTGGTAGCGGTGGTTGGCCGCCCACTCAATCGCCCCCTCCGCCGAAATAATGGGAAAGTAGGCCAGACCGCCATGCGCACGAACGCCCGTATAGTCGAAACCGTACTGCCGGTCGCACCACGCGCCAAATACCATCTGCTGTTCGGTATCCGCGTTGATGACGGCGTGTGCCCATCCCGGGGGCGTCACAACCTTTTCTCCAGGTCCAGCCGTCACTGCTATGCATCGGCCAGGGTCGTCCGCGGTGAACCGCTGCGCATAGATAATCGCCGTGCCTTCCCATATCTCGTATAGTTCCGGCGGCGACCACCCGCTGTGCGGCGCAATCGCATGCACGTGACCCTGGCCGCGCACCGGCTCTTTCCCCAGGCGCCCGGCAGCGTACGCTACCACTCCAAACAGCAGATAGCGCGCCTTGAGATCGTGCTCATCCTCTTCGCGGCGCACATCCATCGCAATGGAATACACGGGACTCGGCCCGCTGCAATCCGGGTCAAGAAGACTGGGGCGAATTGCATCCAGGGTACGGAACTCCGGCTCCGGCCCGGATATGCCTGGCCCATAGTGAAACCTCATTGTGGCAGGGTCGATCGAGAGATCGAGTCCCATTGCCGCTTGATTCATCCTTCGCTCCTCACAAAAGCCTTGATGGTTGCCAGCGGCTTGTCTGTCTTCTTTGCCGGCGAAATTCTGTACGGTCCCACACATGCGGGCACGATGAACGTCTCCGCATAGTGCACCACCAGGGGCTCGAATGCATTCTCCGGGCTCTCCACCAAAACTTCTTCGCCCTCAACCAGGTTCAGAACATTCAGGGCGCCGGCGGTGTCGTGCTCGACCGGCGCGGTAAACCAGTGGCGGCGTGTCTCAAGAAACTCAAGCTCATGCAGGCCGGTCGCTTCTTCACGCCAGCCTTCGCCGCGGGCAATTTCGCTCACCGGGCTCACCAGGTTTCGCTTGACCCACTCGCGGTCGCGATTCCATTGGATGTTTGCGAGGCCGTGCTTCAGGTGAATGGGCCGCGGCATTTCATTCAAGCCCAGCCGCGCCCAGTCCCACAGCTTGAAGGTGAAGATATACGGCGTCGCGCTAATCTCCAGCACCATGCCGTTTCTTCCCGAGCAGTGAATGGTTCCCGCGGGAATCGAGAAATGGTCGTGCTTCTTCGCCGGCCACGCGTTCACATAATTCCCGGCTGGAAACGGCGGCCCTCCTGCCTGTGCCGCTTCCAGATCCTTTACCATTTGGCTTCGATCGATATCCGGTTTCAAACCCAGATAAACGACCGCATCCGGCCCGGCGTCGAGCATGTAGTAGCTCTCATCCTGCGTGTAAGGCATTCCGAAATGCTCCGCGATGTAACTGCGCAACGGGTGCACCTGAAGCGATAAGTTACCGCCCTCAACGGTGTCGAGAAGGTCAAAGCGGATGGGAAACTCCGCGCCGAATCGCCTTAC
>PLSH01000424.1 GCA_003165095.1 Acidobacteriaceae bacterium
GCCCGATAGTTCCAAAACCTATCCCGATTTCGGCTGCTCCTTCGAGACCTTTACCAACAATGAGTTCCTTGAAATCGAAACCCTGGGGCCAATGACCAAATTGCTGCCGGGCCAGACGGTGGAGCATGTCGAGCACTGGGCGCTGTTCCGCAACGTGAAGCTGACGGCGCTCACCGACGACGAGTTGGACCGTGAGTTGCTGCCCCTGGTCCAGTCTGTCGAGGTTGCCAAATAATGATCCAGGCAGCCGCGCTGGCCTTCGGCGAAGGGCTCCATCTCATATCGCTGAACGCCGTCGACATCACCATCATCGTCCTGTATTTCGCATTGGTCCTCGGTCTTGGGCTTTACTTGCGGAGTTATGCCAACACCAGCTCGGAATTCTTCATGGCTGGCAGGCAGATGACGGCGTGGATCGCCGGCTTGAGTTTCATCTCCGCCAACCTCGGGTCGCTCGAGATGATGGGATACGCGGCCGCGACCTATCAGTATGGAATTCTGATCGCTCATGCGTACTGGATCGGCGCCATTCCCGCCATCCTGTTCCTCGCCCTGGTGATGCTGCCGTTTTATTACATCTGCCAGACCCACTCGGTACCGGGGTATCTGAAACTGCGCTACGGCAATGCCGCGCAATCTCTCTCCGCCGTCTCCTTTGCGGTGATGACCATCCTGATGAGCGGCATCAATATGTACTCCATGGCCATCGTCATGAAGGTCATCCTGGGCTGGAATATTCATTTGAGTATCTGGGTGTCGTCGCTGACCGTCGCAGTCTATGTCATGGCCGGCGGACTCTTGTCGGCGATCTTCAACGAGGTGCTGCAGTTCTTCCTCATCTGGATCGGTTGCCTGGTCATTCCAGTCGTCGGACTGATCGAAACCGGAGGCTGGAGCGGCATGGTCCTGCGCATTCAGCACAACTTTCCCGGCCGCGATTTCATTCATCTGTGGAGCACCACCGGATCGTTCGCCTCCAACCCCATGGGAGTGCACTGGACGGGGATCGTCTTTGGCTGGGGCCTGGCGATTTCATTCGGATACTGGACTACCGATTTCCTCGTAGTGCAGCGCGTGATGGCCGCCAAGGATCTGCGATCCGCCAGGATGGGCACGGTGATCGGCGCATTCTGCAAGATGCTGGTGCCATTGATCGTCATTGTCCCCGGCCTGCTCGGGCTCGCCGTGCTTCCCTTTCACCTGGTGCCGGAGAGCCAGGCCGGATTGCCCGGCGTGCATACCTACAATGAGGTTCTTCCCCTCATGCTGGCGCGCTACTGCGGGCCGGGACTGCTCGGCCTCGGCGTCACCGCGCTCATCGCCGGCTTCATGTCCGGCATGGCCGGCAACGTAAGCGCCTTCGCCACCGTCTGGACTTACGACATCTACAAGCCGCTCATGCGCAAGCGCGCATCCGACTCGCATTACCTTTCCATGGGGCGCTGGTGCTCTCTGCTGGGCGTATTCGTCAGCATCGGAACCGCATACCTGGTGATGAATTTTTCCAGCATCATTGTGTACGCCCAGGCCATCTTCGTCTTCTTCATCGTCCCCATGTTCGGCACCGTGATCTTGGGCATGTTGTGGAAACGCACCACTCCCGCAGCCGGATTCTGGGGACTCCTGGCCGGCATCACGGTCTCCTTTGCGCTCTGGTTCTGGGTCAAATTCGACCACAACGCCCTGAGATATGTGGCCTTCACCCCGCATGCGCAGGACATGGCTGAAAATATCTATCGCGCCATGTGGTCGCTGCTGGCCAACGTGCTGGTGACCGTGGGCCTCAGCCTGGTTACAAAGCCCAAGCCGGATAGCGAACTCAAGGGCCTCGTTTACAAAATGACCGAATTGCCCGCGGAGGGGCAGTTCCCCCTCTTCAAGCGCCCCATCACCTGGGCGGCGGCCGTGGCCGTTGCCTTCATCGCTCTCAACATCGTGTTCTGGTAGGGAGATTATGTTGCTTAAACACGCCATTTCCATCTGGTTCTTTATCGGATCGCTGCTCACGGTTTACGGCGTCCTGATTCTCGGCACGGGAGTGTACGGCGTCTTTGTGCCCTCCAGCAACACCGCCGTCCTGTCCAATCTCCACATCGCCATCTGGTGGGGCGCAGGCATGATGATCCTGGGCGCTGTCTTCGCTGTGCGCTCCTGGCCCTTTAAGAAATGAGCCGGAAACCCGCGCCCGCCCTGCGCCTCATCCACTAACCTTGTTTGGGAGGGTTCCATGTCTCCTTTCAAAAAGTCGACTCGCAGAGAGTTTCTGGTCGCGGGATCCACCGCGGCCCTGGCTGCCGCAACTTCGCCGGCAACCGCGACTGCGGAATCAATTGCCCAGAACACTCCCGCGGCTGAGGCGCGGGAATCGGCGCCCTTTGCCGCCGAAGTTCTCTTCGAGAGCGCGGAGCAGCGCACTTTCAGCGGCGATTCGGCTACCCAGGTCGCCATGCCGCTGGGCGGAATCGGAACCGGCTCCATCTGCCTGAACGGTTATGGCGGATTGCAGGATTTTGCCATCCACGAGCGTCCCGCAACTTCCGCGCTGCCTTCCCAATGGACCTCCAACTCTCCTGAAGCAGCCTTCGCGGTCTTGCACGTCAAGGGAGCTAACAGCGTCACCAGGCTTGTCGAAGGTCCGTTCCCGCCCTTCAAGATCTTCGATCAGGGCCTGCAAGGGCAGGGATTGCGCCGCGCCGGATTCGAGGGATTTCCCCGCTTCGCGAAATGCGTATTCCAGGGCGAATTTCCATTCGGAGAAGCGCGCTTGAGCGACCCTGCGGTTCCGCTCGAGATCAAGCTCACCGGCTGGAATCCCTTTATCCCTCTCGACGACCGGAGCTCGGGAATACCCTGCGTGATCCTCGAATACACACTCCGCAACACTTCCCGCGAGCCGGTCGATTATGAATTCTCCTACCATCTCTCGCACCTGGCGCCCGGATGCAAGCCTGAACAACTGGGATCGTTGAACACCGTGATCCCCGGCAACGGTGTGTTTCTGCACAACGACGAAGATCAAAATGCAGAGGGATTCGGCAGCGCCAGCCTTACCGTGATTGGCGGCAAACCGCGCATCAAGGGAATGTGGCTGCGCAGCCCGGAGTGGACTTACGGTTCCCTGACGGCGCTGTGGCGCGAGGTTTCCACCGGCAATTTCACCGTCAACGATGGCTCCAACAGCGTAGACACCTCCGGCCGCAACGGCTGCTCCGTTCTGATCGAGGGCAAGCTCGCACCCGGCGGCTTCCGTACTCATACCGTTCTCATCGCCTGGCACTTTCCCAACTGCTACCTGCAGGCCGGCGGGAGACCAGCAAATTCAGACGTCAGCGGAGATGTGGGCTGTCGCACCCGGGCCAGCGGGCTTCCGCCCTTGTGGCGTCCTTTCTACGCGACTGTCTGGAAGGACGCGCGCGATGTCGCATTTTACGTGGAGACCGAATACGCAAAGCTGCGCGCCCGCACCGCAAGCTTCAAAGAGGCGCTCTTTTCATCCTCCCTGCCGCCTTATGTGCTGGACGCGGTATCGGCCAATCTCGCCATTCTCAAATCTCCCACCATTCTGCGCGAGGAGAATGGCAATCTGTGGGGATGGGAAGGCTGTTTTCCCGATAGCGGCTGTTGCGAAGGCTCCTGTACCCATGTCTGGAACTACGCCCAGGCCTTTGCTCATCTTTACCCGAAGCTGGAGCGCACGCTCCGCGAAATTGAATTGGTTCGTTCCATGGATGAACGCGGCCACATCAATTTCCGCGGCGCCATACCCGACGGCCCGGTCGATCAAAGCGGACACGCTGCTGCCGACGGCCAGTTGGGCGGCATCATGAAGATGTATCGCGACTGGCAAATCTGCGCCGATAACGGCTGGCTGAGAAAGATGTATCCGCTGATGAAGCGCAGCCTGGATTACTGCATCGGCGCCTGGGACCCGGATCATCGCGGCGGCCTGTTTGAGCCCCACCACAATACGTACGATATTGAGTTCTGGGGCCCCGACGGCATGTGCACCAGCATCTACCTGGGCGCGCTCTCGGCCATGGCCCGCATGGCGCAGGCCGTGGGCCAGGACTCCGACGCGAAATACTATGGGGACCTCGCCGGGCGCTCGGCCCAATTCATGGACGGCCAGTTGTTCAACGGCGAGTACTACCAACAGAAGGTTCAATACCAGGGCCTGCGGGATACTTCATTCGCAACTTCCGTGGCTAACGTCGACGACCAGAGCAGCGAAATGCAGCGGCTCCTCAAGCGCGAAGGCCCCAGGTACCAATATGGCAGCGGATGCCTTTCCGACGGAGTCATCGGCGCGTGGATGGCCCGGACCTACGGAATCGAGACGCCGCTGGCGCAGAAGAACGTGCGCTCCACGCTGCAGGCCATCTTCAAGCACAACTTCAAGAACGACCTCAGCGACCATGCCAATGCGCAGCGGCCCGGCTATGCCTTGGGCCGGGAGCCGGGGTTGCTCTTGTGCAGTTGGCCGCGCGGCGGCAAACCTACCCTCCCCTTCATTTACTCCGACGAAGTGTGGACCGGCATCGAATACCAGGTTGCCTCGCACCTCATTGAAGAGGGTTTTGTGAATGAAGGCTTGACCATCGTCAAAGCTCTGCGCAGCCGCTACGATGGGCGCACACGCAATCCCTGGAATGAGTATGAGTGCGGCAATTGGTACGCCCGCGCCATGTCCAGTTATGCGTTGCTCGGCGCGCTGGCCGGATTCCGCTACTCCGCCGTGGAGCGCACCCTCTGGTTCGGCCCACGGTTGAATGTCCGGCCGTTCAACAGCTTCTTCTCTACCGCTCTCGGGTTCGGCTCCATCTCGCTCGACGGCCGCATCGTAACCGTCCGCATGATTGAAGGTGAGCTGCCGGTTGAGAAGCTGGTGCTGACCGTCGGAACTGAAACCACGTCGCATGACTGGAGAATCACCGCCCGGCCCAATGCAGCCGCGAGTAAATCCATCTGAGAAAGTATTTCCCGGGAAAATTCCGCCGCCTGCGCCGGCAATTTAACCAGCTAATGCTTGACAAGGTTACATTTCGCAGCTAACTTCAGTCCCATCCCCTGTGGCGTCGGCAGTGCCGCTCCTGGTTCCCCATAACTTCCCCCAGCAAGGAGTTACGCTAATGGCAGACAACTTCGTCGGCGAAATACGAATGGTCGGCTGCAACTTCGAGATTGATGGCTGGGCCTTTTGCAATGGGGCTCTGATGTCGATCACCGAGAACGAGGCGCTCTTCAACCTCATTGGCACCACCTACGGCGGAGACGGACTGACCACCTTTGCCCTTCCCGACCTGCGCGGACGTATCCCTGTCCACCAGGGAAACGGGTTCGTCATGGGTGCTACCGGCGGAGTCGATTCGGTCACGCTCACTCTCGCCCAGATTCCCCAGCACAACCACGCNNGAGTCGGCGCTCGAGCAGTTTTCCACCGCTGCTCCGACCGGCCAGATGGGTCCGTTGCTGGGCGACACCGGCGGAGACCAGTCGCACAGCAATACACCGCCGTACCAGGTGGTCAACTTCCTGATCTCCCTCTTCGGGGTCTATCCCTCCCAATAACCCCCAATCCGTCTGAGGAGTAAAACGATGGCAACTCCGTTTCTAGCGGAAATTAGGCTTGTCGGCTTCAATTTTGCCCCGCGGGGCTGGGTCTTGTGCAATGGGCAAACGCTCCCCATCAACCAGAATCAGGCCATATTCACCTTGATCGGAACCTATTAC
Source organism: Acidobacteriaceae bacterium (assembly GCA_003165095.1). The sequence continues at coordinate 5,731 of PLSH01000424.1, forward strand.
GGCGGCAACGGAACTTCCACATTCCAGCTTCCCAATCTGCAGGGCTGCTCGCCGCTCCACATGGGAAGTTTGGCGGGAAACGACTATGTAATTGGGGGCGTCGGCGGCGCAGCCAATATAACCCTCACCACGGGGGAAATGCCGACGCACACGCACTCGGCCAACGGCGTCTCAACAGTCGCCGGCAGCGGCTCTCCCGTAGGCAATGCCTGGGCTGACTCGGCATCGAACCCTTACGGCCTGACTCCAAATACCACCATGAATGGCGCTTCGGTGGGCCAAACGGGAAGCGGGGACTCGCATGAGAATATGCCTCCCTACCTCGTCCTGAATTTCATCATTGCCTTGAGCGGCATCTTCCCCTCGCGAAACTAAAAAGGAGAATGAAGCATGGCCAATCCATTTCTTGGAGAAATCCGGATTTTCCCCTTCAATTTTGCGCCGCAGGGGTGGGCTACCTGCAACGGCCAGCTTCTGTCCATCGGGCAAAACAACGCGCTTTTCTCCCTGCTTGGCATCAATTATGGCGGCGATGGCCATACGACCTTTGGGCTGCCCAACCTGCAGGGCAGTTTTCCCATCAATTTCGGCCAGGGCTCGGGCTTGCCCGAATATGTGCAGGGCCAGTCCGGCGGCCAGGCTGCTGTGGCGCTGCTGACCACCCAGATTCCGGCGCATTCACATACCGTCGGATGCGCGGGCACCGGCAACGCATCCAGCCCCGCAGCCAACGCATTCGCCGGCGCAGGGCGAGGCAAGCCGCCGGCTTATGCGCCGCCTGGGGGGGTCGCGGCCGTGATGAGTTCGTCGGCAGTGATTTCTGCCGGCAGCAGCCAGCCGCACGACAACATGCCTCCCTACCTGACTTTGAATTTTTGCATCGCGCTTCAGGGTGTCTTTCCTTCTCGCGCATGAGTGCCGATTCCTGACCCATTGCGCCCAAGGCCTGCAGCGGCCGTGGATAGGCAGTTTATTTTCCGTCTTCTTCGGAGATTCTTGTTTAACCCGCACTTCCCTTATGAGCCTTGATACTTGACGGTCCCGGGACCAGGAGGGAGATTCCGGTCTGTTCCCCAAATCATGTCGAAAGAGAGAGTAATCATGCAGGCAGACAATCACCATGAAGCTGCGTTGAATCCAGGGCTGGTCTTCGAGATGGTGCAGGCGCATCAGCGCACTGCCGCCCTCAAGGCGGCCATCGACCTCGACGTTTTCAGCGCCGTGGGCGACGGCCCCGGAGACGTGGTCTCGATCGCGCGCCATTGTTCGGCATCGGAACGCGGCATCCGCATTCTGTGCGATTTCCTGACCATCAACGGCGTCCTGTCAAAGCAGGACGGGCGCTACAAGCACACCCCGAGCAGCGCCGCGTTTCTTGATCCGCGCTCCCCTGCCTGCATGGCATCCATTGCGCAATTCCTGAGCGCACCGGAGTTGCGCGAGCCGTACGAGCATCTGGCCGAAGTGGTGCGCAACGGTCGCACCACGCTGCCGGGCGACGGCACCGTGGAGCCGGAGAATCCGGTTTGGGTTTTGTTTGCCGAGACAATGGCGCCCATGATGGCCCCTCTGGCCGCGCCGCTCGGCGCACTGGTGCTCGAAGGAGACAGCGGCCCGTTGCGCGTGCTGGATATTGCCGCAGGCCACGGCCTGTTCGGCATTGAAATCGCCAAACAGAATCCGCAGGCGCATGTTACCGGCCTGGATTGGGCGCCGGTGCTGCGCGTGGCGCTCACAAACGCCCGCAAAGCCGGCGTGCACGACCGCTATGACATGCTCCCCGGCAGCGCCTTCGAGGTGGACTTCGGCGGCCCTTACGACGCCATTCTGCTCACCAACTTCCTGCACCATTTCGACCAGCCAACATGCGTCGGCCTGTTGAAGAAAGTCCACGCCGCCTTGCGCCCCGGAGGACGCGCGGCCACGCTGGAATTCGTGCCCAATGAGGACCGGGTCTCGCCGCCCATGGCCGCGGCCTTCAGCATGACCATGCTCATCACCACGGCGGCCGGCGACGCTTACACGCTGAGCGAACTCACGGCGATGTACCACGAAGCCGGATTCTCCGATGTCGCGGGGCATCCCATCTCCATGAGCCCGCACACCGTGGTGATGGGCCGTGCCTGAGGAATTCAACGCGGCCAACAGGCGGAGTTCTCGCCAACCGGCCATCGTCACTGAGGGCGAGCGCCGGCGGTGGCCATGTACCGCGCATCAAGGGCACGCTATGAAATGCAAGAGGGAACCCCTATGCCAGAGCCGCTGACCATTGAGGATTTCGTCCCCCACATTCACACGATTTTCAAAATTGAAACGCCCGTTGCCCTGGAATTGGAACTGGACAGGATTGCCGATCGCTCCACCCCGCAGATCCGGCAATTCTCGCTGCTGTTCAAGGGGCCCGGCTCCCCGCGGCTGCGGCAGGGAACGTACATCCTGCTTCATGCCGCGCTGCATGAGCTTTCGCTTTTTCTTGTTCCCCTCGGCGACCGGGACGGACACATGGTCTACCAGGCCGCATTCACACGGCTCATCGGCGCGCCGCAAGCCGGGCCGCCTGGCTGACGCGCTTCACCGCGCGGAAATCGGCGAGGATCCTCGCGGAGCAGGCAGCGCCACGGACCTCGGCTCAACCAGAAAGTTGAAGACTGCCGTGTAAGTGGCCGGCGAAGCGTCTGGACCCGATGGCACAACCAGCAGCGGAAGGCTGCCGATGGCCGCGTTCTGAAATACATAGGTTCCCTGCGGCAGCGCTGCGCCCGATCCTTGAAATTGCACTGAGAATCCGGTTACTGCCGGCGATGTGGATTTCGGCGCCCGAACAATCAGGCGCCCCGTTGCTGGCGCAGGCGCCGCGGGAACATATTCGGCCACCGACAAGAGCGTCATCGAGCCCAGCGAGCGGCCTTCCGAGCTCACTTGAAACGGCTCTCCCTTGAGGGCCTGAAAGGCCTGCATGGAGATGCCGTTGAAGGCCACCAGGTTTTCGGGACTGAAGGTCTCAGGCTGCGCTTCGATGCCCGCCTGGGCCATTGCCGATGCAAGTGTCGAACCCGCCAAAAGTGAGAGAGTGGCCGTTTGCACAAAACGGCGCCGGGAGAGTGTCATGTCTTGCCTCCGGGGATTGAAGTTCGAGGTTCCCAGCCGACTAACCATGCGTTGAGGAGGTTCGGGAACGGGGGAAAATTCTGAGCGATGGTAGCATATCGGCCGCGTCACGATTTATTTATTTTTACCCGCTAACTTCCTCTTGACAGGAGTATGTAAGTCGGCGAGACTTTTTAGGATCGTGGGTGGTAGCTATCTGCTTCATTCAGGCAAGCACAATATGTGGGGTTTGACGAGGGGCCGGGCACGCAAGATGTTGGGGGCCACCTGAGTCAAGCAGATAGCTACCTCGTGGGTTTGTAACTCGTTCCCCTGAAATCTGCGCATGCAACTCTCAGAGACATGCGCAACATTCGGCTTCCCCTTTTTCCCCCTTTTACGCGCAGTTACCTGACCCGGACATAAACGGCTCGCCATCGCGTAGCTCCCCGCGGAAGTTATGTTTCGGGCCGTGTTCCCTGCAGAATGGCTCTCTCAATGAACAGAGCCGGAGGTAAGCAAGTGACGAGTGCACGCGTCTTTTCCCCCCGTGTCGGTATTCGTGTTTCAACCCTCCTTCTTCTTGCCGCGCCTTTGTGCGCCGGCGGTCTATTGGCCCAGAGGCCGGCGCCGCGCACAGAGCAGTTCAAGCAGGCGCAGCCGCTCGCATTCGAGGCCTCCGGGAAAGTTGCGTCAACATTCGAAGCCGGGCAGCCGCAGCCGCTGGCCATGGCGTCGGCGGACTTTGATGAGGACGGCGTTGCCGATCTCGTGGTCGGCTATGGACTGGACAAAGGCGGCGTCATCGCTTTGCTGCGCGGCAACCTCGATGCGCTCGCGCCCCAGAGCTACCAGAGCTGGCTGGCCGCAGGCCAGGGCCACTTCGCCAGCCCATTTCTTGCCCAGGCCGGCCTTACTTCGCTGCCTGTCGCGCCCGATCTGCTGATCGTCGCCGATGTAAACGGCGACGGCCACCGCGACCTGGTCGTTGCCGCTCGGAACGGGAATACCTTGTATGTTCTGCTGGGAGACGGTAAAGGGAATTTCGTGCTTCAGCCCCCGGTTGCCGTTGCCGGCGCCATCACCGCGCTGGCCGCTTATCGCCCCGGCGACAATCGCACCTCAGATGTTGTCATCGCCGGCGTCACCGGCAATTCCGGCTCCCACGCAACGCTTTTCCGCAGCGGCGTCTCTGGCCTTTCGCAGCAGGCAACCTATGCTTTGCCGGGCAAAGCCACCGCCATCGAGATCGCCAACCTTGACGCGGATTTCATCCCCGACGCGGCCATCGTCGCAGGCGGGCAGTTGGTGGTCCTGCACGGCGCGCATGCCCTCGCCGGCTCGGCCCAGCTCGAATCCCTGCCCATCGACGATATCACCGCCGTCACCGCGGGCGATTTCCTGTTTGACCGACACGCCCAACTGCAACTCTCCGTGCTCACCTCCGACGGAACAGTTCACGTGCTCGCCCACACCGGCTTCGATCCCACGTCGTATACGCATGCTGAGCTTGTAGCCGCGCGGCGCGAGTCAACGCGCCCCGGCGCGCTCACGCTGGCGCAAAAGGCCGGCAACACCGGCGGCCAGCCCTGGATCGAGATCGAAAATTATCCCGGCATCGCCTCCTCCAGCCCGGAGTCAAGCGCGCCCATCCTGCTTCATTCCGGCGTCTCCGGAAACGGAGGCCAGGATATCATGGTGTTCGATTCGTCCGCGCAGCAGATCGCCACCATCCACCATCCGGCTTCGCCCTCGGGCGCAACCGCGTCCTCTGCCTCTTCCCCCGGTCAGGCGATCGTCCGGCACGGCACGTTCGGCTCCAACGCAGTGGTGGCCGCGCTCAGCCAGCGCGTCAGCCCGCAGGGATCCGATGGCATCGTCCTCCTGCCTCGAGGATCCATTCACCCCGAGATCGCCACCCCGGCTTCAGGCAATGTGCTCTACGTCAACACCACCACCGACAGTTCCGACATCAACGACACCAATCGCTGCACCTCGGGCAGTGCGGAAGTTTGCAGCCTGCGCGATGCGGTCGGAGACGCCAACGCCGACGCTGCCGATAATATCCCCGACGCAACCGTCGACACCATCATGGTGCCCGCAGGCACCTACAATCTGACGCTGAACGAGGGCCAGACCGACGGTAACGGCAACGGAGAAACGCTGCTCGACATTACCGGCCCCGTAACCATCATGGGCGTAGCCGGCAGCACGACGATTAATGCCGGACAAAACGACAAAGTCTTTTCCATCGATCCGAATCTTGACAGCGCTTTCAACACCACGCTCGAAAATCTGACCCTCGAGAACGGCGAGAACGCCAACAATCCAGCCAGCAACGCGAATGCCGACAACTTCGGCGGCGCGCTCGACTGGGAGGCGTACGGCACCGGCAATCTCACCATCACCAATTGCACGCTGACCGGCAACATGGCCCTGTGGGGCCCGGGCGGCGCCATCTTTGAGTCGAATTCATTGGGCGGCAGCGGATTGCTGACCGTCACCAATAGCACTTTCACCAGCAATCAAACGCCTGAAGTGGGCGGCGCAATCAATGTCGGCTACGGCGCGGCCACCGCCATCACCAACACCGTGTTTAGCTCCAACACCGCCGCGGTCAGCGTAAATACCTCCGACACCGGGCAAGTGGGCCAGGGCGGCGCGCTCTTCCTTTATCAAAGAGGCTCGAGCGCCACGCCGCAGTCAACGATCGGCGGCGGCAGCATCGGCTCGAACACCTCCAGTTCCGACGGCGGCGGAGTGTACACCAATACCGGCATCGACTTCACCGGCGGCACGGCCTTCTCGGCGAATTCATCCAGCGGGGCCGGCGGCGCAATCTTCCACAACACCGCGAACAACGGCTTCGCCGAAACCACCACCATCACCGCGGCCAATTTCACCACCAACTCCGCCGTCACCACCGGCGGCGCAATCACCGTCGGCACCGGCACCGCGGCCCAGGGCAATCTGCTCACCATTGCCGACAGCCGCATCTTCTCCAACACTTCCGCCAGCGGCGCGAGCGGTCTTTCCGTGGGCGAGCCCGCCACATCCGGCGCAGGCGGCGTTACCGCAACCGAGAACTGGTGGGGCTGCAATACCGGGCCGCAGGTGGCCGCGGACGGTTGCGATCAGGCTACCCTTTACTTCAACGGCGCGGGCAATCTCTCCACCGATCCGAATATCGTCCTCACCCTCACACCCATCCCGAATATCGTCCAGGTTGATAGCTCGCTCCAACTCGCCGCGTCGGTCAGCGCGGATTCGAACGGAAACCCGGTTCCCGGAGGACCCGGCCCGCTTCAGGGGCTGAGCGTCGGGTTCACGGTTGCCGTAGGCGCATTCAACGGCTCGAGCTCCGACGCCATCGATGCCTCAGGCAACGCCAGCATCACTGTCACGCCCACCAGCGTCGGGTTCGGCACGGCCACCGCGCAGCTTGACAACCAGACCACCACCGCGCCTTTTACCGTGAATCCCGGCCCGGCAACGTACTTCAGCGTGGCCGCCACCTCGCCTGTAGTCTCATTTCAAAACAACCCGTTGACGGTGACCGCGTTCGATCAGTATGGAAATGTGGCCACCGGATACACCGGTATCGTGACCTTTACCAGCACCGATCCCGGCTATGTGAACTCCAGCGGCAATGGCCCGCTGACCAACGGCGTGGGAATCTTCAACTTCGCGCTGAAAACCGCCGGCATTCAGACCATCACCGCAACCGATTCCGTGAATGCCACGATTACCGGAACCTCCAACCCCATCATCGTGCTTCCCGGCCCAGCCACGCGCTTTTTTGTTTCAGCTCCCTCGCAGGCGATCGTCGGCTCGGCTTTCAACTTCACGGTGACGGCTGAGGATCTTTACGGAAACCTGGCCACCAGCTATGCCGGAACCGTCGCCTTTTCCAGCACCGATGCCGGCGCCACGTTGCCGGCCAATAGCACGCTCATCAACGGCGCAGGCACCTTCAGCGCCACGCTCGCGACTCCGGGCAGCCAGTCCATCACGGCCACCGACACCGTGACCGCCAGCATCACCGGCATGTCGGGCCCAATTTCAGTCACCAGCCCAAACCTGGTGGTCACCAGCGTGCTGGACGATGCCGGCACGGCCTCCAACTGCACCATCCAAACCACGCCCGGCACGGGCACGGATCCATCGTGCAGCCTGCGCGACGCGCTGCTTGAGGCCGCCAGTCTGGGCTCGGGCAACATCACATTTGACGCGACCAAATTCTCCGCCGCTACCACCATCACATTGCTCGGCTCCGGCACGCTGAACATTCCGTCCTTCACCACCGTCACCGGCCCCACCACCGGCAGCGGCGCATCCCTCACCAACCTGGTCACGGTCAGCGGAGACAACAGCTACACGGTCTTTACAGAAGCCGGCGGCGTCACCGCCGCCAGCCTCTCCAACCTCATCATCTCCGATGGAAATGTCGCCAACAACGGCGGCGGCATCAACAACGCCGGCACGCTGACCGTGAACAACAGCACCATCTCAGGAAACTCAGCCTGCAATGGCGGCGGAATCTACAATGCCGGCGCGCTCACGATCAACAACAGCACGCTGTCTGGCAATTATGGAGCCGGATACATCACCGGCTGCGGAAATGGGGGCGGCGGCATCGACAACGCGTCCGGAACGCTGATCGTGAATGACAGCACGTTCTCCGGAAACAATTCCGCCCCAGGCGGCGCCATTTTGGCCGACAACGGCACTTTGACCTTGACCAACAGCACGTTTGCAGGCAATTCCGCGCTGAATGGCAGAGCCGGCGGCGCCATCTTCATCAACAACGCCTTGGTAACGGTGAGTAACAGCGTGTTCACGGGCAACTCCGCTGCGAGCGGCGGCGCCATCTTCAACTACGAAACGCTCGCGGTCACCAGCAGCATCCTCTCCGGAGACACGGGTGGAGAGTGCGGTAGTTTAGGCGCCAGCACCTGCCCCGTAAACGGCGTCAATCAGAATGTCGTAGGCTCGAGCAGCGTCGTGCTTGCCGCGCTGGGCTACTACGGCGGCCCCACGCAGACCATGATTCCGCTGCCCGGCAGCCCGGCCATCTGCTTCATCACCCCATCCGCGGCCACGGGCAACGATCAGCGCGGTCTGCCGCGCGTCACACCCTACAGCGGCACAAACTGCCAGGATGCGGGCGCGGTCCAGACCAACTACTCGATCGCTTTTGTGCAGCAGCCCTCAAACGTCACTGCGAACGCATCCATGTCGCCGGCGCCCACGGTCGAGTTGCTTGAGAGCAATGCGGCCTTCGCCGACGGAACTGACACCGTGACCATTCCGCTCTCGCTCACCACCGGCGCCGGCACGGTGAGCGGAGGATCGGTCGCGACCTCGGCCACCACCGGCATTGCAACCTACTCCGCGCTCAGCATCAACACCCCGGGCACCGGCGACGTACTCACCGCAACTCTGGCGCTGAATCCGGCCACCGCACCGCTGACAACGCTCACCGTGCCCGGCAGCTCATTCAATGTAAACCCGCCTCCGCCCGTGGTGATCGCAGACGCGATTTCGGCCGTGGCAACCATCGCATTCAACGGCCACGTGGCCACCTTCGATGACCGTTTGACCAATCTGGAACCCTTATCCGATTTCACCGCTTCGGTTGACTGGGGCGACGGCACGTCGTCGGCTGGAAACATCACTCAGCCCGGCGGAGCCGGCTCCCTCTATGTGGTCAGCGCCACCCACACCTACTTAGTGAGAGGCTCCTACACATTCACCGTCACCGTGAACAATACTCTGGGGTCCAGCAATTCGGCTTTTGGCACCGCGACCGCGACCGTGGCGTCAGCGCCGGCCACGCACTTCATGATTGTCTCTCCGTCTTCGTCTCTGGCGGGCTCCGCATTCTCCATCACCGTATCGGCGCTCGACGCGGGCAACAATGTTTCCACCAGTTACACAGGCACGGTTCACTTCACCAGCAGCGACGCCGCCGCGGTGCTGCCCGCGAACTATACCTTCACTGCAGGCGATAACGGCGTTCACGCCTTCAACGTTACTCTGAAAACACCCGGCAACCAGACGATCACGGCCACTGACACCACCACTGCTATCACCGGAACCTCGCCCACGATCGCCGTGGATCAGGCCCCGGCCATCACCAGCGCTGCAGCAACCACCTTCCAGGTCGGCAGCGCAGGCTCATTCACCGTGACCACCACCGGATTTTCCACGCCCGCCCTCAGCGAGACCGGCGCACTGCCTGTCGGCGTAATCTTCATTGACAACGGCGACGGGACGGCAACACTCTCCGGCGCACCTGCGGCAGGCTCCGGCGGCACTTACCCAATCACGATCAAAGCAAGCAACGGCACGCTTCCCAACGCCCAGCAGAACTTCACCCTCACCGTCGACCAGGCGCCGGCCATCACCAGCGCCAACAGCGCGACCGTCATCACCGGCGCGCATGAATCAATGATCATCGTCAGCAGCGGCTTTCCAGTGGCGGCCCTGAGTGAGAGCGGAGCACTGCCCAGCGGCGTAACCTTCACCGACAATGGCGACGGAACGGCGACCTTGGCCGGCACCCCGGCAGCGGGAACCGCAAACATCTATTCACTCGCCATCACGGCCAGCAACGGCGTCGTCCCGAACGCCATCCAAGTCTTCACGCTGACCGTCAACCCGCCGCCATCGTTCGTGGTGACAACAGCGTCGGATGACGCCACCGGCACTCCCGGCAACTGCCCCGGATCGAATTGCAGCCTGCGCGACACGCTGGCTGCGGCCGCGGCCGCGAGCGGAGGCATCATTACCTTCGACCCGGCAGACTTCCCGTCGGCAACCACCATCACGCTCACCAGCGGCAACACGCTCAACATCCCGTCGAACACCACCATCACCGGTCTCACCTCGGGCAGCGGCGCGACGCTTAAGAACCTCGTGACAGTGAGTGGCCCAGCCCCGACAACCGGCAACGCCTTGTTCACCGCGAATGGAACCGGGTCGACCATCAGCCAGTTGAACGTCGTCGCCCAGGGCGGCGCTGCCCTCACCTACGCCATCACAATGAATTACGCTACCGGCTTAACCATCGAGGGCAGCAATATTACCGCTGTTCCCGCAGCCGGCGTTACCGCGCCCATCGGCGGCGTCTTCAACGACTACAACTCAACCATAACGCTGATCGACAGCACTCTCTCCGGGTTCACGACTTACGGATTCACCAACGAGGCCGGCGCCACAATCACGCTGATGGCGAGCACCGTCTCGGGGAATCAGGCAATCGGCGTCGAGAATGGACCCGGTACCCTCATCGTGAACTCCAGCACCATCTCCGGGAACACGAATGCCAACTCCGGGGGCGGTATCTACAACTCCGGAGGAACCGTCACGATTACGTCGAGCACCATCTCCGGGAACACCGCCGGAGCCCAGGGCGGCGGCCTGGCCAGCACCGGCGGCACAGTCACCATTTCCAACAGCATCGTGGCCGGAAACTCGGCATCGTCTTACGCCGACATCTTCGGCAGCTATACCGACGGCGGCGGCAACCTGGCGGGAACCGGCAGCGGCGGCACGTCCACGATCACTCCAAATCTCGCTGCGCTGGGCAACTACGGCGGGACCACGCAGACCTTGATCCCGCTGCCCGGCAGCCGGGCCATCTGCTTCATCAGCCCATCCGCGGCAACGGGAAGCGATCAGCGCGGCGACCCGCGCACCACAACCTACGGCGCCACCACCTGCCAGGACTCCGGCGCGGTTGAGACCAACTACTCGCTGAATTTCACCGTGCAGCCCTCCTCCGTGGCCCAGTTCGCCTTCATGGCTCCGCCGCCCGCGGTCACGCTCTACGAGAGCGGCACAGCCTTCGCCGACGGAACTGATTCGATCATTATTCCGCTAACCCTGACCACCATCGGCCCGGGCACATTGACCGGCGGATCAGCCGCAACTTCGCCCACCACAGGCATCGCCACCTACTCCGCGCTGAGCATCAATGGGCTCGGCAGCGGCGACTTGCTCACCGCAACCCTGTCGCTGAACCCGGCCAGCATTCCGCCCACTTCAATCTCCGCCCCCAGCAATCCCTTCAACGTAATTCCGCCGGTCGCGCAACTGCTCTTCTCCACGCCGCCTGCGTCTTCGGTCACGGCGGGCGGCAACGCCGGCGCGGCCATCACCGTCGACGAGGACAACCCGAGCAGCGTCATCGTCACCGAGGCTACGGACGCGATCACGCTCACCGTGACCGGTCCCAAGGGCTACGCAAAAACCTACACGGTAACCGCGGTAAACGGCGTCGCCACCTTCAACCTGTCGAGCGCGGCGCTCACCGCGGTGGGCGGCTACAGCTATTCGGCCGCCATCACCCAAAAACCGGCCGTCACCGTGGCCACGGCCTCTGAGACCGTCACCGCCGCCGCTCCGGCCTCGGTCAGCGTGGTTTCAGGAACGCCGCAAAGCGCCATCATCGGCGCAGCATTCACCCGGCCGCTCAAGGTGCTGGTCACCGATCAGTTCAGCAACCCGGTCAGCGGCGCATCGGTCGCCTTCTCGTCGCCGGCCAGCGGCGCCAGCGCGGTTCTCGCCGGCTCTCCGGCCACCACCGCCGCCGACGGCACGGCCAGCGTGACGGCCACCGCCAACGGTACGGCCAGCGGCACGGCCTACACCGTTTCAGCGAGCGTGACGGGAGCCGGCGCCGCGGCCAGCTTCCTGCTCACCAACCTGCAGCACTCTACCTCGATCTCCCTGACCACCGCGCCAGCCGTTCCCGTCTACGGCCAGCCGCTGACCGTCACCGCGGCCATCGCGCCCAGCTCGGTGGCCGGATCGTCGCCCACCGGCACTGTCACCTTCTCCGACCACTTGAATCCACTCACGCCAAGCCCAGTAGTCAACGCCGCCGCAACCCTGACGTTGAACACGCCCCCGGCGGGCAGCCACAGCTTCACCGCAACCTACTCCGGCGACTCGAACTTCCTCACCAGCACCACCACCTCGGCCTCGGCCGTAACCGTGGGCAAGGCGAGCTCCACGCTGAGCGGGCCCGCGCCGCTGAACCTCACCTACGGCACAGCCGGTTCCATCGCCATCTCGATCGCCGGCCAATACTCCGGCGCGGGCATCGCCACGCCAAGCGGCAGCATCAGCTACTCGCTCGGCAACGGCGTCAATGGAACCGCGCCCATCTCCTCCGGCTCGGCCACCATCCCGGTGCCTGCAACCCTCGCTGCCGGCGCCTACACAGTCACGGTGAATTACTCCGGCGACGGCAACTACGCCGCGGCCAATCAGATTACAGTCGATCTCTCCGTCGCCCAGGCCGCAACCACCACCACGCTCACGGCCAGCAGTGGATCCGTCACCCCGCTCCAGAGCGTGAAACTCACCGCGCAGGTCGCGTCGGCAACCACCGGCACGCCCACCGGCACGGTGAGCTTCTACGACGGAACCACGCTGCTGGCCACGGTAACCCTCAGCGGCGGCACGGCCAGTTACAGCACGACGCTCGCTCCCGGCGTCACCCACAGCCTGTCGGCCACCTACAACGGCAGCATCGACTTCCTCAGCAGCACTTCCACCGCGTCGGTCGGCGTGGTCGTCGCCCCGCTTGACTTCACCATGACCCTGGTCGGGCCGTCCAGCCAGACCGTGGTGCCGGGCAGCACCATCACCTACCAGGCGAAGGTGACGCCCGACTACGGAGCCTACGCCGGCACGGTCAACTTCGCCATCAGCGGCCTGCCTCCAGGCGCGACGGTAACCTTCTCGCCGGCCACCATCGACGCCAACGGCGGACCGCAGACCGTCACCGTCACCATCCAGACAGCCCCGGCCACGGCCAACAACCAGGCGCCATCGCCACCCGCAACCGGACGCAGGGTCACACCCTTTGCGCTGGCGCTGCTGCTGCTGTTCGGCGTGGGAGGTATGCGCAGGAACGGACGCCATCTCAAGCGCCTGCTCTCTCTACTGATCCTGCTCGCGGCCGGCGCGGCAGCCACCGCGTTCAGCGGCTGCGGCGGCAACGGCTTCTTTACCCAGGCGCCGCAGAATTACACCATCACCATCACGGCCACCGCGGGCAGCCTGGAACACAGCGCCACCGTGACCCTCAACGTGCAGTAACGCAAAAGGAGACTTGTGATGCGCAGACCCTACAGCAGCATGCTCCTTGGCGGAGTGATGATGATGATGACGGCGATAACCCCCTCCCTGCTTCAGGCCCAGGCCGCGGCCGCCGCCTCGCCGCGCGGCGCCCTTGAAGTGGCCTTCACCTACAACGCCACCCTGGCCGACGCCGTCACCGGCAACAGCTTCTGGATGCAGGGCGTCGGCGCGCAGATACACGGCCAGTTCCTGGGAGGACTGGGCATGGTGGCCGACATCGCCGGCGCGCACCAATCCAACATCAACTCCTCAGGCGTGGGGCTGGACCTGGTCACGGCCACCTTCGGTCCCCGCTACACCTGGACCCGGCCCCACCAGAGATACGGCCTCTACGCGCAGGCCCTGGCCGGCACCGCCATCGGCTTCAACGGCATTTTCCCCGCACCGCGGGGTGCGAACACCACCAGCCTCGGCCTGGCCGTAAAGGCAGGAGGCGGCTTGAACCTCACCCTCTCGCCGCATGTAGTCCTGCGCGCCTTCGAGGCCGACTACCTGCGAACCCAGCTGCCTAACTCCACCACCAACGTGCAGAACAACATAACCCTCGGAGCAGGCATCGCGCTCCGCTTCCACTAGACTCCGCAAAACGCCGACCCACATTGAGCGTTCCGCGCCGGGCTCGGCTCTGGGCCCGGCTCTGGGCCGCACGTCTGCGCAGGCAATCTCCGCGTCAAGCACCGGCTCCTGCAAATATCCCGAGGTATCGCCTCAAGTCTCGGCACAAACCCTTCATTAAACCTGAATGACCGCCGATAAGGAAGATGGAGGGTAAACCCTTGTCGACGCCGGAGGTGCGCAATAAAGATGGCGCTATCGAGCATGCGAGCCTGGTTGCGGCCGTGGAGCAGGCTGCCGACGCCTTCCTCATTACCGATACCGGCGGTACCATCCAATATGTAAATCCCGCCTTCACCGCGATGACCGGATACTCCAGTGAAGAAGCTGTGGGGCAGAACCCCCGTTTCCTCAAATCCGGGCGTAATCCCGCCTCATTCTATGAGCAGCTATGGAATACCATCCTCTCCGGCAAGGTGTGGCGCGGTGAGCCCACCAATCGCCGCAAGGACGGCACGTTCTACGACGAGGAGATGCGCATCGCCCCGGTCCGCGACGCGCAGGGAGCAGTCAGCGGCTACGTCGCCATCAAGCACGATGTGACCGCGCAGCGGGCGCAGGAGGCGGCGCATTCCTTCCTGGCAACAATTGTGGAGAACTCCGAGGACGCCATCGTCTCCAGCACTCCTGAGGGCATCATCGTCACCTGGAACCTGGGGGCGAGCAAGCTATTCGGTTGTTCCGCCGAGGACGCAGTCGGCAAGCATGTGTCCATGATGGTGGCGCCCGGGCAACTGGACGACCTCAAGTATTTTATCGGCCAGGTTTCGCAGGGCATCGCTGTCTCGCAATACGAAAGCCTCTGCCGCCGCAACGACGGATCGACGTTCCAAGTCTCCGTTACGGGGACACCGATCAGGAACTCGGCCGGCGAAGTGACGGCCATGTCCGCCGTAATTCGCGACATCTCGGCGCGCCGGGAAGTCGAAAAAAAACTGTGCGCCAGCGAAGAACGGTTCCGCGAGGTCTTTGAACACGCGCCGGTCGGCATTTGCGTGACTGGGCCCGACGAACGATTCATCCAGGCCAATGCGGAGTTTTGCCGGATGACTGGAT
>PLSH01000038.1 GCA_003165095.1 Acidobacteriaceae bacterium
GATCATGGGAGCCTCTTTCTGCTTTGGTGGACTCATTTTTCCATCATAGTTGGTTGATGGTCGTCTAACCGGAAGTTACTCCAGCGCCAACTCGATCCCGGCACATGCTCATCCCGCTCCCGCTTTCCCGCTGTCAAGCCCTCATCCCCCGCGCACCCTCCCTTTTCCCCATGTTTTCAATCGTTTCCGCCCCAGCTCCCGTTGCCGATTATTTCTCTCCAATCGCTATTCTTGAATTGCGCATCGAACACCGGCACAGCGCGCCGGAATTGATGCCCAGCAACACCTCCATAACTTCTTTATTTGCAGGAATTTAGATTCTAAGTTCTTTAAAGAGAGGAATTTAGGTCAAACCGCTGCCCTTAACCCTCATCGATAGAGGAATTTACCCAAAACAACCGGGGGGGGCCACCCCCCACCGCAAAAGGGCAAAGGTCCACGGCACCATAAAAAAATCGCCGCCGAATGCGATGCCCTTCTCGAGAAAATCGCCTCCCGGATGCCCCGCATCGAGACGCATCCGGCAACGAAATAATTCCCGCCTCCGAATGGGATACTGGTAGGTGCATGTCCTTTAAGGAGTCGACGCATGACCTACATTCCCGATCCAACTCGCTATGACCACGCCATCTTTCGCCGCTGTGGCCGCTCCGGCCTCGTCCTTCCGCCTATTTCGCTCGGCCTGTGGCAGAACTTCGGCGGAGCCGATGTCTTCGAAACCGGACGCGCCGTCATCCGCCGCGCCTTCGATCGCGGCGTTACGCATTTCGATCTCGCCAACAACTACGGGCCGCCTTACGGCTCCGCCGAAGAAAACTTCGGCGAGATTTTGCGCAAGGATTTTCGCGGCCTGCGCAATGAACTGGTCATCTCCACCAAGGCCGGCTGGGATATGTGGCCCGGGCCCTACGGCATCGGCGGTTCGCGCAAGTACATGCTGGCCTCGCTCGACGAGAGCCTCAAACGCATGGGCCTCGACTACGTTGACATCTTCTACGCGCATCGCCCGTGGGACAATGCGCCGCTCGAAGAGACCATGGGCGCGCTGGTATCCGCAGTGCATCAGGGCAAGGCTCTCTACGTCGGCATCTCGTCGTACAGCCCGGAGCGCACCCGCGAAGCCGCCGGAATTCTCAAGAGCATGGGCGTGCCGCTGCTAATTCATCAGCCCTCTTACTCCATGCTCAACCGCTGGATCGAGAATGGACTGCTGGCCACGCTCGACGAACTGGGCGCAGGCTGCATCGCGTTCTCGGCTCTGGCGCAGGGATTGCTCACCAACAAATATCTGAAGGGCGTTCCGGAGAACTCGCGCGCCACGGCGGAAAATTCATCGCTGCTCAAGGATTTTCTGAGCGAAGAAAACCTGAAACGCGTGCGGGNNCGCAACGTGGAGCAGCTCGACAACTCGCTCGACGCGGTAAAGAAGTTGGAATTCTCCGCCGCGGAGCTCAGCGAGATAGACCGCTACGCGCAGGATGGCGCGCTCGATCTATGGAAAGAAGCCCGCGAAACCATGGCGTAAAAGTCTGGGTGCCCCTGGCTTCGCTTTTGAGACCCGGGGTCTACGCGTAACCGCGCCACTAGCTTTTCGCCGCGTCCAGAACGTCTCTTAGCGCGAAGCTGGTTTCGAGCCGCGCAACTCCCGGCAGCCGCGATAACTCCGTCTGGTGCAGCCGTCCGTAGTCGTCGATGCCGGCGACGCGCGCCACCAGCATGTAGTCGTACTGCCCGGCCATCAGGTGGCAGCTCACGATTCCGTGGCAATGGCGCACGGCTGCCTCGAACGCGCTCAGCACGGCCGCGGATTGGCGCTCCAGCGTGACGCGGATATAGACGGTCATGCGCTTGCCGAGCAGCCGATCGTCCACCAGCGCGCGGTAGCCGCGAATGGCTCCCGCGGTTTCGAGGGCCAGGATGCGCCGCGACGCCGCCGAGGCCGACAATCCCACCGCCTCGCCTACCTCGTAATTGGTGGCGCGGCCGTGGCGCTCAAGATGGCGAAGGATCGCCGCGTCCAGCTCGTCGAGCCCGCCGCCGGCGTCTTGCGATGCTGTTTCCGGCGGTGCGGCCGATTCTTGCGTAAAATTGCCTTTTCCGTCACGTTTCGTTCCCATACTGTGCTTTTATCACAAAAATTGCACACATCGGAAGCCCTCTGCGCCGTACGATTCTTGCAGTTGGGAGCCAGTTGACATGGCGCGCCGGATTCAGCCCTCCCCGTCACACCGCCGGCGCGCCAAGCTTGTCTCACCAGCAGCCCTCCCCCGAGGTGCATCCTATACAGATCGAGATGCACTGGCTAGACCATAGACAGGAGCAGATCATGATCATCGGCGTTCCCAAGGAAATCAAGGACAACGAAGCGCGGGTCGGCATTACGCCCGCCGGCGTGAAAGCCCTCACCGAGGCCGGCCACAAAGTACTGGTTGAAACCCAGGCCGGAACGCAATCCGGATTTCCCGACGAAGATTACCAGAACGCCGGCGCGGAGATGGTGGGCGAAGCGGGCTACGTCTGGGGCAAGTCGGAGATGGTGGTCAAGGTCAAGGAACCCATCGAGAAGGAATACGTCTTCTTCCGCGAGGGCCTGGTTCTGTTCACATATCTGCACCTGGCGCCGCTGCCCGGACTCACCGACAAACTGCTGGAATCCAAGGTCGTCGGCATCGCCTATGAAACCGTGCGCGACCGCCGCGGAACGCTGCCGCTGCTTACGCCCATGAGCGAAGTGGCAGGCCGCATGAGCGTTCAGGTGGGCGCCAGTTATCTCGAAAAGGAGCGCGGCGGGCGCGGCATTCTGCTCGGCGGCGTGCCCGGGGTACCCCCGGCGAATGTCACCATTCTCGGCGGCGGAATTGTGGGCACCAACGCGGCGCGCATCGCGCTCGGTTTCGGCGCCAAAACCACGCTGATCGACATGAACCTCAACCGCCTTCGCGAACTCGAAGACATTTTTGGCGGGCGCATCTACACCCTGGCTTCGAACAGTTACAACATTGCGCAGGCAACCCGCGAGGCCGACCTGTTGATTGGCGGAGTGCTGATCCCTGGCGCAACCGCTCCCAAGCTGGTGACGCGGGCCATGGTCTCCCGCATGAAGAAGGGCGCAGTCATCGTGGACGTGGCCATCGACCAGGGCGGATGCGTGGAGACGGCGCGGCCCACTTCGCACTCCAACCCCAGCTACGTGGTGGATGGCGTGGTTCACTACTGCGTTACCAACATGCCCGGCGCGGTGCCGCACACCTCTACGCTGGCGTTGACCAATTCGACGTTTCCCTATTTGCTGCGCATCGCCAACCTGGGCGCACGCGAATCGCTCCAGCAGGATGCCGGTCTGGCCGAGGGCCTGAATACCTGGATGGGCACACTGACCTACCGCGGCGTGGCCGAAAGCCAGCACCGTGAGTGGACTGCGGCCGCGAGCGTGATTGGGTAGGAACAGTGGTCAGTGGCCGGACGCTATGCTCGCTGCCTTACAATGGTTCTTCACTCGGAGGGACCATGAAACGCCGTCAGTTTCTTGCTGCATCGATTGCTGCTTCAGCCGTTGCGCTTGCAGGTGAAGCGCAGGCGCCGGCCGGTCGCGCGCGCGAGTTCTATCACATGCGCCGCTACAACCTGATGAGCGGCCCGCAACTCAAGCTGACCGAGAATTACTTTGGAAACGCTCTCGTTCCGGCGCTCTCGCGGATGGGTTTGGGGCCGGTTGGCGCGCTCAAGCTGGATATCGGGCAGGAGACGCCAGCCTATTACCTGATCGTTCCCGGTCCCTCCGTCGAGTCGCTGGCCACGCTCGATTTGAAGCTCGCCGAGGATGAAAATTTTCTTCAGGCCGCCGCGCCGTTCTGGAACGCGACCGCGACGTCCCCTTCGTTTCAGCGCGTGGAGATTTCGCTGCTCGCGGCCTTCGCGGGCTGGCCGAAGCTCACGCCGCCGGCCGCATCGGCTAGCAAAGGCAAGCGCATGTTTCAACTGCGCACATATGAGAGCCCCAGCAATGGCGACCACGTGCGCAAAGTTGAAATGTTCCACTCCGGCGAGTTTGAAATTTTTCTCAACGCCGGCTTTCACCCGGTCTTCTTCGGCGACACGCTCATCGGTTCGCGGATGCCGAACCTCACCTACATGCTGAGCTTTACCGACACGGCAGAGCTCGAAGCCAAGTGGGACGTGTTTCGCAACGATCCGGCATGGAAGAAGCTATCCACGAGCCCGCGTTTTGCCTTCGATCAGATTGTGTCGAACATCAGCAACCTGATGCTGAGCCCGCTGGACTGTTCGCAGGTGTAGAGTTTCGAGAAGCCGGCGCGAGATCCCTGTTGACATGCTCGATCTAATAGTAATATATCTAATAGAACTATGGCAAAACGTTCCAGCTCCAGCATGGAAGTGCTGCTCGGCCTGCTGGCTATCGATTCGATGTCCGGATACGACCTGGGGCTGACCATTCGGTCGTCCGTCGGTCATTTCTGGAACGAAAGCTACGGGCAGATTTACCCAAACCTGAAGAAGCTTGCGGCCGACGGATTTGTGACCGCGAAGATGGAGCGGCAAAAGGGCAAGCCGGACCGGCGCATTTATTCCATCACGAAAAAGGGGCGGGAGCGGCTGCGGAAGTGGCTGGCCGTTCCGCCGCAGCCGGAGATTCCGCGCAACGAATTGCTGCTGAAGCTGTTCTTCGGCGAGCGGGCGCCCGCGGGAGTGCTCATCGGCTATGTGGAACGCATGGTGGAGGAGCACAGTGCGGTGCTCGTGCTGCTTGAAGAGGCGGAGCGCGAGGGAATCGACAAGAACCTGCAGTATCCCGGCGCGCCTTACTGGCGCATGGCCGCGCACTACGGGCAGATGGAGATGAAGGCTCACATTGCCTGGGCGAAGGAAACATCAGCCGAGTTAAAGAAACTGGCCAGGAAAGAACGGAGCCATGGAAACAAATAGGGAACCGTTGGTTGCGGCGGGCAAAATGCAGGACGACGCTCTGACGCTGTCTGCCCTGGGCATTGTTGCTTTTGTGGTTGCGGACGTGACCCATGAGGGATTGGGGCACGGGCTGGCGACTTTGTGGGTGGGCGCAAAGCCGGTGATGCTGACGACGTGCTATTTCAGCTCGAGCGGAAGCCTGAGCCGATGGATTCCAGCCGCTGGCGGCATCGCCAATGCAGTTGTGGGGCTGCTATCGGTACTGGCATTGCGCCTGCTGCGGCGGCCCGGAGCGCATGTTCGCTACTTTCTCACGCTGGTCGTCGCATTCAACCTTCTGTTTGCCGCGGGCTATCCGGCTTACTCCGGAATAGCGACGATTGGGGACTGGGCCGCGGTGATATCGGGGCTCTCGCCGGCGTGGTTGTGGCGGGTTCTGTTAATCGCATTCAGCGTGATTTCCTACTACCTTTCGCTCCAACTGCTGGCGGTAGAGTTGCGCCCGTTTTGCGGGTCAAACGCGCCTGAGGCACTTGCGCGGCTAAGGCGGATCACTCTGATTCCGTTTCTTGCCGCCCTGGCTGCGGCCGGACTGGGCGGGGCGCTGAATCCAGCGGGATGGATGGTGATGTTTACCGCTGCTCTGCCGAGCGCCGCGGCAGCGTTCGGGCTTACGGTGTTGGATCATTTTCCGAATGCGCGTATGGGCGGCTCACCTGTGCCGGCGGGAGCAATCACGCGCAGTTTGGGATGGATTCTGGCCGGGATTGCAGTTCTTGCTTTCTTTGTCGCGGTGCTTGGGCCGGGGATCAGGTTTGGGACAAATTCGTGATTGCGGCAGGTGAGGCAAGCCGGCCGGGAACACTGCTGTGGAGATAAACAGGAGCCGATTCTCTTGCTCCACCATCTCTGGCTCACTGTCCGGCACCCCGCCGGTTCTATAATCGCCGCATGCGTTTCCTGAGCGATCCCCGGCGGCGTTTGGTTGCACTTCTTGCAGCCGGAGCGTTGTCGCTAATCGCTTTGTTTGGGGGCCTGCAGGCATTTAACACATCCAACATCCGCTTTCTGAACCCCGAAACATCCGGCGAGACGCTGGCCTTCACCGCGCTCACCTTTGTGGTCTTCCTGCTGCTGTTGCTGCTGCTGCTGCTGCTGCTCAGGAACATCCTGAAACTGTATGCGGAGCAGAGCAGCAGTGCGCTGGGCGCCAGGTTGCGCTGGCGAATGGCATTAGGCGCCGGGCTCATCGCTCTCATGCCGGCAGTGTTCATGTTTCTGTTCAGCTTCCAGCTCATGAACCGGTCGATCGACCGCTGGTTTTCGCCGAATACGTCGCAGTTGCGCGACGATTCCACGCGAGTGGTGCAGCAGTTGGCGGAGTATGTGACGAGTAACGCGCGCGTTGAGGCGGAGTCGATTGCCGCGTCGGGTGCGCCGGACCAGGAACTGCCGGAGCTCCAGGATGTTCTGGTCTCGCACCGCATAACGCTGGCGGGCGGATTTGCGATGGTTTACAGCAAGGATTCACGCTTGCTGGCCAGTTTTCAGGCACCGAAGGAGTCGAGCCAGGCCAGCCTGATTTCGTGGCTCGACGAAGGCGTTCGCGGAACTCCGGTGGCGCTGCAAGGGCCGCTTTCCGTTGAGTTGCTGAGGGCAGCGCAGAGAAACGAAGAGACGGTCATCCAGGTGACGGGCCAGCAATATGCGCTGGGCATGGCGGTCACAGCGTCTGGCAAAGTGGTGGTGGTGGCGCTGCCCATGCCGGAGGGACTCAGCCAGACCGCAACCCAGATCCATGCCAGCGCGGCCGAGTACTGGCAGCTTTTTCGCACCCGCAACCGCCTCCGGACCACGTTCTTCCTCTTGCTGCTCGTGATTACGGCCGCGGTCTTCTTTTCAAGCGTGTGGCTGGCGATGTTCCTCTCCAAGCAGATCACGCGGCCCGTGGAAGCGCTGGCCGACGCAATGGACGAGATTGCGGACGGCAAGTACGAGCAGCGCGTCTCGGCAATCGCCACCGGAGAGATGGGCGACCTGGTGCGTTCCTTCAACCACATGGCGTCGGATCTTGAAGCCAGCCGGCAGATGGCGGAGAGTTCGTCGGCGCAACTGACGGCTGCCAACCAGGCCATTGAGGAGCGGAGGCGCGAGTTGGAGACCATCGTCGAAACCATTCCCTCGGGCGTGGTCACGCTGGATGGTTCCGGGGTGGTGCTGCAATCGAATCGCGCCTTTGCAGCTCTCATGGGGCTGCGCGAGGATGCGGACCTCACCGGCCAGAAGATCGAATCCGTCATGCCCGCCGAGTGCGCGGAAGATCTGGCCGGCGTGATTCGCCGCGGGCACCGCATGGGCGCGGCATCCACAGAGATGGAGTTTCACGCGCGCGGCCGCACCAATCATCTGGCCATCACCAGCGCGCGGCTTGAGCTGGCCCGCGGCCAGGCTGGAAGCGTGCTGGTTGTGGAAGACACCACTGACCTGTTGCGCGCGCAGCGGCAGTTGGCNNCAAAGCGACTCGCTCAGCGTGATTCGCAAGTGCAGCGAAGTGATTCTGGGTTGCGTGGGCACGCTGCGGACGCTGGTCGACCAGTTCTCGGCGCTGGCCCAGTTTCCCGCGCCGCAACCGCGCGCCTGCGATTTAAATCGGGTAGCCGAAGAGGCGCTGGCGCTGTTTGCCGGCCGTCTGCAGGGGATTACCGTTCAGCGCGATCTGGAGCCAGGATTGCCAACGGTGGTTGCCGATCCCGAGGCCATCCGGCGGGCTCTGGCCAACCTGATCGACAACGCCGCCGAGGCCATGCAGGGAAGCCTGCTGCGCGTGCTTGGCATTCACACTTCGCTCACTGAGGATGGCGCGGCGGTTGAAGTGGGCGTCTCAGACACCGGCCACGGCATCACCGACGAGATTCGCGAGCGGCTGTTTTTGCCCTTCTACTCCACCAAGCATCGCGGCACCGGTCTCGGCCTTTCGATCGCGGCCAAAATTGTGCAGGAGCACGGAGGGTCAATCCGCGCCGAGGCGAACAGTCCCAAGGGCGCGCGCTTTCTTTTGCGCCTGCCGCTGGTGGAAAACGGCGCGCAGCCGGTGCTCGAGGGCAGCGCCGAGACGGTGACCAAGGGGCTGCTCTCATGAATCACATTCTGGTGGTCGACGACGAAGCGGAGATACGCAATTCGCTCGAAGAGATTCTGCGCGAGGAGGGTTACGGAGTAGCCGGCGCAGCTACCGCGGCGGAGGCCATGACCCTGTTGCAGGACGCGCCGTACGACGTGGTTCTTCTGGATATCTGGCTGCCCGATCGCGATGGGCTCGACGTTCTGGCCGATGTGCGCCAACTGGCACTGGAAAAGCGGCCGGAGGTCGTCATCATCAGCGGCCACGGCACCATCGAGTCCGCCGTGCGAGCCACCAAACTGGGCGCCTACGACTTTCTTGAGAAACCGCTCTCGCTGGAGCGCACGCTGATTGCGATCAAGAACGCGGTGGATGCGCGCCGCCTGCGCTCGGAGAACGAGGAATTCAAGCGCCAGTTCAGCGTGGGATCGGTGCTGACCGGGGAAAGCGTGCCGGTGAAGGCGCTGCGCCAGCAGATCAGGTTGATGGCGCCGACCAATGGGCGGGTGCTGATCTACGGCGAGTCGGGAACCGGAAAAGAGCTGATCGCGCGGGCCATTCACGCCGAAAGCCTGCGCCGCGACCGGGTGTTCGTGGAACTGAACTGCGCGGCCATTCCCGAGGCGCACATTGAGGCTGAGCTGTTTGGCTATCGGCACGGCGCGCAGCCCGGCGGCCCCATTGAGCAGCGCGGCACGCTGGAACGCGCCGACGGCGGAACGTTGTTTCTCGACGAAGTGGGCGACATGAGCCTGAAGACGCAGGCCAAGGTGCTGAGCGCTCTCGATGAGCAGATGTTCACGCCGGTGGGGGGAACGCAGCCGCTGCGTGTCGATGTGCGGCTCATCGCGTCAACCAACAAGGATCTTGAAGAGGAGATCGCCAAGGGCAACTTCCGCGAGGATCTTTTCTACCGGCTCAACGTGGTTCCATTTTTTGTACCACCGCTGCGCGAGCGCAAGCAGGACATTCCGCTGTTGTCGCGCGAGTTTCTCAATGAATTCGGACGCCAGTACGGCCGTCCGCGTATTGAAATCGGCGAAGAAGCGCTGGCCACGCTGGCGCAGTACCATTGGCCGGGAAACGTGCGCGAGCTGAAAAATGTGATCGAGCGGGTGCTCATCCTCAATCCCCGCGCCCAGCGCATCGAACGCAAGCATCTGCCGCCGCTCATGCACAAGGCAGGCGCCCGCTCCACGGCAGAGTTCTCCACGCTGCAACAGGCGCGCGATGCTTACGAGCGGGAGTACATCCAGAAAAAGATTGAAGAGGCCCGCAACAACATCAGCCACGCCGCCGAACTGCTCGGGCTGGAGCGCAGCCACCTATACCGCAAAATGAGAGCTCTGGGGATTGCCGTGCGCGAGTAAAGTCTCCGGCCGGCAGAGTCGGTTGAGGACGCTGCGCCGCGGTCGCTCAGGATGGCAAATTCAGGGGGTTACCCGTCGCTGGTGCGGCGGCCGTGCGAACTTGCACGCCGATCCCCGCCTACACGCCGGTCTTTCCCCGGTTCGCGGCGATCGGTAAGACCCTCCATTTTGGACGGCAGAACAATGGGCATGGGAGGGGGAGGCGGTTGCACCGGGGAACGAGCCGTCCGCGCGGACCCGGGAGCAGACGGGGAATTCGCGCGCACAGGTTCATGCACCGAGCCCGTACCGCTGGTCAGCAATTTATTCAGAACCGGGATATTCCCGCGCTGGGTCTCAACGAAGTCCACTCCGTCGGCAGTGAGGGTGAACGCGGAGTTGTCCGCACGGGTGATGAATCCCTTCTTGACCAGGTACCATGTAGTGAAATCAAGATAATCGCGGGGAAAACCCATGCGGAGTTCAAGCTCGGTGAGAGAAACTTCCGGGGCGTGAGGGTTGGTGCGCCGCCGGTAATAGAGCACTGCAAGCACGGCCAGGCGGCGATTCAACTCGCCGTCCATTTTATCCATGAAATCAACCGAAGCGGAGAGAGGGTCCCGGTGCACTGCCTCCAGTTTGGTGGTTGCATCGTAATCGGCGCGGCGCGCCGGATTGGACAGGACGTCGTAGGCCGTTTTCAGCAGGTGGAACATCTCCGCATCGCCCGATGCCGGATTGTCGGGATGAAGACGAGCCGCAAGGAAACGATAGACACGATGGATCGTGTCAGCATCGGCATTGGGGCTGATTTGCAGGAACTCGTAATAATCTACAGCCTCGGCGGGTGTGTCCTTCTCAGTCGGCATTCGTTTGAATCGCACCCCGCATTTCCCAAGTGTCAAAATTCTCTATAGGGGTTGAATTGTATCGCGTATCGACCCCGATTGAAATAGCACGAATGTAGCCATTCCGCAACATTCCCGTTTATGTCCGGAACCGAACGCCGGGAAGTAAAACCGGACAGGACAAGGATTGAATGCGGCAGGGTCAAAGCGGCTATCGGCTTGTGATTGAACGACTTGAGAGCTGAGCGGCGGTCCTGGAGAGTGGCGGGCCGATTGCGTGCATCCTTCAACAGGCAGGGAGGCCGCAATGACTTATTTTGAGA
>PLSH01000451.1 GCA_003165095.1 Acidobacteriaceae bacterium
TTCTGCCGGGGAGCCATTCAATTCAAGCGCCCCGGCCGAGTTAACTGCAAGTCTTTAAGAATGTGTAACTTTCATTTTATGAGGTACCAACTTTCACCTTATGGGGTTCAACTTTCACCTTATGCGTAAACCCACACTCAACCCGAATCAGCCGCTCACCCCGCTAACTGCACCCGCTCGTAGATCCGCAGCTCATGCAGCGGTAGCAGCTCCCGTTCCGCACCATGATTGCCCCGCAGGTCGAGCAGCTCGGCGCGTCGCCCATCTCGTACATGTCCCGCATCGCGTCCGCGGCGTGATAAATCCCGCGGTCCTGCAGGTTCGGAACCTGCGCAACGCTCGCCGCCGGAGCCTGCCACGCGTGCGCCTCAGGAGCAATTCCGCCGCCCGCGCTCGACCCGCCCGGATGCCCGGTCATTTGGTTCAAACGCCGCGCAACCTCCTCCGCCAGTTTGGCCATGTGCTGCCGCGACGCGGCTGCTTCGTCTTCCGGCTCCGCCTCGGGAATCAGGCTGGGTGAGGCCGCCAGTTGCGGCGTCTGCGGCTGCAGCCCCGCAAACAGCGTCAACTGCGTCCCCGAAAGGAAGCGCAGGCTCAGCCACCGGAAGATATAGTCCATCAGGCTCTTCGCGTAGCCAATCTGCTCGTTCCCCGTCCACCCTGAGGGTTCAAACCGCGTGTGCGCAAACTTCTCGCACAGCACCTTCAGCGGCACCCCGTGCTGCAGCGCCAGCGAGATCGAAGTCGCAAATGCGTCCATCAGCCCTGAAACCGTCGACCCCTCCTTCGCCATCTTGATGAAGATCTCGCCCGGCTGTCCGTTGGGATAAAGACCCACGGTGATGTACCCCTCATGACCGGCGATCGAGAACTTGTGCGTGATCGACGCGCGCTCATCCTGCAGCCGGTGCCGAATCGCGCGTGGCGGACCGTTCAGGTCCTGCGCCTGGTTCCCGGCCGGTTCGCTGTTCGCGTCCAGCGCCGGCGCAGCCGCCGCCTTCGCAATCACATCCAGCGCATTGTCAAACGCCGCCGCGGCCGCCATCATCTGCTTGGCGCTCACCTCCAGCTTCTCGTTCCCATGCGCCTCCAGCGCCTTCACGTCTGCCTCCGCGGCCGGCTGCGCCGCGGCCAGGTGAGCCAGCACCCGGCTGCCCACCGTGTCCAGCGCCGACGCCTCCTTCTTCGCGTCCATGCTGGTGTTCAGCGGTTGCGTGCCCTTTGACCCGTCGCGGTAAATCGCTACCGCCTTGATCCCCTGCCGCCAGCTCTCCGCATAAGCTTCCGCCACGTCTTCCACGCTGGCTTCGTGAGGCAGGTTCACCGTCTTTGAAATCGCCCCCGACAAAAACGGCTGCGCAGCCGCCATCATCTTGATGTGACCCATGTAATGGATCGAGCGCGTGCCCTTGGCCGGCTTGAAGCTGCAATCGAACACCGCCAGGTGCTCCGGCTTGATCCCCGGCGCCCCCTCGATCGTCCCCGTCGCGTCAATGTAGCTCACGATCGCGTTCACGTCTTCATCTGAATAGCCCAGCTTGAACAGCGCCGAGGGCACCGTCTGGTTCACGATCTTGATCATCCCGCCGCCCACCAGCTTCTTGTACTTCACCAGCGCCAGGTCCGGCTCGATTCCCGTCGTGTCGCAGTCCATCATGAAGCCGATCGTTCCCGTCGGCGCCAGCACCGTGGTCTGCGCGTTGCGGTATCCGTAGCGCTCTCCGTAAATCAGCGCCATGTCCCAGCTCTCCCGGCTCGCGTCGATCATCGCGTCCAGTTGCGGCACGTTGAAGGGCTCCCCGCTCTGCCGCGATTTGCCGATGTTGTTTACCTCCGCCCTGTGCATCCTGATCACGTCCAGAAACGGCTCGCGGTTCACATAGAATCCGGGGCACGCCCCGCCCTGCCGCTCCACGGACGCCGTCAGCGGCGTCGCCGAAGCCAGTTCCGGGCAGCTCGCCGCGATAATCGCCGATTGCAGATACGCCTGTCCGCACATGATCGCCGTCATGCTCGCCGCCACATCCCGCCCCGCCGCCGAATCGTACGGCAGACCAAATGCCATCAGCATCGCGCCCAGGTTCGCGTATCCCAGTCCCAGCGGCCGGTAATCGTGCGAGTTCCGCGAGATCGCCTCGGTCGGATATCCCGAGTTGTCCACCAGGATCTCCATCGCCGTTATCACCACTGAGATCGCGTGCCGGTACGCGGGAATATCGAATGTACCCGCCGCGGATACAAACTTCAGCAGGTTAAAGCTCGCCAGGTTGCACGCCGAGTTGTCCAGAAACATGTATTCACTGCACGGATTCGATGCGTTGATCCGCGCCGTGTTCTTGCTCGTGTGCCACCGGTTGATCGTCGAATCGAACTGCATCCCAGGATCGCCGCAAAGCCATGTGGCCTCCGCGATCTTGGTCATGATCTCCCGCGCCCGGTAGGTCTGCACCGGCTCGTGCCCCTTCACCGTGAAGGTCGAAAACTCGCCGTCGTTCTCATACGACCGCATGAATTCGTCGCTCACCCGCACCGAGTTGTTCGCGTTCTGGAAGAAAATCGACGAATACGCCTCCGAGTCCGGCCCGCTCCCGTCGTATCCCGCCTTGATCAGCGAGAACGCTTTCGCCTCTTCCTTCGCCTTGCAGTCGATGAAGTCCATGATGTCCGGGTGATCCACATTCAGGATCACCATCTTCGCCGCCCGCCGCGTCTTGCCCCCGCTCTTGATGACCCCCGCAAACGCGTCAAACCCGCGCATGAAGCTCAACGGCCCCGATGCCTGCCCGCCGCCCGAAAGCTGTTCCATCGATCCGCGGATCGATGACAGGTTCGTCCCCGTCCCCGACCCCCACTTGAACAGCATCCCTTCCGTCTTCGCCAGCGTCAAAATCGAGTCCAGAGAGTCGTCCACCGAGTTGATGAAGCACGCCGAGCACTGCGGATTCCGGTATCCCGTCGCCGAATACTTCACCCCGCCCGTCACCGGGTCCCAGTGCCAGTTCTGCCCGTCGGAATTCGGCTCCAGCCGGTCGCATCCCACGTTGAACCACACCGGCGAGTTGAACGCCACCCTCTGCGTCAGCAGCATCAGCGCCAGCTCGTCGTGGAAGATCGCCGCATCCTCGACCGTGGCAAAATACCCGCCCGTGATGCCCCAGTCGCGAACCGTCTCCGCCACGCGCCCCACCAGTTGCCGCACTCCCGTCTCCCGCTCCGGCGTCCCCAGTTGCCCGTGCAAATACTTCGACGCCACAATATTGGTCGCGGTCATTGACCAGTCCGACGGCGTCTCCACGTCCCGCTGCTCAAAGATCGCGTTGCCCTTCGTGTCCGTGATCAGCGCGTTCCGGCGCTCCCATTGCACCTCGTCGTACGGGGAGATCCCTTCCGTCGAAAATCGGCGGGCAAATGTCAGGCCTTTCTGGGTGTAGGCTGCCTGCGCGGCGGCGGACGAAGTCTGAAGGTGGGTTTCGTTCATGGAGTCCTCTCAATCGAAAAAAATCGGTGAAATACCCCTCGTCCGGCGCAATGCAGCCGGCACGGAGAGCGTAAAGCTTCGAACAACGGGCGGGTTACGGGGATTGAAGCAGCCGCGAGCTATCGGTCGTCTCAGCGGCTTTCCGGCAGTCCCTTATACCGGCATTTCGTTACAATCCGTTTACAGCCGCAGATGAAAAAATAGCGCTGTCTATGGTACATGTCAACACCAAACCACAATATCTTGTATTTTGTTCACATTCCCGGCATCTGCTTGCTAAACACGGCCATCTGCCTGTGGAAAGCTCCAATCACCCTAGTCCGACGCGGACTTTCCCCACAAACTTTACCCCAAACCCTGTGCAATCCAGCTTTCTCCGCCTACCCGCCCTCAATTCCCAGCCTAGCCCCGCCCGCCCCCGCAATCAAGGCGCAGTTTCAGTGCATTTTCACGCCACAACTGTGCGAATTGTGGACATCCAGTCCCAATTCAGCACCGATCCCGACTGCCACAAATCCCAACTCATGCCACAGACCCGCTAACTCGCTAACTTGCTATCGCCGCGCCAGCGGCGCTCACTCGCTGCATTTATCCGCGCCCACTCGACTGCGTCTCTGTCTTGGTGGGGTGCGCCGTGGACGTTTCGCCGGGTGCCCCAGAGCCTGCCCTGATTCGGGTCCCACCCTCGCGGCGTCTTTGTTTTTGCCGCTAGGGTGGGATACCACGATTCCAAGCCGGGCGCCCCCGGTCCGGGGTCCCCGCGGACAGGTCTTGGTCCGTGGGGTGGAGATCCCTCGCTTTTGGGGACCTGGGAGACCACAACCCCAACCCACCCTTCTCCATCCAGCCACAAATCCGGGTGCCCCATCCATGCCGCAGTCTTTTCGCGGCATGGGTGGGATACCACGAACCCAAGCCGGGTGCCGGGTGCCGGGTGCCCCCGGTCCCTCGC
>PLSH01000085.1:0-9111 GCA_003165095.1 Acidobacteriaceae bacterium
TGGCGTTGTTAAACCACTTGACCTTTCCCTTGAACTGAGCCACAGTTTCCTGCCTTTCTTTGGTTCCTTGCGGGGATTCCTGTGAGCGCGGGGGGGAAATCTCACAGGATTGATCATTAAGACGTCAAAAGCTGAAAAAAGGTTGATCCGTCTCCTCGGGAACAATTCCCACAAAGTGAAACAGGCCAGCCCAGAAGGCTGACCCGTAATCACTTACCCTCGCAAAATAATTCTTGGAATCGATAAAAACAAGGTTCGGCCTGCAAGAAATACCGCCGGTCGCGCGCCCTCCCTATTTCTTTCTGCCCAAACCCTTCAGCCACGCATAGAGCAGCACGCTTGAGAGCGTCTTTCCGTCCGGAATCGCTCCCTTTTCAATCATTCGCAGCACCTCCGAGAGCTTCACCAGCCGCATCTCGATCCGCTCGTCCGCCTCCGGCCGCGCCTCGCCCGCCACCAGCCCCTCGGCCAGAAAAACCTTCATCGCCTCGCCCAGAAATCCGGGGCTGGCGAAGTACTCCACCAGCGGCTTCCATTTTTTCGCGCTGTAGCCCGTCTCCTCGGCCAGCTCCCGCTTGGCGCCTGCGAGCGGTTCCTCGCCGGGCTCGATCTTGCCCGCCGGAAGCTCCCACAAAAACTGCTTGGCCGCGTGGCGATACTGCCGCTCCATCACGATCCACGGATTCTTCTTGCTCTTCGAGTTGTCCAGCGCCAGGATCACCACGCTGCCGTTGTGGCGAATCACGTCCCGCTCGTTGGTGAATCCGCCCGGCTCAATCAGCTTGTCGTGCAGCACCTTGAACTGCGAGCACTGAAAAACCACCTTCGAACTGATCAGTTGCGCCGTCGCCCCTCCGGCTTTCACTCCGGACTTCTTGGCAGCCTTGCCGGCCTTCGCCTTCTTGTCCTTGCCGCCCTTCGCCTTCTTGTCCTTGCCGGCCTTCGCCTTCTTGCCCTTGCCGTCTTTAGTATTCGCTGGATTCGCCGCTGCGCTCGCTTGCCCAGCCTTCGCTGCCTTCACCTCTGCGGCCTTTTCCTTCTCTTTTTTCGCCATCTCTGCCTCGATTCGTGAGAGCGCGCCATCACGCTCAATCCAAATCGAGTATACCCATAAGACGCGCTCCGCCGTTTTCCTGAGCCGCACTTCTGCATCGAATGACTTCGGCGTGGCATCCTTATCTGGAGCCCAAATCCGTTTCCGCAACCGCAATCAACCTTCCTCCAGAGGCACCAGATGCACCAAATGCACCAAATGCAAATGAATCGCGAGTGAACGAGTTGCCAACCGCAGACTGTTATCCCGTGACCCTGGCGCCTGGCCTGACCCGGCTCTTCGTGGACTTCTGCGCCAACAGCCCTGCCGCCCAGCCTTTCTACGCCTCGGCGCTGGCAAACCAGCACTGGCAGCAGCGCCCGCACCTCCCCGCGCACTGGCCCCAGCTTGTCCGCCTGCTGGCCGCGCAAAATCCCTCCCCCGCCGCCGCGCCTGCTCTCGCCGCGCTCGCCCAGGGCGCCGGTACTGTCGTCACCGGCCAGCAGGTCGCCCTCTTCGGCGGACCGCTCTTTACCCCCTTCAAAGCCGCCACCGCCGTGGCCCGCGCCCTCGAGGCCTCAGCCGCCGGCCATCCCCACGCCGCCATCTTCTGGCTGGCCGGCGAAGACCACGACTTTCCCGAAATCAACCACGTCACCTTCCCCGCCGGCCGCCAACTCGTAAAACTGGTCTACTCCGTTGCTCCCGCCACTCCACAACCCGTCGGCGGCGTCCTGCTCGACCACTCCATCACCCCGCTCGTCGAACGCGCCTCTGAGCTGCTGGGATTCTCCGACGCCGTCGAAGCTCTGGCCGCCGCCTACCAGCCCGGCCGCACCTTGGCCCAGGCCTTCGCCGGTTTCTACCAGAAAGTCTTTGCCGCCCAGGGCCTGCTCATTCTCGATGCCGGCAGCCGCGAATTCCATCGCCTCGGCGCGCCCGTCCTCCGCGCCGCCATCGAACGCGCCGACGAGCTCCACGCCGCGCTCCTCGAACGCAACCGCGCCCTCGAAGCGGCCTCCTATCACGCCCAGGTAGCCGTCACTCCGCAGTCCAGCCTGCTCTTCCTCATCGACCAGAAATCCGGCGCGCGCCTCGCCCTCAAGCGCATCCCGCCCACAACTGCCGAACCGGCCGGCCTCTGGCAGGCCGGCCGCGATACCTGCTCCACCGCCGACCTCCTCGCCATCCTCGACGTCCAGCCGGAACGCATCTCGCCCTCCGCGCTCCTTCGTCCCGTCTTTCAGGATTTCCTGCTCTCCACCTCGGCCGTCATCGCCGGCCCTGCCGAAATCGCCTACTTCGCCCAGTCCGCGGTCCTCTACGAGCGCATCCTCGGCCGCCAGACCCCCGCCGCGCCCCGCCTGTCAGCCACCCTCATCGAGCCCTCCGTCGGCGAACTGCTCCGCAAGCACGAGCTCACCCTCGATCGCGTCTTCGCTGAAGATACCGGCTCGCTCGCCAAGCTCCTGGCCGCCCGCTCCATGCCCGTCAAGACCAAGCAAAAGCTGGCCAACGCAGGAAATGCCCTCGACGCCGAGCTCGACACGCTCCTCGTCTGGATGCAATCCCAGGACGAAGGTCTGGGCCGCTCCGCCTACACCGCAGCCAGCAAAATGCGCTACCAGATGAACCGCCTGCGCTCCCTCGCCGCCAACTTCCAGCTCCAGCGCGAAGCCTCGCTCACCCGCCACGCTGAGGCCATCTCCCAATCGCTCTTCCCCGGCGGCGTCATGCAGGAGCGCGTCCACGGCGCAGCGTATTACTTCGCCCGCTACGGCCTCCAGTTAGCCGAGACCCTCACCGCCCAAGCCGCAAACCCCTGTCCCGGCCACACCGCCCTCTGGCTGTGAGAAGCAGAGATCAGAGATCAGAGATCAGGGATCAGCTTTCTGGGATCCTCGATACAGCGATCAACGTCCTCTCGTTCCCTCGGTCCCTTGTTCCCTGCCTCTCGTATAATCGTCACGAACCAAGTCGAGGCCCATCATGAGACAGTTCTTCGCGTTCCTCGCCGCAACTTTGTTGGTCTGCACCGCCCTCGCGCAGTCACCCACCTGCGCCACCCCCGGCGTCAACAACCCCTTCCTCGGCATCCAGACCATCCGCCTCTGGGCCGGCCCCGCGCCCCAGGCCAAGGGCGATACCTGCGACGACATCCCCACCCTCACCATCTTCGATCCCTACCCCGGATCGGCCACCGGCTCGGCCGTCATCGTCTTTCCCGGCGGCGGCTACACCCGCCTCTCCGGCAACCTCGAAGGCACCCAGATAGCCGCCTGGTTCGCCGCCCACGGCTTTCGCGCCTTCGTCCTCAGCTACCGGCTCACTTCCAACGGCTATGTGCTCCCGGTCCCGCTCCTTGACGCCCGCCGCGCCATCCAGACCGTCCGCGCCCGCGCCGCCGACTACCACATCTCTCCCAACCGCATCGTCGTCATCGGCTTCTCCGCCGGCGGCCACCTCGCCGCGCTCACCGGAACCCAGTCCCTCCCCGGCAGCCCCGACGCCGAAGACGCCATCGACCGCGTCTCCAGCCGGCCCGATTACCTCGTCCTCGGCTACCCCTGGATCGGCGCCATCTCCTCTGACACCTCGCACCTCAACTACTGCAAGATGTTCAACCTAATGGACCAGTGCCAGGCACTCGCCGCCGCATACTCACCTGACCTATTCGTCACCAAAGACACGCCGCCCACCTTCATCTACCACACCTTCAATGACCAGACCGTCCCCGTCGAGCAGTCCCTCCGCTTCTACGACGCGCTGGTCAAGGCCGGCGTGCCCTCCGAGCTCCACATCTTCGCCGATGGCCGCCACGGCACCGGCCTCGGTAAAGGCGATCCCGCCCTCGGCGAGTGGCCCAACCTGCTCGAGAACTGGCTCCGCGCCAACGGCCTCCTGACCGCACAAAAACCCGCCACCCCCGACAAGCCGTAGCAGAAGATTGAGCAGCGGGTCAGTTTGAAGGGGGGCTTCAGTGCCTGCGTGAGAACCCGTTCCGGCGCCAACTTGCCAACTCGCCATGCCCGCGAAGCGGGCGCTAACTTGCCGCCTTTGACTAAAAACTGGCTTTTCTCAAGCCCCGAAAGAACGATCTCATACACTCTCTTCAGTCCCTTAGGGCCAGCTCCTTCAAACTGATCCACCACCGAAGATCTCAGCCGCCACCCTCCCCGCGTGCTAGGCTGTTTGAATTACCCATGTCACCTGTCCGCATTCCGCGCCCATCGCTCTCGCGGAATCGGCTCAAAGTGCGGATCAAGTCCATCGCCAATCCGGCCTCGATCCCGATTACCTGGAGGTTTTCTCGCATGAACATTTTTAAGAGGCTTGCCGTCTGCCTGCTCGCCGTCCTGCTTCCCTGCTGCCTCATTCCCGCCGCGCCCGCGCAGGAAACGCCCGCTCCCGCAACGCCGGCCACTCCACCGGCAGCCGACCAGCATAAAGACGCTGAGAAGGATTTGCCCATCCCGCCCGAAAAGCCCGTCTCCACCCAGCACGAGCTCACCCTGGCCGGCAAGTCCCTCAAGTACACAGCTACCGCCGGCACCCTCATCATCCGCGACGAAAACGACAAGCCCTACGGCAGCATCTTTTACGTGGCCTACACGCTCGACGGCGCTGAGGCCCAGTCGCGGCCCATCAGCTTTCTCTACAACGGCGGTCCCGGCGCAGCCTCGCTGTGGCTGCACATGGGCTCCTTTTCCCCCGTCCGCATCATGACCGACAGCCCCAACCCCACCGCCGGTCCGCCCTTCAAGCTGGTTCCCAACCAGTATTCCCTGCTCGACAAAACCGACCTCGTCTTCATCGATGCGCCGCTCACCGGCTACTCGCGCGCCGTCGCCAAGGCAACCGCCAAGGANNTTCCTCATCGGCGAATCCTACGGCACCACCCGCTCCGCCGCGCTCGCCGACATGCTCGGCAATGACGGCGTGCAACTGAACGGCGTCGTGCTCATCTCGTCGATTTTGAATTACAACATCCGCGCCGGCGGCTACGACCTGCTCTACATCGGAAACCTGCCCAGCTACGCCGCCGCTGCCTGGTACTTCGAAAAGATTCCCAACAAGCCCGCGGACCTGGCCGCCTGGGTGCAACAGGCTCGCGAATTCGCGTCAGGCCCCTACGCGCACGCCCTCTTTCAGGGCCACAATCTTCCCCTCGCGGAACGCGATTCGGTGGCCCAGCAGGTGAGCCACTTCACCGGCCTCAGTGTGGATTACGTCAAGGAAGCCGACCTGCGCATCTCGCCCTCGAGATTCCGCAAGGAAGTGCTGCGCGACGACCGCCGCACCCTGGGCCGCTATGACATGCGTTTTGAAGGAGTCGACATCGACTCCGCCGGCGAAACGCCTGCCTACGACGCCTCCGACACCGGCATTTCCGGCGCTTTTGTCGCCGCCTTCCACGACTACCTCTCGCGGGAACTGAAGTATGAGAGCACCGACACCTACCGGCCCAACGCCTATGACATCGTGCAATGGGACTGGAAACACAAAGCCACCAGCGCCGCTCCCGGCATGGGGCCCGGCGGTGAGCAGGCCCAGCCCTGGGTCGCCGCCGACCTGGCCAGCGCCATCCGCAAGAATCCCCACCTCAAGGTCTTTTCCGCCAATGGCTACTTCGATCTCGCCACGCCTTTTTTCATCACCGAGTACGACGTCTCCCACATGAACCTCGACCCGTTCCTCCGCGGCAACATCCAGTTCGGCTACTACCCCTCGGGTCACATGATTTATCTGAATGTCGACGCGCTCCACCTGTTGCGGGACGACCTCGAAACCTTCATCACCAACGCGCAAAAATAGGCGCGGGAACACGGGGCGGCAATAGGCGCGGGAACATGGGGCGACCGACTATACAGGCTGCGGAAAAACTCAATATGGGCGGGGTATTGAGAAGTTTTGTAACAAGGGCACGGCTTTAGCCGGGCCGAAAGATGCAATAAAACAAGGGGTTTTAACCCCTGCGGGATTTGATACAAATCCGTTGGGCCGTTTTTGAAACACGCTCTGGCAAAGTGAACAGGCTTCAGGCGTTACCGTGCCCTACACAACGGCTCAAGGATGTTTGGCGCGGCATTCAAACAACTGGCGGAAGTTCAGCAATGAGTTCTGGTGAGAATGCTTGACCTGCCGTGTGAGGTTCATACCAAACCTCGAGCTTCGGCTTAAGATGGTAGATCTCCAAACGGTCATCAAAGATCTCAATCTCAAGATCGCCCCGTGCCGTCGATTCCCAGTCCAGGATGATTGTGCTCCAGTAGCCTCTAGAAACTCCCGGAATGGCATATCGACCCCGAACGAGCACCAGGAAATCGCGCACATTTTCGATCGTGCTTACATCGAATGGCTCCGAACTTCCAGCAATGATCTTGTCGATCTTGGTCTCAACGTTTTCCCACTCATTTGCCATTGCCAGCTTCTGCCGATCCTCCGATGGGAAAATAGCCCAAAATTAAGAAGCGGGCAGCCAACTCGAGGAGTGGAAGGACTTCCTCAAACCGACTGCCCGCTGGACCCTGGACCGGGTCTAGGTGGTATTGTTAGTTTAGGCTTGTTTTCAACAAATGCAAGCCCTTTTTGGAACAAAAAGTCCCATTCGTGACAGCAGTCACATGGGCTGGGACGAAAAGCCCTATCCGCGTTGACTTCGGGGTTTCGCCCTGATACAAAAAAGTGTTCAACACTTTGTAAAACTTATCTGAAAGCCGGAGCGAAACCCCTCAAATCATGTCTCAGATCTTCCAACAAGTCGGGGCCCTTATGGTCGGAGCCATCCCGACCGCACTGCTCTTCATCGTGTTGGTCCTGGCTTACCAGTTCCTGATCCAGCAGCCGCTTTCAGAGACCCTGAGAAAGCGCCGTGACCTGACCGAGGGCGCCATGGAAGAGGCGCGCAAGGCCATCGCCCAGGCCGAGGCCCGCACCGCGGAGTATGCCGCCAAACTGCGCCAGGCTCGCGCCGACGTCTACAAGCTCCGCGAACAGCGCGTGAAACAGTGGAACGCTGAACGCGAAGCACAGCTCGAAACCGCCCGCAAAGCCGCATCGGCCAGGGTCAGCCAGGCCCGGGCCGAGCTTGATGCGGAAGCCGCATCCGCCCGCCGGACCATTCAGGCCTCCGTCGGCGATCTGGCCGGTCAGGCCGTCCGCGCCGTGCTGCCCGCGGCTGCCGGGAGTTCCCGTTGAAACATTCCGATCTGCAACCCCGCTTCTCCACTCGAATTCTCTCCAGCCGGATTTTCCGGCTCGCCGCTCTCGCTTCGCTGGCCGCCGCCCTGTTTGCCGGTCTGGCCGTCTCGCCTTCCCGTGCCACAGCCCAGCAATCGGCGCCCGCGGCCCCATCGGCGCCGACAGACCAGTCAGCGCCCGCGGCCCAGTCTCAATCCTCGGCAAGCCAGCCCGCCAGCGCCGCCCCCACCCAGGAAGAGCAGGAGCACGGCTTCCTCGTCAATGGCCCCATCGTCAAGTGGACTGCGAAAACCACCGGGCTTTCGATCGATACAACGGTCAACATCTACCTGATTTTTAACTTCGCCATCATCGTCTTCGCCATCGTCATTCCCCTGGTCAAAATCGTTCCCCGCATGTTGCGCAAGCGCTCCGAATCCCTCAACCAGAACCTTCAGACGGCTCGCGAAGCCACGGCGGACGCCAACACCCGCCTGGGCGCAATCGAAGCCAGGCTGGCCGGGCTCGATGCGGAGGTTCAACGGTTCCGCGCCCAGGTGGAAGTGGAAAGCCTCGAAGACGAAAAACGCATCAAGGCAGCCCTCGAAGAAGAATCGGCGCGCATCGTCGCCGCGGCCGGGCAGGAGATTGGCTCCGCCGCCGCTCAGGCCCGCCGCGCCCTCCGCCAATTCGCCGCCGGCCTCGCCATCGAGCAGGCTGAGAAGCAGTTGCAGCTCACTCCGGAGACCGATCGCGCCCTCATCGCCGAGTTCATCTCCGATGTCTCCGGATCCAAAGGAGGAGCAAACTAGATGGCCGCCTTTGTTGCCCGTTACGCCCGAGCTTTTGCCGATGTGGTCGCCTCCGCCAAGTTGGACACGGCTGCCATCGACGGTGGACTCACTGACTTTCTCTTGACCTGGAACGGCAGTCCGCAGCTGCGTGAGTTCTTCGTCAATCCGGCCGTTCCCGCCCTCCAAAAGATTGCGTTTCTCGATAAGTTGAATGCCAGGCTCGGCCTCCTCAAGGAACTCCGCAACCTGCTCGCCGTGCTCATTGACAATGACCGCATCGGTTCCGTGGACGAAGTGGCGGCGGCCTATCGCCGAATCCTGCAGCAGCAGTCGGGAATTCGCCCCGCGGAGATTGTCACCGCCCGCGAGTTGGGCGCGGAAGAGCGCGATGCGCTGGTAGCCGAGGTGGCCAAACTAGCCGGCGCCAAAATCGACCCGAGCTTCAAGCTCGATAAGTCCATTCTCGGCGGCACAGTCGTCCGCATCGGCAGCACCGTCTACGACGGCTCAGTCCGCGGCCGCCTCGACCGCTTGAAGGAAGCATTAACGGCCGGCTGAAGCCGGCAGCGGTCAGGTTTCAGGTTTCAGTGGTGCAGTTGTGGAAGTGAAGTGCAAAATGGAAGGCAAAGCACCGGCAAAGTCATTTAGGGACCTGATTGTTTGGCAGAGGTCAATTCAGTTGGCAACTACGATTTATCAGCTTAGTCGAGGATTTCCAAAAGACGAGATCTATGGCTTGGCCAGCCAGATTCGACGTTCGGCAGTTTCAGTGCCCAGCAACATCGCAGAAGGGCAGGGAAGGTTAAGCACAGGCGAGTTCCGGCAATTCCTGGGTGTTGCGCGCGGCTCGAATTTCGAGCTGCAAACTCAACTTGAAATTGCTCGTACGCTGAAATTAGGAGATTCCAAACTGATTGACGAAGCGGAAGGTCTATCGCACGAAGTTGGCAAGATGATTCACGCGATCCTGGAAAAGACCAATCATTAAATGGCATTCGCTGGTCACTGACCACTGGTCACTGACCACTGATCACTAGAATTGGTTTCTGAACAAATTTAGGGATGAAATGGGGGAGGCAGGAGATCGGCAAGAGCATGTGGGCG
>PLSH01000085.1:9128-11937 GCA_003165095.1 Acidobacteriaceae bacterium
ATGGCCGGCGAGCTGCTCAGCTTTCCGCACGGCATCGCCGGCCTCGCGCTGAGCCTCGAAGAGGATTCCGTCGGCGCTGTCATTCTCGGCGAATACACCGAGCTCAGCGAGGGCAACGAAGTCAAGCGCACCGGAACCATCCTCAGCGTGCCGGTCGGCGAAGGCATGATCGGCCGCGTGGTCAACGCGCTTGGGGCGCCCATTGACGACAAGGGCCCCATCGCTTCNNGCGGCCAGCGCGAGCTGATCATTGGAGACCGGCAAACCGGCAAAACCGCCGTGCTGCTCGACACCATCATCAACAACGCCAAAAACGACCTGATCTGCATCTACTGCGCCATCGGACAGAAGCGCTCCTCGATCGCTCAGGTCGTGCAGACGCTCACCGAAGCCGGCGCCATGGGCCACACCGTCATCGTCGCCGCCTCGGCCTCCGAGCCCGCTCCCATGCTTTACATCGCGCCTTACGCGGCCACCGCCATCGGCGAGTTCTTCCGCGACTCCGGCCGCCACGCCCTGGTCATGTACGACGATCNNACGTCTTCTATCTCCACTCCCGCCTCCTCGAGCGCTCCTCCAAGATGAGCAAAGAGAAAGGCGGCGGCTCGCTCACCGCGCTCCCCGTCATCGAGACCCAGGCCGGCGACGTCTCCGCCTACATNNTCCATCACCGACGGCCAGATCTTTCTCGAAACAGATTTGTTCAACTCCGGCGTTCGTCCGGCGGTAAACGTGGGCCTTTCCGTTTCGCGCGTCGGTTTCTCGGCGGCCATCAAAGCCACCAAGCAGGTGGGCGCAACCCTCAAGCTCGATCTGGCCCAGTACCGCGAACTGGCCGCCTTCGCCCAGTTCGGTTCCGACCTCGACCCGCTCACCCAGAAGCAGCTCAACCGCGGCAGCCGTTTGACGGAACTGCTCAAGCAGCCGCAGTTCCAGCCGCTCACCTGGCAGCAGCAGGTCGTCATCCTCTTCGCCGGCACGCAGGGCTACCTGGACGATTTCCAGGTCTCCGACATTCACGCCTTCGAGATCGGCCTCTACAAGTATTTTGAAGCGGCGCAGACCGCGCTGATGGACGATTTAACCAAGAAAAAGGCCATCGACGACGACCTCCGCGCCAAGCTGCACGCCGCCCTGAAAGAATACTCAGCCAACTTCAAGTCGGAGCTGGCCGCGAAGGAACCGGCCGCCGCGCCAACCGCCCCAGCTGCAGGCACCAAGGAAACCACTCCAGCTGCAAGCACGAAAAACTGATCACTGACCACTGATCACTGAGCACTGACTATGGCTAACGTCCTCGATCTCCGTCGCCGCATCCGCAGCGTGAAAAACACGCGCCAGATCACCAAGGCCATGAAAATGGTCTCGGCCGCCAAGCTCCGCCGCGCGCAGGAGCGGGCGCTGGCCGCCCGGCCCTACGCCAAAATGATCACCAGCGTCCTCGAATCGCTCACCCGCCGCATCGAAATCTTCGATCCCGCCACCGGCAACCTGCGCCATCCGCTCTTTGCCACCCGCGAAGAAAAACGGGTGCTGCTGGTCATCATCAGCGGCGACAAGGGCTTTGCCGGCGCGTTCAACGCCAACATCCTCAAGACGGCCTTCCAGTTCATCACCGGCAACCCCGGCAAGCAGATCGACATCGAGGCCGTGGGCCGCAAGTGCCGCGACCAGGTGCGCCGCCATTTTCCCGCGGCCGTCTACCACGAGCAGATCGACGATTATGGGCAAACCCTCCAGGTGAGAGACCGCAAGGCGCGCGTCGAGGTCACCGGCGACCATCCCGGAATGCTCCTGAAGCTCGAACAGAGCCGCGTCTTCGATCTGGCCCACAGCATCATCAACCGCTACGTGCACGAGGAAATCGACGCCGTCTACCTCGTCTACAACGAGTTCAAGTCGGTCATCGCGCAGCGCCTGGTGGTCGAGCGCCTGCTGCCGCTCTTGAAAATCGGCATACCGCAGATTACCGGCGCCGAGGAGCCCACCTCCGCGGAGCGCGAACGCGCCGCCGAGGCCGCTCTCAGCGCGGGCATTGAGATCGACCCGGTCGATACCTCCGAAGCCGAAGAGGAAGCAAAAAAATTCGGCACCGCCAACGTCGACTACATCTACGAGCAGCCCGCCGAGGAGCTTTTCAACGGGCTCGTTCCGCAATACATTTTTTCCATGCTCTACCACGCCATGACCGAGTCGGTAGCCGCCGAGCACGCGGCCCGCATGACAGCCATGGANNATCACCAAGGAGATCATC
Organism: Acidobacteriaceae bacterium; assembly: GCA_003165095.1. The sequence goes on from PLSH01000085.1 coordinate 11,383, forward strand.
GAAATCGTAAGCGGAGCGGCAGCCTCATAGCGCCGTCCTCCCGAGCACCACCGGCCGTCAGAGTAGCGCCGGCCTCCAGAGTAGCGCCGGTCGTCAGAGTAGCGCCGGCATTCAAAGTAGCGCCGGTCGTCAGACCGGGGTCCCCGGCGAGCGATNNTTTGCTCGCTGGGGTGGTAGACCGGCTGTCGTGCGGGACTCCAGTCCCGCACACCCGGAGGGAGCAGGGGCCTTTAGGCCCCTGAATGAAGCAAGAAAGTTCTGCCGGGCTTTAGCCCCGGGAATACGCAGGCGGGCGTTGAAAGGGCACGGCCCGGGCGGTCGCCGGACAAGCTCCCGGAGGGAGCGCAAGAGGTTAGCCCAGGACAAGCGAAGCGCAGTCCTGGGGCAGGAACCTGATAAGACTCCCTAGCCCCGTAGGGGCGACAGAAGTCAGGTTTTGAAAGGGCACGACTTCAACCGTGCCGGAACGATTGAGTTTTGTAACAGGGCACGACTTCAGTCGTGCCGAAGACAGGCAAAAATGAACGGGGCTTTAGCCCCTGAGGAAACAAAGAA
>PLSH01000270.1 GCA_003165095.1 Acidobacteriaceae bacterium
TTTTCCGGCGACGAATTCCAATTGTGCAACAGGGCGCCAAAATCGGGCGATTCGATATAAAGCATGGCGCCGGCAGGCATGCACGAGGCCAACGGCCTGGTTGCAGGCTGTGCGTCTTGATATGCCGCCCAGCTCGCAAGCGCGATCAGCAAAACGCACGCGAAGATCGCAATATTCCTGTTTCGCGACACTTGCAAAAGCCGCTGCGCAATGGTCTTCAGCTTGGTCATCGCTGTCCTCCTAAAGGTGGGTTGATAGCTGACACTAGGCGCGGACGCACCGCGTTGACTTGATCCAGTGACTCTTGAATCACCGGCCTGCGGCTTGCATTCCCTGCCTCAAGGGCCAACCTGGCCCGTAAAGCTGTCGCACGATTTTGCAGTTCTTTCCGGCGGCCGGGTTCTCCGCTTAGCGCACTGGCCGTGTCCAGCCACGCCGTTGCGGAGGACAAATCCTTCTCGCGTTCGTAGAGCTCAGCCAACTCCTCGGCGACCTTGAATCTGTCTGCCGCTGGCACCAGCGGCAACTCCCTCGCCCCGGTATCAGGCTCTTCATCGCCGCTCTCTCTGCTCCGCGCCCAGCGTGGCACAGGGTAAGAGTTGTCCGTGCTTGACAGGAGTGGCTCAATGGTGGAAAGGGCCAGTGCGTTGTGGCCGAGAGCGAACTCGGCATGAAACAACATGAGACGCGCGTCGTTGCCGGCGCCACAGGACAGAGCGTCAAGCAGAAGTTTTTTCGGATTGCGAGCGGTCCTGGCTGCGGCAACCCGCGCGGGCAGGAAGTAAGGTACGTCGGCCTGCTCGGCGGCAATGGGGTTATTCGACGCCAAAAGCGCCAACTCTGCGCTGCCGGGATTCACTGTGTTATTCGCGCCATGCAGCGCCTCTGCTGCCTGCGCGCGCACGCTATACGGAACGAGGCTGCCCGACGAGAGCTGCACGAAGGCCTCCTGCGCTGCTTGCAGATTCACACTTGCACGCATCTGTGCCTCGGCCATACGGAGTTTGTAATTTGGCTCCCATGGAACGCCCGCGGCCAGCGGCTCAAGAAATTCAAGCGCCTCCGCATTTTGCGAGGTCCGTTCCAGCAAGGACGCCGAGGCATCGAGATTGGCGTAATAATCGCCAATCAGGAGCAGGCGGCGCAGTTGCTCCAGCGCGCCGGCCATATCACTCGCGGCAATGTCCACTTTAGACAGGGCCAGGTAGTCGGGCGAGGACGCAGTCCCCGACTCCTGCCTCCGATGAAGGACAAATTCAAGAAGAGAGCGCGCTGAACCGTTGTCGTTTTCCTTGAAGAGCGCCTGCGCCTGGCTCGCAAGAGTGTCGAGTTCGTCGCCCGGCTCAGACTGTTCGCCTGCCTGATCACCGTTCGCATCCAGGGATTTCTGGTAAGCGGCTAGCCAGTTTGCCAGTGTCCCGGTATGCGCGGAAATCTGGATTTCATCCGCAAGTAGATCGCCGCGGTTGGTTGCCCGCATGGGCGGCGCGATGCTATCAAAAATTTCCGCTGCGTGCGCGAATTGCCGCGTGAGCACCAGATAGTCCACCAGGCGAATCTGCGCTGAGGCCAGCTCTTCCGCCTTGCTGTCATGCGTAACTCCGTTCTGGCGCTCCTGCGGACTTATTGGCCTGCGCTCAAATTGTACTTCCTGTTCCAGGATCACTTGTTTCTGCGGCAGCGGAATCCAGGCTGCGTCTCGAATTTCATCCAAGATGTCAGTTGGGGCCTTTGCCACCATCGCCAGGTCCATAACCCACGCGATGCTCTGCTGCGGATCGTTGAGTGAGGCAAATGCGGCGCTGAGCAAACCCTCGCTCTGATAGGAGCCGTTCTTGGCGATGTATTCCCGTGCCACGGCATCCATTTCCGGCTTGAGCGAGGCCGCGATTTTATGCTCGCCAAGATGGCCGGCAATTGACGCAAACGAAGTCCAGAAACTTTCGGGAACAGCGCGCAAGGCTACTTGCGCGCGAAGCAAGCCGAGTGCGGTCTTCCATTCCGCGATTGCCTCGTCGTGCTTGCTATCGGACCATTGCAGCTCCGCCATCGCATCGTAGATGCCCGCCGATTGCGGCGCGATCTGGAGAGCATCCTTGTATTCGGCGATCGCCTTGGCATGTTCGCCCGCATCGGCGTAGGCATCCGCGAGCGCCACATAGCTGGCGGAATTCCTCGGGTCGTGTTCCAAACCTGCGGCGATGAAATCTTCCTCGTCGCCATGCCCGGAGAAAGTGCGATAGACGCCATACCGCATGCCGTAATAGAACCACGCATCGCCGGTAAGCCGCTGCGCGGAATCGAGCGGGCGCACAATGCGCTCACCAATTGTTTCGTCTCCAATCGCTTCGAGAAAAGCCGTATCCACGGTGCTCGACTTGTCAGCGTAGTAAAGCCCCGCGAGTGCAATGTTGGCGTTCTTCCAGATGGCGGGACGCGTGCGCGCGGCAATGGCAGATGCAACATGCGCCTCGTCGGGGTGATCGAGCAGGAAGTTGACCACCGCGTCGGCCGACTCACTTGATGGATGTCCGGCAAGACGAACCAATGCATCGGGAGAACGCGCGAGCAGCAGGCTGAAATAACGGTCGCGCAGCCCATCCATGGCATGAGAGCCAACGTTCATGCTTTCCATCACTGCCAGAGCCTGCGTTGAATTGCCCCCCTTCAAATACGCGTCTGCTGCCTGGGTAAGCACTTGATCCCGGAGCTGTCCGGGAAGCGTGGCCGCATATTTCTCCAGCACATTGCCCAGTTCATTGAAGCGCAGCCGGGTAATCTCAAGCTCGCTGAAGGGTTGAATTTGCTGCGCGGCAAGCGAGCCTCCTTCAGCAATCAACTCGGCGCGCCACTGCTCCTCAACATCCAGCAGGCTGGCTTCGTGAATTAGGGGAATCCAGGTAGTCGCGAGCTGCTCCCGCGAAAACCCTACTCTTTTTTTCTTGGCGAACTGCGCAAATGCAAGCTTCTCCTCAGGCGTGAAATATCTGCTTACAGCACTTCCCATTTCAAGCATCGCGCTACGGAAATTGATTTCAGCGGCGTTCCTGCGCAGATCGATCTCCCGTTCACGCCATTGCGCATCGGTAACGGATGCGATTCCCTGCTTCTCAACCTGCTCAACAATTACCGATGGCGATGCGATGGTTCGCGTGCCTGCGGATTGTTGCGCGTTCCGCAGTGTTTGATATGCCTCTTCCTGCCGGCGCAGCCGCGTTTCAATGCGCGCATACAACGCGGCTCCCGATGCATTCTGCGGTTGCAGCAGGTCGTTACCGGCCAGTTTGACTCCTTCCTCGGCAAATTGCCGCGCCTGATCAATCAGCCCCCACTCTTCCAACTGCCTCGCGATCTGGAATTGATCTGAAGCACGCTCCGGATGACCGTCAACCCAGACCGTTTTGAGCGCCTGTACGGCGAGAACGGCATTGCCCTGTCGCACGCGTGTTTTGGCTTCGTCCACAATCCACTGAGGATCCTTGTAGCTGAGCACGTAGAGGCGCTCGTAATCCGCGCAAGCGTCGTCGAATCGTTGCAGACGTTCCTCGAGGCCGACGCGTTCCTCGTAAAGATCGCTGCGATCGCTGCGAATGGCAATAGCCTTGCTGTACGCGGCAATCGCCGCGGGATAGTCCTGGAATGCCCTTTCTGCGCGCGCCAGAACAATGGCCAAGCGCGAATCTCGCGGTGAGTCGGCGACGGCCTTATTTCCAAAGGCAATCAACTGTTGTTCGCGGTGATAGCGAATCGCGTAGGAATCGATCTCGTCGAGCAGGCTTGCGTCCTCCGGGTAGGCGCTGAGAATGGCAATGTACTGATCTGTCGCGCCCTCGTAATCTTCCAACCGCGTGAGGGCCGGAATCAGGTTGCGCCGAAGCTGGGCGATCTGCGTTTTGCGGTCATCGCGGCTCATCGGAACAGACTGAATAGTCTTGATTTTGGCGAGATAAAAATCGCGCAATCCGGCATTGTCGTTGGCTCGCGCATAGGTTTCGGCCATCGCGGAGATGTATTGCAAATCGAAGGGCGAATCCGCAAGCAGCGGCGCGAGAGTCTGTCTGGCCTGCACATACTGGCCAAATTGGCTGGCCTTATCCGCGGCTTCGAGAGAGAACTGCGGGGAAAGATTGGGCGCCGCATCTTTTGCTGCCTGCAACAGCGTGGCAATGGCGCGCGAACGATGATCGTTGCGCCAATCAAAGTCCACCGATGCGCGAATAACGCCGAGAATCCTGGGGTTCTCGCGGTAGAGTGCCTGAAGAATCGCATCCGCCGGATCCGGGTCTTTGCGGTTTTCGTCTTCATGCGCCAGCTCCAACTCGAGTTCCATGCGATGTACCGGGTCCGAAGCCAGGGTGATTTCCCGCTGCAAAGCCGCTTCGCTTTGAGCACTTAAGCCGTGCGCATTTGCGATTTGCTTTATGTGATCCAGCACATCCGGCGATTCAGTTTTGGCAATGGCCTGCGCGAGAAGCGCCGGCAGTTCGGTGGCGCGATTTTGCGCTGACAACACATCCACGCGCAGATCCAATGCGGCCGGCGATGCGTTTGGATCCGCAATGGCCTGCTCGGTTGCAGCATCGGCCGCGTCCCTGGTTGCAGGGCGAGCAGCTAGCACCAGCAGGCGGTTGCGAGCGTCTGAGTTTGCATCGCCGGCCAGAGACGCCAGCGTGTATTCGCGCACCGCTGCAGCGCCGTCACCCTTGTTCTCCTCAATGGCGCCGGCCTCATACCCGTAAAGCGCGGGCTGATGAAATTTGGCGCGCACCGCCTGGATCTCGTTGAGCGCATCGTCAAAACGGAAGTAGTCCCAAAAGACCGTCGCGGCCTGTAAATACCCATCAGGCGACCCGGGATGTGCAGCAGGCATCTGCTGCCAATACTGCGACGCCTCCGTCATTCGGCCGCGGTCCGCGTAGATGTCTCCGATGCGCGCCACCCGTTCCAGATTTCCAGGCTCGGCGAGAAGCAGATTTTTTTCTATGGCGACTGCCCGGCCGGTTTGCTGCGGATCAAAGTAAGCCAGCGACCGGAAAACATCCGCCGCGTCGTCGCCTATTCGTTGTTGCGCCGGATATGCCGAAGCAAGTTCGCCCAGCAACGGCGCGCTCTCTTCGAAGCGTGAAGACCAAAGATCGGCCTCTGCCAGCTCGTGCATTGCGGCATAATTCTTCGATGGGCCGGCGGCCGTTGAGGACAATTCGCTCTGTAACGCGGCCATTTCTGCCTGCAGCCTGCCGCCGCGACTTAATTGGTCAAAGAACTCAGCCTGCAACTGCGCAGACTCAAACCAGTGTTCCCGCAGCAGGGCCTCGCGCTTGATCGGATCGGCCGTGAGCCGCGTGCTATATGCGTTCAAGAGATTCTCGACGAATACCATGTCGTGCGGGAAGCGCCGGTTTGCGTACAGATTCACTTCGAGATAAAACTGCGGCGAGTTCTCATGAACCTCAGAGAAATAGCGTTCCAGGTCGGTGCCCTGAAATGTGTCAACTACTTGACGAGAAAGCGCAAGAAACTCCTGATGCTTTTTCTCTCGCAAATAGAGCCGCGCCAGCTTGTCGTACCAGCCTTTGTCCGGAAATCTGTTCATGGCGCGGCGATAGATTTCCTCCTGCTGTGCGTCAAAGCGATTCTGCTCAAGAAACTCTGCCAGCCGCGCATAGATTCCGGGATCGTTTGGGTTGCGGTCCATTTCACGCCGGAGCACCGTAAGCGCTTGCGGAAGTTGTCTGGCCGCGATCAAGCGGGAAAGATACCGTTCCAGCACCTGCGAGTATTCCCCGGCGCGCGGAGGAGCATGCGGCTGCGGCGAAGCGCCCGGAGCCGCCTGCAATGCACGGCTCTGCGCAAGATCGGCCGGCGGAGCAGGAGCCTGTGAGCCCTCATCATTTCCATCTTCCTGGCCGGAGCGATCCGCCTGATCTTGCTGCAGGATAGGCTCCGCCGCGGATGCATTGGAGAGCGGCATCCCCTTTGCCGCTTGCGAAAGCTCAGCGAGCATGCGGTCGTAAACGCCGAACTCCTTTTGCGTGCGATTTTCACGCGCATAGGCATCGGCCACCGCCATGGCCACCGAAAACCGGTTGGCACCCTGCGGAAACTGAGCAAGATATTGCGAACCCTCGCGGATGACCGCGTCGCTCAATCCGTAGTTTTCGTACAGGCTCACCATGGCCGCGTGCAGACCGGGGCGCGCGGGAGCACTCGGGAACTTTGCATCCAGAACGGTCAACAACTCCTCGGCTTTGCCGCGATGGAAGTACGATTGCGCGCGCTGCTCCTCATCGTGCGCCTCTGACTCGGGACTGGAAGAGTTGAAGAAGAGCGAGAGGATTCCATTGAAATAGCCGGGGCCGGTATCCATCGTGGCAATGTCGCGATACATAGCCAGGTTGCCTGCGCCTAATTGAATGGGCTGATCGGGCGCAGCTAAGAGAATGCCGATAATGCCGCTGAGTGCTGCCTGCTGCGGGTCGGCGCCACGGACGGTTTCCTTCGCGGAGTACAAAGCGTAGTAGTAACGCGCTGCCTCAGGATAGTTTTGCGCCTGGTTGAAGAGCTGCGCGAGCGTGTCCAATTCCGTCGCAGTCCAAACCGCATGGCGCTGTTCCTTGCTCAACCGATAAGCGGTGAGAGCCTGTTGCGCCGCGTCGGCGCGACCTTGCTGGCGATAGTAGTAGTAGATGCGCGCAGCCGCATTCAAGTCGTCAGGGTTTTGCATGAGCCGTTGGCGCGCATCGGCGAGATATCGGCGCTCGTTGTGCGTCTGGTCGAGAAGTTGCATATAGCTGGCGATGAGTTCGTCCGGCCAGAGTGGATCGAATGCGTGGTCATAGACAGACAGGGCGCGATCCGCCGAGCCGCTGCGGTATTCGAGCAGCGCCGACGCCTTGACTGGGAACACGGCATCTTCAGGAAAGGCTTGCTTGTAGGCTTCAATTAGCTTTGCCGCGTCGTCGAACCGCTTGGCATCAATCAGGAAAGCAAAATCGTCGCTATAGACAGAGGGGCTGGAAGGATAGCGGCGAATCCATGCCTGATAAACTGTCGCGGCTTCATCCGTGGAAAGCTCGGCGTCCTTGGCTGCGGTAAATATGCGCTGGAATGCCTGCCAGGAACGTTGAGCGGCGGGATCCAGACCGTTTTCCTCTACAGGCGATGACGCGTCGGCTACTTCAAGCAAAGTCGAAATTTCATCGTGCCGGCGCATGCGTCGCGCGTAGAAATCAGCCAGTTCGAGTTTTGCGCCGGTAGGATCGCCGGTTTCCGCGGCGTAGGATTTCCAGTCGGATTCCGCCGCGGAAAAATCCAGCATCTGTTCGTCTTCGCGGGCGCGCAGAGCGTAGAGATCGGCCTTCCGCGGCGCTGCTTTCACCAGGTTGCTCAATTCGGCGCGCGACTCCGCCGGGGGCCGCGGATAGAGTACCTTGACACCGGCAGCATCCATGGCGCGATAAAGCGCGGCTTCCACATCGCTGCCCGCGACCACGAACTGCATCCACTTGGGAAGTTCGCCGCGCGCCGACAGCAACAGCGACGACGCAACGATGAACCCGATGGCCCCCGCGGTAGCCAGGGAGCGCGCTGTCGATTTGGCAGGGTGATTACGGGACCACTTCAATCGACACCTCCTCGGTGCCAAGATTGTGCGCGATATCTTCGGCGGTTACCGTCAGCTTGTATTCGCCCGGAGGCAGCGCGACAGGTATCTCCAGCGTGCCCGTATTGGTAAGAGCGGCTGCATTCCAGCGCAGGCTTACCGGAGCGGCGCCATCGATGTGCGCGATCAGGTTACGCGTGCTGGCCGATGCGCTGGCCTTGATGAGCATGGCGTCACCGCGGCGATACTGCTTGCGATCGAGAGATATTTTGACAATTGGCGGTGTGCTGGCAATATCGAAGGTCTTCGATTCGCGGTAAACGTCTCCGTTCCTGTCGCGCAGAATGAGGCGCACGTTGTAGGTTCCGTCTTTCATGTCGGAGGGCGCAAGAAAGCGCGTTTGCCACACATCCTCGTCGCTCAAATGGCGAAGTAGCTTGGTGAGCCCGAATGGAAACAATGCGATCACGGAGACGATTGAAGCATCCGTATGCACGCGCAGAACCGGGTCGCCGGGCCGTATGACACGTGGCCTCAGAAGCGCGCGTGGCACAGCCAGGAACGACGTGTAGGGTGTAACAAATTTGTATTGGCGCGAAAGCCGGATGATCTCGTCGACCGCCTCCCGCGTTTCTCCGTTGCGCGCAATCTCCTCGAGCAACGCATTCACGCGCGCGTGGGCCCATAATCTAGGCAACTGCGCGTGATCCAGCGACTCTGCAGGCAGAGCCGCCCCCGTCTTCACATCCAGCGGAGCGCCGTCCCGATTGGCGCGAGCTTCAAAGCGTGCCTTCTTCATCGGCGCCGTGTACTCGCCCACCCAGGACGCAACCGATCCGGTATAAACCGCGTCGTCCAGCGGATAAACAGCGTGGGCCGCGGAAGGAGGAGTCAGCGCGAGCTCAAGCTGCGAAACTGGACTGCGCACAATTCTGGAGAGAAAGATGTCGAGCTTGGCGTCGAAGGGTTCCGTGGAGAGAACGCTCACCATCGTGCCGTCGTTCTGCGCGAGCAATTTCATCAGGGTGAGATTAGCGTCATCGCCGACGGCGAACATCTCAGTGCGAGGGCGATTGCGGGTTTGCTTCCACTGCTGCGCATACGCTGCGGCGATCTTTCGATCGGTGAGCGTACCGCGATCCGCGTGGCCGTCGCTGAGCAACACCAGGTAGCTATTGGGCAATGTGCACTGCGCCAGCGCAGCCGACAGAGCCTTACTCAGATCGGTGCCTCCGCGCAACCGGCTGCCGCGAACGAACTTCAACGCGTTCTGCACGCTTGCGGCGTCGGCAACCACGAGCTGGGGTTGAAACGCCGCGACATCCTGATTGAAGAGCAGCAGGCTGAAGTGATCCTGTGGCCGCAAACTCAGCAGCAGCTTTTCCAGGGCTCCATAACTGCGCTCCAGCTTGTCCCACTGCATGGAAAGCGAGTTGTCAAAGAGGATGGCGATATTTCGCGGCGCGCCGTTGTCCTCGGTAGCGGCGTTGGCGTCGTGCGGTCCACGGCCCTCGCCCACCAGCACGCTGGCCTCAAAGAAGCCAGGCTCGGGTCCGGCTTTGACTGGAGCCGTTTCATCGGGCTGCGGCTCGGCGGGGCGCGGATTGCGGTAGGCAAGCACATTAAGCTCGTTCGCATGCGACGCATCTACCTTCCAGCTTGCGGCCAGGTCTTCAGTAAAATTAACGTCGCTGCCCTCAAAGGATCCACGCACAATGTGGCCATCATTCTGAGTAATATTGAGCGGAATCGATTTCGACAGAACCAGAAACTCCTGCAGAGTAAAGGGCGAGCGCAGCTCAAAACTTAACTTCAGATGTTTGGCTGCCTGATTCTTGTAGGCGTCAGGACGGAGCGGAAACACAAACTGCGTCTTCCAGTTATTAATATCGATTGTCTGGTGGTACTCGAGTTCCAAACGCTTGGTCCCGTAGGCGGGAATGGGCACGATGTGCGCGGAAAACAGCGACGACTGGCGTGCTGAATCCTCGGTCCGTTCTCCCATCTCGAGCAAGCCGGGGTCGAGTTGCTGCGCGCGGACATCTTCGTAAACTTCCCTGGCGCGGCGGCGGGTGAGAATCACCGCGGGGATGCGGACCGCGCCATCCCACACCGCGAAATCTGAAACCGTGCTGCCCGACGGCAAAGCGAAAACATAGTTTCCCTCTTCCGGATGATTGGTGTGATTGGCAAATATTTGCCGCACGAATATGCGCGCGTCACCGTTCTCAATGGTGATTTCGATCTGCATATCTTCGAGCGAAAGGATGCGGGCATCGGGCTCAGTGCTTTCCGCGGGTATCAACACTCCCGCATCGGCGCGGGCAAATTGCGGCAGCAGGGCGATCGCGATCGCCAGCAGTGCGAAGCCGGAAACAAGTCGCAGGCGCGTCATTGGGCCACGCTCCGTTCCGCAATCCGAACTAGGCCGTTGTCGGTGCCGATATAGATTTCTCCATTGTTTTCGGCCACAGCCGTTACATTCATGGATGGCAATCCCGCGGTCCACTGCCGCCAGCGCTGGGTATCGCGATCGTAGATATACAAACCGTCGCCGAGAGTTCCGGCGAAGACGTGCGCCGGCGTAGCCAGCATGGCGTTGGGATTGATCTCCATGGGGCGCGTGGCTTTGTCGAAGGGCTGGAAGCGGCCGTCGGCGTCAAGCTTCATCACGCCTGCGCCATAGGTGCCCACAAACCATTCACCGCCGACCGGCAGAATCGCAGTAATCCAGTTGTGCTTGAGAGCGGAGTTGGAGACGGTGAGATTGCGTACCACGGATTCACTTTGGAGCAGCGAAATGCCGCCCAGAGTACCGGCAAGCACGCGATCCTCGACCACGCCAAGCGCGTAGACATGGTTATTCACCAGTCCTTGAAACGCGTAAAGACTTTGCGCGCCGCTGCTGTCGAGAAACGTGAGTCCCGCGGGCGTGGCCAGCACCAGGCCATCGCGGTAGGACGCAACGTCTGTGACGTGATCGGCGATCAAACCGTCGCGTTTGTCGAGCACGCGCTCCAGCTTGCCGCGCGCGTCAAACAGCGCCAGGCCGTTTGCCGTGGCCACCACCATGCGATTGTTGCTTCGGTCGGCGAGGATGCGGTTTACGCAAAACAGATGTTCATCTTCATGGTGCGTCACGTTTTCGACGGACGCGCCCATGACAACCACATCGAGGCCGCGGTCAAAGTAGCCGACCCAGAGGCTGCCGTCCGGCGCAAAGGCGAGCGCGGAGATGTTTGCATCGGTCAGCAGCGGACGGTCGCGGCCCAGAACCGGCCTCCAGCCGGTATCTCCATTCCGCCGCCGCAGCAGGCCATCGCCGGTGACCGCGGCGAGGCCGTCTTCGGTGCGAAAGAACGACGTTGCGGCGGTAGCATTCTGCGCCACCTCATTTTCCTGCGCGGGTCCCGCATCGCCGGCGCGAATGCGATGCGCCATCGGCTCGGCCTTCAAATCCACACGCAGGATCCCTTCGTCGATGGTTCCCACGGTGAGCGTTTCGTCATCGGCGGCAAGCGCCTGCGCAAAATAATTTTTCGCCAGCACGCGCGTAAAACGGCCCGATTCGAATTCGGCTACGCCCAACGGCGTTCCCGCATAGACCTTCGTCCCGCGCAGCACGAGCGTCGTCACCTGCTGGTCCGGCAACCCCTGTCCGGCGCCGAAAACATCCGCTTCACCCCCGTGCCAATGCACCACGCCTTGATCCTGAGTGCCAACCCAAAGATCGCCCGCATCGCCAGCAAGGGCAGTGACGGGGAGATTGGAAAGCGTGGGGTGAAATTGTGCAAGCACGCCGCTGCGATTGCCGCCGCCCTCCTCACGTTCGTTTTCGCCGCTATAAACAAGGACGCCCCATTTGCGCGTACCCAGGAGCACATCTCCGGTAGAAAGCGGCAGAATCGCGGTGAGGTCGCGGGCCGCAGCGTCGCGAGGCAGAATCTGGCGGAAGGTACTTCCGTCGAAGCGCAGCAGGCCCGCGCCGTGCGTGGCGATCAGCAGCTCCGGCTGCAGCCCTCCGCGCGGAGTTCCGATCGCCAGACCGCCGAGCGGCGCTGCAGGCAATTCACGGCCTGGCCTGAAGCTCCTCCCGGGAGTGCCGTCCGCATTCGACTCAAATAAACCGGTGGGCCCAGCCAGGTAGACGCGACCCTGGAATGCAATTCCATCAGACAGGGTTACCGGCGAACTGATCCACTCGACAGCAGCCGCGGAGGCTGAGCCCAGGATGCGGGCGTCGAATGGAAATTGCTGCGCGGCTCCCGCCTCCGATTTTGCGGTTGCAAGAGAACGCTCCAGCCGCGCATGCAGGAACAGCAAGAATCCCAGCGTGGCTGCCGCCGTTGCCGTTAACGCTGCGATCCCAATCCTGGCACGCATGTTGGCCCTCCCCGATCTCGCCCCAAACCGATCCGTCCGGCTCTCGCTGGCCGCTGCGCCTGCTCTAGCCTGCCGGTGCAGCCTGCGCGACTTCAAAGATGCACGGAGAAAGCCATATCATAACGCATTGGATCTAAAGTGAATTCCTCCGGGAGTGGCGCTGGAAAATCGTGTCAAGGCACACACACTGTGTCAGTTGATAGACGCATCGCAGGCCGCCAAAGATATCCTCGAGCGAACCAGCCGTCCGCTCAGTGAACCTGGTAAGGCTCCGGCGGTGCGGGAATCTCGTCCGGCAACTTGGGGAGTTTGGCCGGGTCGATCTTCGCCGCGCCGGCAAGCCCGGCTCCGGTTACGTTGGCAATGCTGAGCAACGGTCCGGTGAATCCAGTGACCTTGATATTGCGAATCACAGCATTCCTCACGTTGGCCAGTGCGATGCCGCTCGCGCATGTGCCGGTGACATTGGTGAGCGAAAAGCCGATCAGCGGTCTGCGGGGATCGATTTCGATGCCCTCCACCAGCACGGGAACATCATGGACGCGGATATTCGAGAAATGAAAGCCGCGCACCCTTGGAATGCCTTCAACACCCGGAACGGGGAACTCGTCCTGCTTGCCGCTGTTGAGAACGTTGAGCCGCAGAAATCCCTGTTTTGCGCCGGAAACATCCATGTCGTCGAAATAAATATCTTCAATAAACGCGGCGCGCCCGGCGCGGGTCTTGATGTAAACAGCATAGGTTCGCGCGCCGGTGCATTTGCAATGCTCAACATGCACATCGCGAATGCCGGCTGAAGTCTCGCTGCCGACGCCGATACAAGCAAAGTAGGAATCGGCGAAGGTGCAGTTGACAATGCGCACGTCCTCGGTGGGGCGATGAATGGCGTAACCCTCCGCGCCGCGGCCGGATTTCAGCGAGATGCAATCGTCGGCAGTGACGAAATCGCAGCCGTCGATGACCACATGCCTGCACGAGTCCACATCGATGCCGTCCGCGCCGCTGTGCACGGTCACGCTCTTGAACGTCACGTTTTCACAATAGGTGGGATGGATGGACCACATGCCGGCGTTGCTGGTAAAACAATCCTCCACGCGACCGTTGCGGCACTTGGTGAACTCGATCAGCGCGGGAAGACGCAGCCGGGTCTTGCGGTCGACGCGGCCCATAATCGCCGGACTCCCAATGATCTTGCCTGGACCAATAATGCCGATGTTCTCCGCATCCATGGCGGAGATTAGAGCACTGTACCCCCTGATCCAGCGGCCCTCCCAACGCACTTGCGCCAGCGGATAGTCGGCCATGTCCGCGGAGCCAATCAGGCTTGCACCCTGCTCCACACGCAGCACAACATGGCTGCGCAGCAGCAGCGCGCCGGTGGCGTAATCGCCGGCCGGAACCACCGCTTCTCCGCCGCCCAGGGCCGCACAGCGGTCGATGGTTTGCTGGATGGCAAGCGTGTCTTTTGTTTTACCGTCTCCGGCCGCGCCCAGATCGCGAACATTCAGGGTAACCCTGGGACCGGTTTGCGGGGCTGCGGCCGGGTGCGGCGTGGCAGGGTGAGGCGACGCCGGCTTGGCCTCCTGCGCGAGGCAGTTGAGCGAAGCCAGCATGGGCGCAGCCAGAGCGCTCTGCGCCGCCTTCTTAAGAAAATCTCTGCGTGCGATTGATAAATTCGCCATCTTGTTCCCCTTCGGTTCGGCAAAAGAGCCGTGGCGCAAATTGAACGAAACTGGCGCAGACATATCTTGAGTGACCCACATGGACTTCATCAAGAGCTTTGTTGTGTTTTCTGCGTCGGCGTCGCATTTTTTGGAGTTTGTCTCTGGGTTGTTAGAGAATTGAGGGGTCAATTTCAGCTCGCTCACGGGAAGTTTTTGTGGCCAGCCGTCGCCGTTTTCTTGCTCAATCCGCCTCCAGCGTTGTTGCGCTGTCGCTGCGCCCGATGCTGGCGTCAGGGCTCACGCCACGCGCAATGGGCCTTTTCTGAAATCCTCGGATTCAAGCGCGACCCGCAATTTCCCTATGCCCCTGGAGCAAACCCGCTCGCGGAGGATGCGCCCGTTGAAACACTGATTGACCTCATGCAGGCGAACCGTGTTTCGCGCACCGTCATCATTCAGGTGATTCACTATCGCTGGGACAATAGCTACCTGGCCGGCGTTTTGAAGCGCTATCCAACGTTGTTCAAAGCCGTCTGCCGCGTCAATCCTGAAGACCCCGTCGCGCCCGATCACCTGGGCCGGCTGATTGCGGATGGATTTCATGGGGTGCGCCTGAGCCCGGCGGCGACCCCTGCGGACGATTGGATTCGCGGGCCGCTGATGCCGCCGCTGTGGAGGCGATGCAATGAGCTGAAGACGCCCATGACGGTGCTGGCGCCGGTTACGCGGCTTCCGGATCTCGTGCCGCTGATCGAAGCCAACCCCGAACTGACGGTGGTAATCGACCACATGGCGGACTGCCCGCTCGACCGGCCAGACCAATTGAAGCTGCTGCTCGACATGGCGCGCTATCCAAAGGTCTATTTGAAAATCTCCGATATGTGGGTGCTGTCCAGGCAGGCGTACCCTTATCCGGATGCGCAGAATCAAGTGAAGCGGCTGCTGGCGCACTTCGGAGCGCGGCGCCTGATGTGGGCCACCAATTGGCCCGTATCTCTGTCGCAATTTCCTTATGAGAGAGTCGTTGAACTCTACTGCGATCGTTTGAACTTTTTGTCGCGCGACGAACGCGAGGAGATTCTCAGCGGGACAGTGCAGCGGGTTTGGCCTTTCGGCCTGTCAACTTCAGAAGCGATTCCCCTCACCGGATTGCGACGGCAAAAAGAAAGGCCGTTCGCCTGCAACGCGTGATGCCTTCCACATCCTGCGCCACCAGCGAACGGCCAGTTCTTGAAAAGTTCGTTATCCCCGGGCGTAACTCTCCAACGCCATGCGGCTGGGGATGGTTAGCGTGCTTCCGTTCTGCGCAACCAGGTGGCGGCTCTTGAAGGTAGACAGCGTCCGCGTAACTGTTTCGCGCGAGGCGCCGATGAACTCTCCAATCTGTTCGTGGGTAAGAGATATACGGCAACGGGAACTGCTCTCCGGCCGCTCACCGGTGTCGCTCCAGCCCAGCAACAGGCGGGCCAGGCGCTCGGGAACCGATGTTGACAGGCCCACCATACGCAGTTGGTCGCACACCAGGTCGAAGTGGCGGCTCACCGCGCGGGTTACCGGTTCGTATGCTTCGGGATGACGGGCAAGAAAATGAAGGAATGCCTGACGGGAAATGTGCGCGATCCTGGCTGGATAGAGCGTATCGGCGGTTATTTCATGCGGCTTGCCGGAAAGCGCGGAGGAGAGCCCCAGAATCTCTCCGGCCTTGACGATCGTCAAGCTGAGGCGGCGGCCGTCGCTCGAATTCATTGAGAGCTTGACCTCGCCCTCGATCACCACAAAGATGCCCGTGGAAGACTGGGTCTCGCTGAAGAGAATATGGTTGGCGGGATGAGAGATGGGAACCAGAAGCTTCTCAAAATCGGCCAGCGCCGGCGCAGACAACATGTTGAAGAACTCGCCGTTCCTATAGAGCTTCTCGTTGCTTCTCTCGCTCAACGTTTGCATCTCAGGCCTCCCGGGGGATTGGGTTTCCGTACTTGCGCGTGACCTCTTCGGCAAGATACTGGGTCCATGGTGTGCCGGTAAGGATTGCGGCTTTCGTTTGAGAGTAGATCGCTCTCAATGCCCGAATCCCGGCGGCGTCGGCAAAAGTGGTTTCACGAATGTCGAGAGATAACTGTCTTGCGGCCAGGGCCGGCCCGGTCTGTTCCCAAAGCCGGTCAAGTTCGGCCGCCCATGGACCGGCAATGCGGCCCTCCAGCTTGATGACCATTGCTTCAACGTTTTCCTCGACAGTGATTCGTAACGCCATGCCGTGTATATGGCACGGCGCGTGCCAAACCTCCCGGCGAACGCAGCAGGCCGCGCTTCAGCTTGAAAGCAAAGCGTTTAATTTCTCAGGAGTGAGCGGGAACGGGGGCCGAATGGGGTGAAGTGACGAAGTGACGACGACGGTATTTCGTCACCGCGACTACATGTAGTCGCCGCGCTCGATGCCGAGCTTCTTCATTTTCGAGTTGAGAGTGGTGCGTTTCAGGTCCAGCCGGGCCGCTGCGCCGTTGGGTCCGCCGATCATGCCCTTGGCCTCGCGCAGCGCACGCAGAATATGGTCGCGCTCGGCAGCTTGCAACGTGGGACTGGCGCCCACTGCCGACTCGTCGTCCTCTTCATCCATGGATTCGAGTTCCGCGAGCGGCACATGCAGCACCGGCCCGCGCGATAGAATCACTGCCCGCTCCAGAAAATTCTCAAGCTCGCGAATATTGCCGGGCCACTTCCACGCCAGCAGCGCCTCCATCGCCTGGGGCGGGATGGTCTCGATGGTCTTGCCCATGCGGCGGCTGTGGCGCGCCACGAAGTGCCGTACCAGGATGGGAATATCGGCGAGACGTTCCCTGAGCGGCGGCGCGAACACGGGAAAGACCTTGAGCCGGTAGAACAGATCGCTGCGGAACTGTTTCTCGGCCATCATTTTGGCCAGGTCGCGATTGGTCGCGGCGATCAGGCGCACATTCACCGCTATGGGTCGCGTGCCGCCCAGCCGCTCGATCTCCCGTTCCTGCAGGGCGCGCAGCAGCTTGGGCTGCAGGTCCAGCGGCAGTTCTCCCACTTCGTCGAGGAAGAGCGTGCCCTCGTGGGCCAGTTCCAGGCGGCCGATCTTGCGCGCGATGGCTCCGGTGAACGCGCCTTTTTCATGGCCGAAGAGCTCGCTCTCCAGCAGCCCGGCCGGGATTGCGGCGCAATTCAATTTGATAAACGTGCGCTCGCTGCGCGGGCTCAGCCGGTGAATGGCGCGCGCCAGCAGCTCTTTGCCGGTTCCCGTCTCGCCCTGGATGAGCACGGTGGCGTCGGTGGGAGCCACGGTTTCGATCTCGCGGAGCACCTGGCGCAGCCCGGTACTTTCGCCCACGATATCTTCAAAACGGTGCTCAACGTTGAGTTCTTCCTTGAGATACTCCTTTTCCTGGTTCAGGCGGTCGCGCAGCTCGGCAAGCCGCCGGAATGCGATGGCGTTATCAACCGCCATTGCCACTTGTCCCGCGATCTGCACCAGCATCTCCAGTTCGTGCTGCCCAAAACTCCCCTCCTGCCGGCTCACCACCGAAAGCGCGCCAATCGCCTTGTCGTGATGGACCAGCGGAACCCAGCAACCGGACTGCATGCCCATCCGCTTCAGGTAACTGAGCGTATCGGGGGCAAAAGGCGCGGTGGCCACGCTCTCCAGCAGCACCGGCTCCCGGGTGCGAAACACGATTCCAGACAGCGAGCCGTCAATGGGAACCCGCAATTCGCCGGGAAAAACGCCGGCGCCCGGACCTCCCAGAAACTGCACCACCATGTCGCCCGCAACCGGGTCGTGTAGCACCAGGCCCGCGTTGTCGTGCGGAATCACCTCGCGTATGGATGCCGAGATTGCCTCCAGCAGCCGCGCCGCATCCATATTGGCCAGCAGCGCCCCGCTGAGCTGGAAAATCAACGCCTCCTCGGCGCGCTTGCGGTCGGTAAAGTCGCGCGTCACCTTCGCGTAGCCGGTCACCTGGCCCGAACTGTCGCGAATCGCGGTCAAGATGCTGTCCGCCCAGAAACGCGAGCCGTCTTTGCGGACACGCCAGCCTTCGTCTTCCACGCGCCCGCGCACTGCAGCCAAACGAAGCAACTCGGCGGGCCTTCCGCGCTCAACATCCTCGTGCGTAAAGAAGCGCGAGAAATGCGCGCCGACGATCTCCTCTGCCGTATAGCCCTTGATGCGCTCGCCGCCGGGATTCCAGGTCATCACGGAGCCGTCGCTGTCCAGGTGATAGATGGCGTAGTCGCGCACGCTCTCCACGATGGATCTCAGTTGCTGGTCGTTGCGGCGCAGCGCTTCCTGGGCGGCCCGCTGTTCAGTAGCGTCGCGGATGAAGCTGACCACCGCCGCGCCCTGGCCGGAAGCGAACGGCTTGAGCATGATGTCCACGGGAAACTCCGCCCCGTCCTTGCGCAGGCCGTATAGATTCATGGCCGCGCCCATCTGCCGGGCGCGCGGATGGGCATTATAGTTTTCGCGGTGCGCGGGATGGCCGCCGCGGAAGCGCTGCGGAACCAGCATCTCGACCGGACGGCCGATGAGTTCGTCGCTCGAGTAACCGAACAGTTCTTCGGCGCGCGGGTTCGCGTCCCGAATTATCCCGCCGCCGTCGGTGACAAGGATTGCATCCGGGGAAAACTCGAAGAGACGCTCGATCGTCGTCCGCGCAAGACTAGCCTGAATGCGCTTTTCTTCTGCCGACGCGTCCATTTCAGGGGAATCTGAAGGGCGCATTTTTGGGAACCGACCTTAGCTGGAACATACCGCTGCAGGCTGGGTTCGCGCAACCGTACCCCTCGGAGCTGCGCCGGAAGTTAACCGGTTGACTCCAATTCCAGCATCGAGCTGTGCCGCGGCTTGATATACTGCCCCGGCAATCGTATTTTGTGGCGCGATCCTGCGTTTCCCCATAGCTTTCCCTGGCCTCTGTGCCGGGAACACCCATAAAGGGACATTCCAGATGCATTCATTCCGCCGTTTCTCTGCTGCCGCCTTCACGCTAGCCATTGCGTCCGTGATGTTTGGCCAGGCGCAGACCCCGCCGATGACTCCTGACATTCCAGCCAAATTCACGCCTCCACGCAGCGGCTACGACTTTGTGAAGCGCGAAGTGATGATCCCCATGCGCGACGGCGTGAAGCTCTACACCGTCATCGCCATCCCTAAAGGCGCAACCCACGCGCCCATCGTGCTCACCCGCACACCCTACGACGCCGCTTCGAGGATGAAGGTCGCGGAGTCGCCCTACCTGGCCGGCCAGGTCACGGTGGGCGACGATGTCTGGGTCGAAGCCGGATTTATCCGCGTCTTTCAGGATGTGCGCGGCAAATACGGGTCGGAGGGCGCGTACGTGATGACTCCGCCGCCCACCGGCCCGCTCAATCCCTCCGGCCCCAACGACACCACCGATGCCTGGGACACCATCGACTGGCTGGTGAAAAACGTTCCCGAATCCAACGGCAAGGTGGGCATGATCGGCTCTTCCTATGAAGGATTCACGGTAGTCATGGCGCTCATCGATCCGCACCCCGCCTTGAAAGTGGCCGCGCCGGAGAGCCCCATGGTGGATGGCTGGATGGGAGACGACTGGTTCCACTACGGCGCATTCAGGCAAGTCAACCTCGACTACTTCACCGGCCAGACCACGGCTAGAGGCGGCGGCAACGACATTCCACGCATGAATTACGACGATTATTCCAACTTTCTCGAGCAGGGCTCGGCGGGAGACTTCGCCCGCTATGGCGGACTCGATCAGCTTCCCTTTTGGCGCAAGCTCGAGGAGCATTTAGCTTACGACGAATTCTGGCAGGAGCAGGCGCTGGACAAAATCATCGCGAAAGTTCCGCTCAAGGTGCCCGTCCTGTGGGAGCAGGGACTGTGGGACCAGGAGGACATGTGGGGCGCCAACCACTCGTATGAAGCCGTGGAGCCGAAGGATACCAACAACGATAAGAACTTCCTGGTGATGGGCCCCTGGTCTCACAGCCAAGTGAACCGCGCGGGATGGTCGCTGGGCCCATTGCAGTGGACGGGCGATACCACTCGCCAGTATCGTCACGACATTCTGCTGCCGTTTTTCACGCAATATCTGGTCGACGGCGCGCCCAGGGCCGACACGCCGCCGGTGCTGGTGTACAACACCGGCGAAAACCACTGGGACCGCTTCACCCGGTGGCCGATGAGCTGCGAGAACGGCTGCCCGAACAAGTCCAGGCCGATTTATCTTGAAGCCGGCGGTAAGCTGTCGTTTGACGAGCCGGCAGCTGGCGGCGGGCGCTATACCGAGTACATCTCCGATCCGGCCAAACCGGTTCCGTTTTCGCCGCGGCCATACGTTGTCACCGATGGTGATGCCTGGAGAACCTGGCTGGTGCACGATCAGCGCTTTGTCGATGGCCGCCCCGACGTGCTCACCTTCGTTACCGATCCGCTGACCGTTCCGCTGCGCCTGGGCGGACGGCCGGAGGTGAATCTCTATGCATCGACGAGCGGTACAGACAGCGACTGGGTGGTGAAGCTGATCGACGTGTATCCGGGCGCGTATCCATACGACGCGCCAATGGGCGGCTATGAACTGCCCATCGCAACCGACATCTTTCGCGGCCGCTATCGCACCAGCTTCTCGCATCCCCAAGCGATAACGCCGGACCAGCCGCTCCTCTACCAATTCGGACTGCCCATGGTGAATCACGTCTTCAAGCCGGGCCATCGCATCATGGTGCAGGTGCAGTCAAGCCTGTTTCCCTTGTATGACCGCAACCCGCAGACTTTTGTGACGAATATATTCGATGCCAAGCCGGCGGATTACCAGAAGGCGACCGAGCGAGTGTGGCATACGCCAAGCGGCGCCAGCTTCATCAGTCTGCCGGTCATGCCGGCGGAGTAAGCTGCCGCTGAAACCCAAACCCTCCGCGGATGCAGTATTCTCTGAGCGTGGACGCGGCATCTTCCAAACCGGGCGAACTCGTTCTGCCGGTTCAGGCCGGGCAGCCGTCTGCCGCGGCCCCGGAGTCGGCTCTTCATTTCCCCGGGCCATCGCCCATGTTGCTTCAGGAGCTCTGGATTCGCGCGGAAGGGGAAGCCTGCGGCCTCACCCCGGCGGAGTTCGGCTCGATCCTGGCTTCGGTGGGCGCAAAGGTTAATCACGGCCTTCCACCCGGCATTCTTCCCGATTCCAGCCAGAAGACAGCCTTTTTCCGAGGGCTGCATCACTCCGAACTTGCTCTGGCTCATGCCTGCGCACTCGGACGCGAAATTGCATGGGAGCGTTTCCTGGCACAATAT
>PLSH01000119.1 GCA_003165095.1 Acidobacteriaceae bacterium
CCCCGGTCATCGCGGCACTATCGCGATGAGCGGGTCTTCGCCGTGCGCCCCAGATCTCGCTTCCGAGCCCCCGGGACTGACCACTGACCCCTGACCCCTGACCCCTGATCACTCCACCTTCCCCGCCTCGTTCTTCAGCACCACGTCCGACACCACCGCCGTATCCACCGTAGCCGGCAGATGCGAACAGAACCCGATCCCCACATAAAACGGCCCGTCGAAGTGCATCGTGATCGGCGGTCCGAACTGGTGCATCGGTTCGCCCGTGATGCTCACGAAAATCGCAATCTGGTCGCCGCGCTTTTCGATGCCCACCCGCTTGGCATGAAGCCCCGCCAGTCCGCCGCCAAACCGATATTGCATGTCCTTGAGGAACACCGCCTTGTCCGTCCGGTACGCCAGGTGAATCATCCCCGCGCCGTGCTCGCCCAGCATCGCCTCCTTCGAGTCGTCGTCGAGATTCTGACGGATCACCAGCACCACCTTGCGATCCCCATAGCCCTTCGGGTCGGGAAACGTCACGTCCCCAGCCAGCGAAACGTCTCCGCTCACCTTCTTCCACAAATAGCGAAACTCGTCCCGGTCGTACCAGA
This sequence comes from Acidobacteriaceae bacterium, assembly GCA_003165095.1. The sequence continues at coordinate 594 of PLSH01000119.1, forward strand.
TGTTGTATCCAGCCGAATTGATCGTGTACTGCTTCGTCGCCGGATCGTAACTCGCGCTCCCCGGAACCACCGCGCTGCCGATGTCCGACTGCCCGTCAAACACCCCGATCGGCGTATCGAAGTTCGTGCTTGCCCGGTGAAAATCAGCCGGCGGCGGCACTTGCGTGTGCGTCGCCGAACCCGGCTGCGCCCAATCCGGAACCGCTGGCGTAGCCTGCGCCGCCCCAGCAGTCTGCGCCTGCGCGTGAGTGAAATTCGCCCCAAAGCACAAAACCGCGGCAAGCAAAAACGCCTGCCACGATTTTCCGATCGCGAAACCAACCATCAAATTTTCCATAACAAGGAACTTTAGCAGATCGTGCAGAAGCTGATCCCGGGAACCTGATCGGGAAAAGCCGATTCGCCGCCCCTACGCCGCCTCGGCAAGCGGAGCCGCCGGAAGCGTGAACATGAAGCGGCTGCCCTTGCCCACTTCGCTCTCCGCCCAGATCCGCCCTCCGTGCTGCTCCACAATGCTGCGGCACAGCGCCAAACCCAGGCCCGTCCCGCCCAGCGTCCGCGAGTCCGATGCATCTCCCTGCTGGAAGCGCTCGAATATGCGCTCCAGCTTTTCCTGCGCGATGCCCCGGCCCTGGTCCTCCACGATGAAACACACCTCGTTCGCGCCCGAGCCCTTGGCCACCGCGCGCCGCGCTGACAGCCGGATCGTCGTATCCTGCTTTGAAAANNGCAGCGTTGATGAGAAAGTCGATGCGCGCCGTGCCGGCCGTGCTGTGGGCCACGTCCGCAGCCCGCCGCAGCAGGTCGACCGCCTCTACTGACTGGCGCTGCAAACTCAGCCTGCCCTTTTCCACGCTGTCGAAGTCCAGAATGTCGTTCACCAGCCGAACCAGCCGGTCGCAGTTGCCGATCGCCATCTCCACCATCTGCCGCTGCTTCTCCGGCCGCTTGTCCAGCGCGCCCGATGAAACCAGCCCCAACGCCGCGCGCAGTGACGTCAGCGGCGTCCTCAGCTCGTGGCTCACCGTCGATATAAACTCGTCCTTCATCCTGTCCAGCCGCCGCCGCTCTGAAACATCCTGGAATGCCACCACCATGCCCGAAACGCTGCCCTCTTCCATCAGCGGGTTGGCGCTGTATTCCACCGGAATCGCCGTTCCGTCCCGCCGCCAGAACACATCGTTGTTCATGCGGATTGGCTCGCAGCGCCGCAGCGCCTGCAATATCGGGCTTGTCGAGGTCGAGCTCGGCGTCCCGTCCGCGTGGCTGTGCTGGATCGCCAAATGCATGTCCCGACCCGCCAATTGCCCCCGCGTGTAGCCCAGCGCGTGCGCTCCCGCCTCGTTGATAAACGTCAGCCGCCCCTCAAGGTCGATTCCATAGATCCCGTCGGCCACTGACTCCAGAATCAACTCCCGCTGCCGCGTCGCCAGGTGAAGCGCCTCTTCGGCCTCGTGCTGTTCCGTCACGTCCATGCCGTGGTTCAACACAAACGTCCGCTCGCCCGGCAATTGCATCCGCCGGCTGCGCAACGCGATCCGGCGATACACCCCGTCGCTGCGCCGAATCGGCAATGCCCCCTGCCACTCCTCCTGCGTCTCCAGCGTCCGCAGGCATTCCTGGAACCTCGCCGCTCCCATCGCGTCCATCAGCTCCGTCGCCGTCCGCCCCACCAGCGCATCCGCACGATAGCCCAGCGTCTCGGCGGTAAATGAGTTCATCGCCGTCACTCGCCCTTCCATCGAGCAGGTGAATACAAATCCCAGGCTGCTCTCCACCATCTCCCGGTAGCGCCCTTCGCTCGACAGCAGCGCTCCCTCCGTCGCCCGCTGTTCGGTCACATCCTGGCCGCTCACAATCACGTACTGAATCTCTCCATTCGGTCCCTGCAACGGCCTCAGCGTCCAGCTCACTCGCCTGCCCGCCGCGCCCTTCCCTTTGCCCTTGGCGCCCTGTTTCGTTTGCGCCTCGCCCGCCGCCGTCTTCCACACCGTCTCCAGAGGTCCGGAAACCTGACCGCCCGCCGCTTCGCGCAGCTTCGCTGCCGCCCAACCCCGGTCGCCCGCTTCCAGAAACTCCTCCACAAATGGCCGCCCTACCACGCTGGTCAGGCTCAATCCCGTCATCTGCAGGCAGGGATCGTTCATCCGTACCACCCGCCCCGCCGTGTCCAGAACTGCCACCAGCGCCGGAATCGAATCCAGCGTCGCCGTCACAAAGCAACGCTCGATGGCCAGCACCCGCTCCGTCCGCTGCCGCATTCGCTGCGCCTGTTCCTGCAGCAGGATTCGCCCATACAACTCCAGCCGCGTCACCGCCTGGCGTCCCAGTTTCTCCATCAATGAAATTTGTTGCGGCGTGAATCGGCCCGGCTCCCGCGCCAGCACCGCCAGCGTTCCAATCACCTGCTGCGAACTTGAGATCAGAGGCGTTCCAAGATACGAGCGGCACGCCGCTCCTTCGCTCAGCAGAATTCCATCCGCAGTAAATCGCGGGTCGTCGCCGGCATCGCTGATCAACAGCGGTGCGCCCTTTTCGAGCACCCACTGGCACGCCGCTGCCTCGCGCGGCTGCTCGAATCCTTCGAATCCGTAACGCGACTTGAACCACAGGCGGCTCGAATCCATCCAGCCCACATACGCAAAGTCCGCGCCGCACAACTGGGCCGCAAGCTCGACAAGCTCATCCAGGGCGGGGTCCCGGTTGCGGTCGAACAAGTTGAACTCCGGTCGTAGAACTCCGTCCTGGTCCTCACCGAGTTGGGAACCAAGCATCGCACTCATTGGCGTACGCACCCGACTGTAAGTATCCGAGATATTTTTTGGGTTGACTCTGGCACAAAAGGGGCAAAACAGCCCCTTCCCACCTACAACTCAAGTAACGTATCTTTTGCGAATATTGGAGTTGCTTTTGTGTTACTAAAGATACCTATCCGTCGTTGACTCCACCCAACCCACCACAGATCTGGGTGCCCCATCCATTCCGCAGTTTCATCGCGGAATGGGTGGGAAACGCAGGTGGCCCACTCATCACGGCATTGGNNTGTGCCCCGTTCATCGCGGCACTATGCGATGAGCGGGTCTTCGCACAAGGCCGCAACGGCGAAAAACCCAAACCCCTCAATGTCCCGGCAGCTTGCAGCAATCTCCGGCCGCGGCCGCATCGTTGGCCCCCGCGTCCAGCGCCACCTTCCAGCTCCCGTCCGGCTCCCTCCGCCAGATGGTGATAAACCGCCCGCTGGTCAGCACCGGATTCCCGTTCGCGTCCTTGCTCCGGCCCTCGTAGTGGCTCCAGGTATACCCGATGTCTCCCGACGGCCCCATCACCGCCTCAGTCGGAGTCCACGTCAACTGGTAATCCTTCGCCAGCCAGTTGGCGGTTTTCGCAATCGCCACTTTGCCCACCAGCGGAGCGGCGCCATTGCCCAGCAGCACTCCATCCTCGGCAAACCACGAAACAAATCCCGCCCCGCCACGCTCCGCCACATCCTTCGCAAATTTCGCTTCCAGGCTGAACAGCAGCACCTTGCCCGGCTTGACCGTCGTATCGGTCAGCGGATTGGGCGTCGCCTGGTCCGTGTTGCCCGCCGGAAACGTCAACTGTCCCCACCCCGCAACCGAACCCGCGCCCGCCATTCCCGCAACCAGCATAAAGCCGCAAACAATCTTCCTCATTCCCATCGCGTTCCCCGCCCTCCCAAAATCAAAAGGCCTACGCGCCCATCCTACAACGCTCGGTTGCCGGCTGCGGCGGAACCCTGTCACGCGTTCCCTCATACCAGGCCGCTATACTTCCACCATGATTCCCATCGGTTCTCATCCAGCGTGGCATCCGGTGTTTGAGACCCTGGCTTACGCGGCGGGATATGCGGTCTTTCGCCGGCTTCGCGCCCGCCACGGCGACGTGGTCGAAGAGCCGCAGCGCTGGACCGTGCTGGCCGCCGCAGCGGTCGGAGCTTTGCTGGGATGCCGCTTGCTCGGCCTCGCCGAACAATGGCCCACCGTCATCCAGGCCTGGCACGCCGGCAGAATGTGGGCCCTGATGTTCTCACCCGGTGGCAAGACCATTGTCGGCGGCCTGCTCGGCGGATGGCTGGGCGTCGAGATTGCCAAGAAACTGAGCGGGATCAAGCGCCGCACCGGAGATCTGTTCGCGCTGCCGCTCTGCGTCGGCATTGCCGTGGGACGCGTCGGATGCCTGCTGGCCGGCCTCGCCGACGATACCTATGGCAAGCCGTCGAGCCTGCCCTGGGCGGTGAATCTCGGCGACGGCATCGGGCGTCATCCCGTGCAGGTCTACGAGATACTATTCCTGATTCTGCTCGGATTCGTTGTAAGCACAAAAGCAAAACTCCCTGAGGGAGCGCGGTTCAGACTCTTTCTGGGAAGCTATCTCGCCTGGAGAGTGGCGATCGACTTCCTTAAACCCCAGCCATTGGTTGCCGGAATGAATTTGATTCAATGGGCCTGCCTGGCCGGGATCGTTGTTCTGGTCGTGGACGGGGTGCGAATGAGAGAGGAGCTTCATGAGCGGGCGTACTAAAGGCTTTCCATTTGCCAAGATCGTTTGGGTGCTCGCATTGGCCTTCATCGCGGGGGTTGGCCTGTGCGGGTTGGACTTCTTCCTCGCTAACAAGGGCATCGGCAAAAGCACCGAGGAACTTGGCGTCGGCCCCCTCGATAACATTTCGCTCATCGTCATGCTTCTTTCCCTGGTTGGCCTCGTGATCGCGTTGCTTGCGTGGGCGGTGAACGGAATCATCCGAGCCTTCCGGCGCGGGGACAACGGCGCGCAAAAGCTGTTAGACAAGAAGGATGAGAAGGACAAGTTGAGTTAAGCTGCTTGTGGCGCGGACAGGGTTCCGATGACGACTCCGGGATGGTGGAAGCGACAGAGCGGTTATGCCAGGACGGTTGTGGTGCTGGCCGTCTTGCTGGTCTTGCAATTCAGCTTGTGCGCCGTTTTGCCTTCCAATGGGGGGTTCGGGGGAAGCGCGATCCAGACAATCCTTGTTCTTGTCACGCTTGCGTTATTGATTGTGGTTTTTGTGGCACGGTTGCTTAAAGCCCTGTTCCTGTAACCAGAGGATGAACACGTGAGGTTCCAATGACTGACAAACTTCGCCCCTATCTGTTCTATGACGTGGCCATCTCCATCTGCTCCACCTGTTACCGCCGGGTCGACGCGAAAATCGTCTTCGAGAACGACAAAGTCTGGATGCTGAAACGGTGTCCACAGCACGGTCACGAGCGTGTGCTGGTGGCCGACGACGTTGACTACTACCGCCGCTCGCGAGAGGTGTTCATCAAGACTCCCGAGCAGCCCATGGTCTACAACACCCCGGTCAAATGGGGATGTCCCTATGACTGCGGCCTCTGCCCGGATCACGAGCAGCACAGTTGCCTGACGCTGGTGGAGATTTGCGATGCGTGCAATCTCACCTGCCCCATTTGCTATGCCGGAAGCGGCCAGCACCGGACCGAATACCGCACCCTGGAACAGATTGAGGCCATGCTCGACTGCGTCGTCCGCAACGAGAAGCAGCCGGACGTGGTCCAGATCTCCGGCGGAGAGCCCACGCTGCATCCGGATTTCTTTCGCGTGCTCGAAATGTGCAAGGAGCGGCCCATCCGGCACCTCATGGTCAACACCAACGGCATCAGGATTGCCCAGGACGAGGAGTTTGCCAGGCGTCTGGCGGGATTCATGCCCCAGTTTGAGGTGTACCTGCAATTCGACTCCCTCGAGCGCGATCCATTGATGCAGTTGCGAGGCGCGGATCTGAGAGGAATTCGCGAAAAGGCGCTGGAGCGCTTGAACAGGCTCGGCGTTTCTACCACCCTGGTTGTAACGGTCGAGCGCGGCGTAAACGACGGCGAGTTGGGCGCGATTGTGGACTTCGCGCTCACCCAGCCGGTCGTCCGCGGAGTTACCTTCCAGCCCGTGCAGCAGGCGGGCCGCATGATGGGGTTTGAGAGCGCGCAGCACCGGCTCACGCTGACCGAGGTCAGGCGGCGCATCCTGGAGCAGACAAATGTGTTCCGGCCGGAGGATTTGATTCCTGTGCCTTGTCACCCGGATGCGTTGGCCATGGCCTACGCCCTGAAGATGGGCGGCAAAACTGTTCCGCTCACCGGTATGGTGCCTCCGGAGGTGCTGATCGACGGCGCGAAAAATACCATCGTGTATGAGCAGGAGGCGGGCCTGCGCGATCACCTGTTCAAACTGTTTGCCACCAATCTTTCCCCCAGTTCCCAGGCTTCCACCCTGCGCGAACTATTGTGCTGCCTGCCCAGGGTGCTCATGCCCAAAGAGCTGGGATACAAAAACCTGTTCCGCGTCCTGATCGTGCAATTCATTGATGCCCAGGCCTTCGATGTGCGCAGCGTCAAAAAGAGTTGCATTCACATCGCCCATCCCGACGGAAAACGGCTCATCCCCTTCGATACCTTCAATATGTTCTATCGCGGGGAGTTGGAAACCACGCGGCTGGCAGGGCTGCGCCAGGCGATAGCCGCGCCCCTTGAGGCCCTGGCGCAGGACTGATTCTCCAAACGGTCGGTCGCGCACCCGGCAGCCCCATCCGCCGCCCGCATTTCGCCCGATACGCCCCGATTTGCGCGCCTGCCCCCCACCCCGCAATTCCCGCATCCGTCTAACCCGCATTTCTCACAGGCGGCGAAAAATCGTAGCGCCGGCCTCCTGGCCCCCAGAGACTTCGCCAGACACTGAATTCTCGGTTCCCGAGAAGACTGTGACAGATGCCGACTAATCCCCCGCAGCCCCGAATCCGTCGAGCGGTATACTATAGGTTGGTTTTACCAAGGCTGAACAACCCTCGCTGCGAGAGGACTTTTTCGCAGCAAAGGGCTTTTTCCCTGATTACTCGGCATTTTTTCGGGGGAAGGATCTAAATGGGAACACTGCTTGAGTCGATTCATTCTCCCGCCGACCTCAAACATCTGAATTACGCGCAGATGGCCACCCTCGCCGAAGAGATTCGCGAGTTCCTCATCCAAACCCTCTCCCGCACCGGCGGCCATCTCGGACCCAACCTTGGCGTCGTCGAACTCACCCTCGCCCTCCACGCCGTCTTTACCACTCCCGAAGACAAAATCCTGTTCGACGTCAGCCACCAGTCCTACATCCACAAAATTCTTACCGGACGCTTCGATCGCTTTGCCACCATCCGCCAGCCCGGCGGCCTCAACGGCTTCATGCTCCGCACTGAAAGCGTGCACGACTGCTACGGCGCGGGACACGCCGGCACCGCGCTCTCCGCCGCCCTCGGCATGGCCGTGGCCCGCGACCTGGCCGGCGGCACCGAGAACGTAGTCGCCGTTGCCGGAGACGCCGCCTTCACCAACGGCATCTCCTTCGAGGCCATGAACAACATCGCCGAACAGACCAAACGCATGATCGTTGTCCTCAACGACAACGAATGGTCCATCGACCGCAACGTCGGCGCAGTCGCCCGCTACTTCCACCGCATCGTCACCAACGAGCACTACCAGCATCTCCACCAGAAGGCCACCCGCCTCATCGAGCGCGTCGCCGGCAAGACCGCCGTTAAAGTCGTCCGCCGCGCCGAGGAGGCTGCAAAGAGCATGCTCTGGCCCTCCATCCTCTTCGAGGAGTTCGGACTCGAGTACTTCGGCCCCATCGACGGCCACAATATTCCCTTGCTCATCGAGACCTTCAAGTTCCTCAGATCCGTCGACCACCCCGTCCTGCTCCACGTGCTCACCCAGAAAGGCCGCGGCTTCCAGCCCGCCCTCGACGGCCAGAAAAAATTCCACGGCCTCGGCCCCTACGATCCTGAAACCGGCGACACCGCCGCCGCCGGCCTGCCCACCTACGCTGAGGTCTTCGCCAATACTCTCACCAGTCTGGCAGACAAAGACCAGCGCATCGTCGCCATCACCGCCGCCATGCCCAACGGCACCGGCCTCGATCTCTTCCGTCCTCACCACCCCACCCGCTACTTTGACGTCGGCATCGCCGAGGAACACGCCGTCGTCTTTGCCGCCGGCATGGCCACCCGCGGCTTCCGCCCCGTCTGCGCCATCTACTCCACCTTCCTGCAGCGCGCCTTCGACCCCATCGTCCACGACGTCTGCCTGCAACAACTGCCCGTCGTCTTCTGCATCGACCGCGCCGGCCTCTCCGGCGACGACGGCCCCACCCACCACGGCCTCTTCGACATCGGCTACCTGCGCTCCATCCCCGGCATCGTCCTCATGTCGCCCAAAGACGAAGATGAACTGGCCGACATGATGAAAACCGCCTTCGAGATTCCCGGTCCCTGCGCCATTCGCTATCCGCGCGGCGTCGTCGCCGGCGTCGCCCGCAAGCCCGAGCCCCAGGTCCTCCCCATCGGCAAGGCCGAGCTGATCCAGGACGGCTCCGACGTCGCAATCCTCGGCCTCGGCCCCATGTTCGCGCTCGCCGCCCAGCTCGCCGCCGCCCTCAAGCGCGAGGGCCACTCCGCCGCTCTAATCAATCCCCGCTTCGTCAAGCCTCTCGACCGCGAGATACTCGCCCGCTACGCCTCCCGCGTCGCCGCCTTCGTCACTTTTGAAGATCACGCGATGATGGGCGGTTTCGGCACCGCCGTCGTTGAAGCCCTCGAGGAAATGGGCTGCTCCGTTCCCGTCGTCCGCATCGGCTGGCCCGATCGATTCATCGAGCACGGCAAAGTCGACCAGCTCCGCGCCCGCTACGGCCTCACCGCCGAAGCAGCCCTGGCGCAACTCCTCCCCCTGCTAACCCGCCGCCGCCGTCCCACATTAGTAGCCAGCTAACCAACTGACCCTATTCCCAGCTCCCAGTTCACTTCTTCACTCTTTCACTTTTTCACTTCTTCACTCTTTCACTTCTTCACTTTTTCACTCGTTCCCCTATTCCCTGACCCCTGATCCCTGACCCCTGATCCCTGACCCCTGATCCCTGACCCCTGATCACTGACCACTGTCTTCTGTGCGACAATCCTCAACAGGCCGGCCCGTCTATGAGAACCATCCACTACGCTCTTCTATATCTGATAGCCGCAGCCCTCGCCGCCCTTCCCGCTTCGCCGCAAACCCCTCCACAATCCAGCCCCGCCACCCTCGTCCTCACTGGCGGCACCGTCGTCGACGTCACTAGCTGGGGCGACTCCGCTCGCGACCTTCCCAACGCCGTCGTCATCGTCCGCGATGGCCGCATCGCCGACGTCGGCGTCTCCGGCGCACTCGCCATCCCCAAAGGCGCCCGCATCCTCGACTGCACTGGAAAATTCCTCATCCCCGGCCTCGTCGACGGCTTTGCAGGCATGAACTCCCAGGCCCAGGCCAACGCCAATCTCTATATGGGCGTCACCACCGTCGTCGCCCGCGCCGACTACCAGCGCGGATTCATCGATCTCGACGCCAATCCCAGTCCCCACCTCTTTCTCATTGACTCCGTCGGCACCACTGACAACTGGAGCCTCCTCGCTCATAGTCCCGATTGGATCTCAAAGCTCCGCGAAGGCACGCTTCCAGTCGAGCTCACCCCAGAAGACACCGCGCGCCAGATCGCCGACACCGCCCGCATCGGCACTCGCGTCCTCTTCCTCGGCCCCAATATCACCGCCGCCAACGCCCAGTGGATCATCACCCACGCCCACGAACTCCACCTCGCCACCTACGGCGATTTCGTCTCCACGCCCTACCGCGTCGGCATCGAGGCCGGCGTCGACGTCCTCCCCCACATGGGCGATTACGAGCTCGGCGTCATTCCCAATGAACTTCAGCGCCCCCTCGTAGACGACCCCTTCGGTCCCTCTGAAATCACCGCCCACGACTACTCTGAGCGCATCCCGCCCAATGACCTCCACCTGCGCAACTACTCCGCCTTCATCGCCGCCCACCACGCCGCCTTGATGCCCACCTTCAGCCTCTTCTACGTCGAGCTCCCCGGCCATCGCAACCTATGGAAAGAGCCGGCAGCCGCGCTCCTCAATCCCAGCCGCATGTTCCATCCCACCGACCGCGCCACCGGCGAAATGCCCTACACGCTTCCCGCCTGGGCGCGCCACCTGCCCCAATCCGGCCAGCGCTGGCTGGCAGCCGACCTGCAGAAACGAGCCGATCAAGGAGCCATGCGCCTCTGGCGCATCAATGAAACCATCTTCTCCGCCTTCCCTCACTACCTCGCCGCCTCCGGCGCTGACGCTCTCGGAACCATGCCCGGCATCTCCATCCACACCGAGCTCGAATTGCTCGTCCGACTCGGCCTCTCCTCGCGCGAAGCCCTCGCCGCCGCCACCAATAACTACGCCCTCCAGTTGGGCTGGACCGAACTCGGCCAGATCGCACCCGGCCGCCGCGCAGACATCCTCGTCGTCGACGCCGACCCCACCATCAACATCTGGAACGCCCGCCGCATCTCCACCCTCATCCTCGACGGCAACACAATCGACCGCGACGCCCTCCTGCATCTCAAAAAATAATTCAGCCGCGCCAATCTCCGCCGGGGTGCCCCCGGTCCCTCGCTTTTGGGGACCGGGGAATCTAAACCAAGACTCGCCGGGTGCCCCATCCATGCCGCAGTCTTTTCGCGGCATGGGTGGGATACCACGAACCAAAGCGAGGGACCGGGGATCGCGACGCCTCCTGCATTTCAAGAAATAATCTCCGCCCCCATCCGCTGGACAGCCGAATACCGCCGTGATTTACCCTCCGGAATGTGGCATAAGATGATTGGATGAGTTACCACAACATCAGCTTCGAAACCGAGGGCGGCATCGCCCTGGTCACCCTCAATCGGCCCCAGCGCCGCAACGCCCTTTCGCTCGCGCTGATGCAGGAGCTCGTCGACTGCCTGGGTGCGATTGGCGCGCGGCCTGACCTGCATTGCGTCATCCTGGCCGCCGCTGGCAAGGTCTTTTCCTCCGGTCACGACCTCTCTGAAATGGTCGGTCGCGAAGAGAACGAATACCGCGAGCTGTTCGACGTCTGCACCGACCTGATGACCCGGCTGCAGTCCATCCCCCAGCCCGTCATCGCCGAGGTGCAGGGCCTCGCCACCGCCGCCGGATGCCAGCTCGTCGCCACCTGCGACCTGGCCATCGCTGCCGAGCAAGCTGCCTTTGCCACCCCCGGCGTCAAGATCGGTTTGTTCTGCACCACTCCCATGGTCGCTCTCAGTCGAGCCGTGGGGCGCAAGCGCGCGCTCCAGATGCTGCTCACCGGCGAGTCGATCGACGCCCACACAGCCGCAGAATGGGGACTCGTGAATCGGGTCGTCCCCGCCGGTCAATTGCGGACCGAGACTCGCCGCCTTGCCGCTCAAATCGCCGCAGCCAGCCCCGCTGTCGTCGCTCTCGGCAAGCACGCCTACTACGCGCAGATCGATCTGGATCAGGCCAAAGCCTACGAATGCGCCAAAGACGTCATGACCGCTAACGCGCTCGCTCAAGACGCGCAGGAAGGTATCTCGTCCTTCCTCGAAAAACGAACGCCATCCTGGACAGGACAATGAGCAATCCCAGCGTCGATGCCGGCTCTCAAATGTTCTTCGTGAATCAACCCGGACATAAAAAGTTTCCCTGTTTTTTCAGTTACCCCGGCATGGAAAGGGGCCTCGCATGGTCAGCAGGGTAGCTCGCGTTCCCGCACAAACCATCTCCGGCGACGAGGCCGCGGACCTCGTTCGCTCTGGCATGTGGCTCGATTACGGGGTGGGGCTCTGTCAGCCCGACGTGTTCGATAAGGCGCTCGCCGCCCGAAGAGACGCCCTCGAGAACGTAAAAATCCGTTCCTGCCTCTCCATGAGGCCGCGGGCTGTTGCTGAAGGCGATCCCGACAGCAGGCATTTCTTTTTTTTCAGTTGGCATTTCTCCGGCTACGACCGGAAAAGACACGACGCCGGCCGCTGCAACTACATGCCGCTCAACCTCGGCGAAGTCCCCGACTATTACCGCCGCTTCCTCGATCCTGTTGACATCGTCATCCTCAAGACATGCCCCATGGACCAGAACGGCTGCTTCAACTTCAGTGCCTCCAATATGTGGCACCGCGCCGTGATTGAACGCGCCAGGATGGTGATTGTCGAGGTGAGCAAAAGCCTCCCCTATGCCTGCGGAGACGAGAACGGCGTTCATCTCAGCGAAGTCGATTACATCGTCGAAGGCGACGGCGATCCAGCGCCGGAGTTGCCAAATCCGCAACCGTGCGAAGTCGATCGCGCCGTTGCGCGCCGCATCGCCGTCGAGATTGAAGATGGCGCCTGCCTGCAGATCGGCATCGGCGGCATGCCCAACGCCGTTTGCACCCTGCTGCTCGAAAGCGGTGTCCGCGATCTCGGCATTCACACTGAAATGCTCACCGACGGCATCGCGGATCTCTATAAATCGGGCCGCATCACCGGCTCCCGAAAAACTCTTGATCCCGGCAAGATCGCCTACACCTTCGCGCTCGGCTCCAGCGCTCTCTATGCGGTCATCGACCGCAACCCGGACTGCTTCTGCCGCCCGGTTGACTACACCAACTCCCCGCACATCATCATGCGGAACGACCGCGTCGTCTCCATCAACAACACCACCCAGATCGACCTGCAAGGGCAGGCCGCTTCTGAATCCGACGGCCACCGCCATATCAGCGGCACCGGCGGACAGCTACAGTTCGTGCGCGGCGCCTATGCTTCCAAGGGCGGCAAATCCTTCATCTGCATGGCATCCACCTACCAAAAGCTCGGCGAGCCCCGCAGCCGCATCGTCCTCAACCTCACTCCCGGCAATATCGTCACCACTCCCCGCTCCGACGTCATGTACGTCGTCACTGAATATGGCCTCGTCAACCTGAAAGGAAAGTCGGTCGCCGAGCGCGCCCTTGCCCTCATCTCCATCGCCCATCCTGATTTCCGCGAGCAACTTGAGCGCCAGGCCTACGAACACCGCCTCATTCCCCACGGCGTTTCCTTCTAGCCAGCATTTCTCACAGGCGACGAAAAATTGTAGCGCCGGTCTCCAGACCGGCTGTTCTGGGGGCCTCCTGGCCCCCAGAGACTTCGCCAGACGCTGAATTCTGGGTTTTCGAGTCGTCTGTGAGAAACGCAGGCCGGGCGCCGGATGCCCCCATCCTCACCGCGTTCTTGTCTTTGCGGGCACGTGGCCCGCTCATCACGGCATTGGAAGCTGTGCCCCGTTCATCGCGGCACTCTCGCGATGAGCGGGCNNTCTTCGCGGCTCGAATCGACCACCAGAAACGTATCCGTCTTCGTCATCTTCAGGAGCGACAAAACCCGCGGAGCCACTCCGAACAAACGAAGCGTGCCCTGCTTCTCATTGAGCGTCCCGTAGGCGTACACCAGCATCCCCAGACCCGCGCTATCCACGTAGTCCACGCCCGTCAGGTCGATCACCATTTTCGTGACCCCATCGGCAATGGTCCTGTAAATCTGCGAGTCGGCTAAACTCAACGAGGTTCCCAGCGTCACGCTTCCTTGCATCGTGACAACCGCGGTCCCTCCCGGCAGTTTTTCAATCTCGACGCTCACTGGCATGCGGACATTNNTAGAAAGCGCCTCTCACATAGAAATCAAAGCGCCCGCATAGCGCAAACCCAAGTCGCAGGTCCCAGTCCCTGCGTCCCTTAGTCCCTATTCCCGTTCACTCATTCACTCGTTCACTTATTCACTTACTCACTTATTCACTCGTTTCCCTATTCCCTATTCCCTGACCACTGACCACTGACCACTGACCACTGATAACTGATAACTGACCACTGTCTTCCCTCCACCCTCCCCGCTTTTCCCCCGTGAAAATCCAATCCGGCCCAATACTTGCCCTATTGTGCCCTTGCAGGCCGGGTATATAATTGCGCAGTCCCCGGCCCCTCACGCCCAGATTGAGGCACTTCATCCCACCTTTGGAGTCGACCACCATGACCAACCAACAGGATTGCCTTCCCCGGCCGCAATCACAGTCCACGGCTCTCACCCTGATGGCCACATTGCTTGCCCTGTCCGCGCTGCTGCTGCTGCCCCTCGGGGCCGGCGCGCAGAGCGGCCCGCTCAGGATTGGCGTACTGCCATTCGCTGACAACACCGGGTCCGGCTCGGGAAATGTCGCCGGCTCCGTATCCCTCGCCGTGCAAGCTGAGATTGCTCACTCCACGCAACTGATGGGCGTGGTTCTCACCCTCGATGCCGGGTTGAACCCCAACAACCTCGATCCCACCAAAGCCATTGCCATGGGCCGCGCCCAGGGTGTTGACGTGGTAATGATCGGCACCATCCTTGAAGCCACTTCGCAATCGTCCTCCGGCTCCACCAATCTGCCTTCCTTCGGCGGCATCAGCCTCGGCGGCAGCAAGCAAACCACTAAAGCCACCGTCACCCTGCAGGCCGACCTTTACAGCACTTCCAATGGACAGAAAATCGACAGCATCCGCCAAACTGGAAACGCCTCGCAGAACCATGTCGGTACCGATGTCAGCACCAACCTGGGTAACATCAACACCGGCGGCGCCAGCTTTGACAACTCCGCCATGGGCAAGGCCTTTCACTCGGCAGTCAGCGCGCTGGTCAAGCGGATCAATAGCGAACAAGGGCAGATGACTCACTATTCGCCAAGCGAGACGGCGCCCGCGGCTCCTGCCCCGCCGGCTCCGGCGCCGGCTCCCGCAGCCGTTCCGGCGGCCGCCGTTGCGCCTGCCCCTGCATCCACCGCGCCGGCAGCCGCCTCAGTCCCCATCACCGCTTATCAGAATTATGACTTCACGCCCGGAGATACCATCCTCTTCGCCGACGATTTCTCAGCCGTGCAGGATGGCGAGTTCCCCGACCGCTGGGAATTGGTCAACGGCCAGGGCGTCGTCAACAACACCAAGGGCATCCCTGCCTTCCTCCTCACCGACGCCAGCAACGGCGGCTATGCCCGCGTTGCCCCGCGCCTCACCAACAAGAGCTACCTCAGCGCACCCTACACCATTGAATTCGATTTGTATCCCGTTTCCGGCGCTTACCCCACAATGCTTTTCTTCGAGTCGCCAAACGGCGAAGGCTATCTGAACTTCTCGCATGACGGCCTGGAATACCATAGCGCCGACGACAAAACTCTCGACGCCGATCTACCCGCCTCCATGGCCGGCTCCGCCATTTTCGACACCTGGCGTCATGTGGCCGTCGCCTTCAAGGGCACGCAGATGAAGGTATATATCGATCAGTTCCGTGTCTTCGTCGTTCCCGACATGCACATGACTCCCACTTCGGTGCAATGGGGCGGCATGGCCAGCTCGGATCATCCGCTCGCCTTCACCAACGTCCGCATCGCTTCTGGTGGCGGCATGAACATGATCGGCCAGACATTCACCGATGCCAAGATCGTCACCCACGGCATCAACTTCGACGTCGACAAGGCCATCATCCGCCCCGAGAGCATGGGCACCCTGAACCAGATCAAGCGCATCCTTACCCAGAATCCAGGCCTCAGGTTTGAGATCGACGGGCACACTGACAACTCGGGCACTCCCGCGCACAACCTCACCCTGTCTCAGCAGCGCGCGGATGCGGTCAAGGCGCAACTGGTCGAGATGGGCATCGACGGCTCGCGGCTCACAACCAAGGGCTTTGGCGACACCAAGCCGATTGCCCCGAACTCCACGCCCGACGGCAAAGCCAACAACCGCCGCGTAGAGTTTGTGCGCATCAAGTAAATTGGATCGAGGGCTTCACAGCCTGCGGAAAAACTCAATATGGGCGGGGTATTTAGAAGTTTTGTAACAGTCCCCCACCGGCTTCGCCGACCCACGGAGATGAAACTCCGGCCGCCCCACAAATGCTCCGTGCCCCATCCATCGAGCGTCTTTTGCTCGATGGGTGGGAGACCACAAAGGCCAACCGCCCGCCATCGGGTCTTTCCAGGTTCCATCCTGTATCTTTTCAGGGCACGACCTCAGTCGCGCCGCAAATATCCAAAAACGGCGGGCTTCAGCCCCTGAGGGATGTTCTCAGCCCAGCCGGATCCCTTGACCACCCGGCAACCGCCCGGCCCTGCCATTCCCGCATGAATCCTGCCCACCCCGCCGCACCAACCCTTACCCCCATCATTTAACCTGAAACCAGCAATCGACTTCGTCCCCATGCCCCTGACCCTCTTCCGAGCGCGACCCGGACTTCTGCACCATAACCGGTGGCTGGTCCTCATCGCGGCCTTCAAATTCGCCCAGGCCGCCCTGTTCATCGCCATCGGTGTCGGCGCGCATCGCCTGCTCCACAAGGATTTCGGCGATTGGCTCTTTGAGCTCGCCCATCATCTCCGTTTCAACCCCGAGTCGCGCATCGTCGACTTCATCCTGTTGAAAGGCAAACTCGTCAACGATTCCGTGCTCCGCCGCATCGGCCTCGTCGCCTTTTGCTACTCCGCAATCGGCATCGCCGAGGGCGTCGGCCTCTACCTCGAAAAAGCCTGGGGCGAATTCCTCACCATCGCCATCACCGCCTCGTTCCTGCCCTGGGAGATCTTTGAAGTCTTCCGCCGCGTCACCTGGATCCGCATCAGCCTCCTCACCATCAACATCCTCGTCTTCTGCTACCTCTTCCAGCTAATCACCGGCCGAGGCCGCCTCAAAAACCGCACCCCAAAAACCTGATCCACCACCAGGCGTATTCCCTGATCCCTGACCACTGACCACTGATCACTGACCACCGTCCATCAGCACCAGCGACCGCTGCGCAAACGGCGAATACACCAGCAGCGTCAAACAAGCCAGCGCCAATCCAAAATTGATATGGTGCAGCAGCAGAAACGGCGACAGCGCCCAAAGCTCATCGAACGGCATCAGAAACGGCCACATCTTCAAAAAATTTCCCCGCGCCCCCGGCGCATGAAACAGCACCGCGCACAGCACGAAGGCTCGAACGGGAATCAATATCGCCGCGGTCACGATCAATACATTCATTGCCAGCGCTGCTCTCGGCAGCGGCGAAAACAAATCTCCAATCTCCGCCAGGTTTGCCAGCGCCCCAACATAAAAACCCAGGTACATAAGCTGCAACAAAACAAACAGCGTCTGCACCACTCGATGCGAGGCCTTCGGAAGCTCCTCCGGCGAAGCCAGAATCCGGCCAAAAAGTTTAGCCCCCGGCTCCGCCCCAACTCCACCGTGCTCCTCTGCCGCTCCGGACGGCGATTCCGCAGCTATCTCGTCCTTACCGTCTCCGATCCGCTCCACCGGAGCCACAAATCGATAGCCGCGCCGCGCCCGCGTCACCACAAATCGCGGATTGCTCGCCGTATCTCCCAGCGCCTCGCGAATCCGATTCACCGCCGAGTTTACCCCGTGCTCATAGTCCACAAACGTCCCGTCGGGCCAAAGCTCCCGCGAGATTTCCTCCCTCGTCAGCAGCTCTCCCGGCCGCTCCAACAACAGCATCAGCACCTGGAACGGCTGCGCATTCAACTTGATCAGCACTCCCTGCCTCCGCAACTCTCCCGTCGTCGAGTCTGCTTCAAAGGCTCCAAAGCGATACCGCCGGCCTGGCCGCAAATCCGTCATCCGATTCGTCATCTCTTTTCTTTCTGCCCAGTGTATCCGATCGCCGCCTCCATCCCCACCCGTCGCCCCGGCGATAATTTCCCGCAACTCAAACAGCCGCAACCCCTTGCACCGTGAGAAACAATGGTCAACAAGTGAGATTCCATGCATTGCCTTCTGCGCCGATACAGTGCAACATCCAATTCATGAAACGCCGGCTCTCAGCTTCGCAAACTCTCTTCACCCTCTGCGGATTCCTCGTACTCGCCGCCGCTCCCGGCCGAGCGCCCGCCCAGCCCTCGCCCGCCGCCGTCGCCGCCTTCAACACCTATATTGATACCGTCGAGTCCCGACTCGCCCGGCAGCACAGCTCCCCAACCACCTTCCTCGACTCCAACCCGCAACTTGACGCCCGCCTCCGCCAGGGCGAATTCATCGTCGAGCAGCTCTCCCCATCCGCCGCCAATCTCCCCGGCGCGCTCCTCCACGATTGGCGCGGCTCCGCCTTCGTCCCCGGCGCCAAAGCCGCCGCCTTCGAGCGCCTCATGAAGGACTTCCCCGCCTACCCGCAACACTTCTCCCCGCAAGTCCTCCAGGCAAAAATCCTCTCCCAGCAGGGCAACCACTTTGAGGTGTCCATGCGCGTCCGCCAGCGCCACGTCATCACCGTGGTCATGGATACGGCCTACGACGTCACCTTCTCGACCCTCGATCCTCTCCGCGGTTACAGCATCTCCCGCAGCACGCAAATCTCTGAAATCGACTCTCCCGGCGCCCCCCGCGAGCGCGCCCTCACCCCCGCCCAGGATCACGGCTTTCTCTGGCGTCTCAACACCTATTGGACATACGAGGAACGCGACGGCGGCCTCTACATCCAGATCGAATCCGTCTCCCTCACCCGCTCCATTCCCACCGGCCTCGCCTGGGCCGTCGGACCCTTTGTTGAAAGCGTCCCCCGCGAATCCCTCGATTTCACCCTGCGCGCCACCAGCGCCGCCCTGCGAAAATGACCCGCCCTCGCCGCCGCACTCCAGCCCAAAAATCCACCGGAAAGGAAAACCCCATGCCCGCCACAATCGAAACCGCCCCCGCCCAGCCGGCCTTCCAATCCGCACGCCGCATCAACCAGTCCCTCACCGCCGCCATCGAAAAACGCGCCCTTCAATGGATGGCCCTTCGCGCCCCCACCTGGCTCACCTCTGACCAGCTCACCCTCCTCGGCCTCGCCTCACAAATCGCCGCCGGCCTCTGCTACGCACTCGCGCGCTATAACCGCCTCGCCCTGCTCCTCGTTATCCTCTGCATCGCCCTCAACTGGCTCGGGGACAGCCTCGACGGCACACTCGCCCGCGTCCGCAACCAGCAGCGTCCCCGCTACGGCTTCTACGTCGATCACATGGTCGACATCTTCGGCTCCCTCGCCCTCATGTCCGGCCTCGCCTGCTCCGGATTCCTCCACTGGCAAACCGCCATCGCCATGCTCATCGCCTTTCTCCTTCTCTCCAGCGAGAGCTACCTCGCCACTTACACCCTCTCTTGCTTCTCGCTCTCCCAGGGACCCTTCGGTCCCACTGAGATTCGCCTTCTCCTCATCGCCGGCAACCTCGCCCTGCTGCGCACTCCTTACGCCACCATCTTCGGCCACAAGCTTCTGCTCTTCGATGTAGGCGGAGCCATCGCCGCCGCCGCCATGTTCGCCATGGCCATCGCCGTCACCCTCCGCCACACCGCCCAACTCTACCGCCAAGAGCCGTTGCCGTGANNTTGCCGTGAACCGAGGTGCAGCCGTGATCAGGCCCGCCGCCGTGAACCTCTTCATCCGCTGGGGCAAGTTCAATCTCGTCGGAGCCATCGGCATGGCCGTGCAGCTTGCCTCCCTCGCCCTCATCAACCGCTGTCTCCCCGGCCACTATCTCTTCTCCACCGCCGCGGCCATTGAACTCACCCTCCTCCACAACTTCGTCTGGCACCTCCACTACACCTGGCCCGACCGCCGCTGCCATTCCACGCTCCTCACCCAATGCCTCCGCTTCCATCTCTCCAACGGACTGGTCTCCATGATCGGTAATCTGGCCCTCATGCGCATTCTGGTCAGCACCGCGCACCTCCCCGTCCTGATCGCGAACTGCATAGCCATCCTCTGCTGTTCCATCATCAATTTCGGTTTAGGCAACAACTGGGCCTTCCCCGGCAAACCACCCCAAATCCAAAGCCAGCCAACCTAACCCGCCAACTTGCCAACCCGCAACTCGCTGACTTGCTGACTCGCTGACTCGCTGGTTTGCTGACTCGCTGACTCGCTAACTCGCCAACTCGCCAACTCGCCAACCCGCCAACCCGCCAACCCGCTAACTCGCCAACTCACTAACTCGCTAACTCGCTAAACCCGCCAACCCCGCTGAAGAATAGACTTGTCATCCTGAGCGAGCGCAGCGAGTCGAAAGCCTGCCCTGAGCGTAGCCGAAGGGGACCTACGGTTGTTCTTCGGGGCTTTGAACGGGAGACCTGCGGTTGCTTTTCGGAGCTTTGAACGGGGGGACCTGCGGTTTCCCGGCCAACTTGCTGACTCGCTGACTCGCTAACTCGCTGACTCGCTGTCAGGTGAGCGTAGTCGAAGGGGACCTGCGGTTGTTCTTCGGGA
>PLSH01000056.1:0-868 GCA_003165095.1 Acidobacteriaceae bacterium
AGATGAACGCCCTGCTCGAGCCCTCCGTCATTGAAGCCCTCTACCAGGCCTCGCAATCCGGCGTCGAAATCGACCTCATCGTCCGCGGCCTCTCCATCCTCCGCCCCGGCGTCAAGCGCCTGTCTGAGAACATCCGCGTCCGCTCCATCGTCGGCCGTTTCCTCGAGCACTCCCGCATCTTCCACTTCGCCAACGGCGGCGACGACGAAATCTACCTCGGCTCGGCCGACTGGATGCCCCGCAACCTCTTCGAACGCTGCGAAGTCGCCTTCCCGGTCCGCGACCCTGCGGCCCGCGCCCGCATCCACGACGAAATTCTGCCCGCCTATCTCGCCGACACCGTCAAAGCTCGCCTCCAGCAGGGCGACGGCAGCTACATCCGCTCCAGCAAGCTTTTCAAAGATGCCCCACCCTTCGCCAGCCAGGACTTCCTCATCCAGCTCGCCGAAGGCAAAGTGGATTTGGACGCCATCCCCAAACCCAGCCTCCCCAATCCCAGCGCCCCCAAACCCAGCGCCCNNCCCCAAACCCAGCGCCCCCAAACCCCCTGCCGTCAAATCCATCTCCAGGGCCCGTCAAAAGCGAGCCACCGCCGCCGACTGAAGATCTCCATAATTCTCAAATAAAGAAACCGGGTGCCCCAGGTCCCTCGCACTTGGGGACCTGGGAGAGCATAACCCCCAACCCACCTCTCTCCATCCAGCCACAAATCCGAGTGCCCCATCCATGCCGCAGTTTCTTCGCGGCATGGGTGGGATACCACGAACCCAAGCCGGGTGCCCCAGGTCTCGTTTTTGAGATCTGGGAAACGCCCCTACTGCACCACCTCCGAAACCACCGCAATCTCCTCGTGCCGCGTGCTCCCCGC
>PLSH01000056.1:934-2673 GCA_003165095.1 Acidobacteriaceae bacterium
GCGTCACAATCAGGGCGAAACTCTTCGTCCCCACCCGCTTGCCATTGTCCGTATCGGTAATCGTGTAAGTGAGCCGGCAGGTCTTCCTTGGCGCATCGATTTCCGCCAGAACCTTCTGCGCCAGTTGGATGTCGTCGGCGCTGCCGCGAACGGAGATCGCATTCCGCGATGCTTCGTAATAAATCCTTGCCTTGGGAACCATATTGCGCAGGTCCGTCTGAATATCGTTAGCCACGCGCGCCTCAGGCGGGTCGGTAAGATAAAAGGTCTGATAGTTTCCGTATTCGTATTTCGCATCGGCAGGCTTTTGTTCCGTATCCTTCGTCTGCGCACTTACCCCCGCTGCACACATCATCAAGCCCAGGCTAAGTCCAGCTAACATGCGGACACAATAAGCCCGCCTTCCCGTCGCGCCACCATTCTCAATCATCACTCGCCTCTCAAAGTTGTAAGTGCGAAGCGCGCCAGGCCCCATCCCTCGATTGTCTCCATGGCTGCTTCTATCCACACAGACGCCTGCGGCGTGATTCCGCTCGACAACATATCTGATAAGTAATCGAGTGATGCGCGCCGTTTCATTCAGCTTTAGAATTGAATCATTGCCAAATCCCCTGGCCAATCCGCAATCGCAAGCCCGCGTCTCGATTAAGAACACGAACCTGGGTGCCCCGGGTCCCGCCTTTGGGACCCGGGAAAGCACCACCCTCAAATCACCACGTCACATCCGTCCCATCAGCGCCCCCCGCCCGTTCGCCCTCTGGCACCTCGCCAGCCTTGACGCGCCCACCGTCGCCGTCGTCTGGTCGCTCGCCTTTGCCTGGGCCGCGGGAGTTCGCCTGCCCCCATGGCTTCCCTTCATGCTGGCCCTCGCGGTCTTTGCCGTCTACGTCTTTGACCGTCTTCTCGACGCCCGCTCCGCCTTGCTCGATTCTCGTTTCCACCGCCTCCTCGAGCGCCATCGCTTCCACTGGCGTCATCGCCGCATTCTTGCGCCTCTTGCCGCGGCCGCCGCCTGCGCCGTCGCCTGGATGATTCTCGCTCTCATGCCGCCGCTCGCGCGCGAGCGCAATTCCATCCTGGCCGCCGCTTCCCTCGCTTACTTCGCCCGCGTCCACTCCACCCACCGCCAGCGCCCCTTCCTGCCGCCCATCCTCACCAAGGAACTGCTGGTGGGCCTGCTCTTCACCGGCGGCTGCGTCCTGCCCACCATGGGCGCGCTCCGCGCATTCCACCACGCCCCGCTTTGGCCTCTCTTGGGCCCCCCAGTCTTCTTCGCCGCGCTGGCCTCGCTGAATTGCCACGCCATCGACGCCTGGGAGCCCAGCGGCGAATCCCGGGCCAACCACGCCGCCTCATCCTCAATCCCTGCGCAAGGAATCGTAATGAGCCTCGCCGGCCTCCTGTTGGCAGTTCTGCTTTTCTCACCCCAGCCACGCGCCGCCGCGATTCTCGCCGCCGGAGCCATCAGCGCCCTGCTGCTGGCCATGCTCGACCATCACCGCGGCCAACTCAGCCCGGTCACTCTTCGCGCCGCCGCCGACCTCGTCCTGCTCACTCCCGCCCTGCTCGTCCCGCTCGCGTGGATTCCGCGATGACCGCCATTCTCGACTCGTTCTCCACCAAAACGCGAGAGCGCGGAGCGCCACCGCCGGATTTCGACCGCCTCGCCCGCCTCTATCGCTGGATGGAATACCTCACCTTCGGCCCCTGGCTCCAGCGCTGCCGCTCCGCCTTTCTCG
>PLSH01000249.1 GCA_003165095.1 Acidobacteriaceae bacterium
CAACGTCTCCGTCGGCGGCGGCGCGCACCGGCGAGCCATAAGGCGCGTCGATGTCGATGCCGGAATGGAATGCGCCCTCGCCGTCGATGGGATCTTCGCGCTGACCGAAGCTGGAAGCTATACGGCCCTCGAGGGGCCAAAGAGAAGGCGCATCGGCCAGCGCCGTCCAGTCGCCTGAATAGTCTTCCGTCAAGCCGCCTTCAAGCGCCCGCGACACGCGCCCTGAAAGCGCCTCAGTGCGCAACGTATAAAACTGATCGATGGAATGGGTAACCTGCTGCTGGCTTACGTCGTCAGTCTGCGCCAGGGTGACCGGCGTAGGCGCGGCCGCCGCGCCGGCTGCCGCATGATTTTTGGCTTCCGCGGCCATCCGGTTCTGCCGCAGCCCGTAAAGAGCCGTCACTTCATTGGCCAGCGCGCCGAGCGAAGCCACCTGCACGCTGCGGTCGTGCGCAACCTGCGCCATCTGCTTGTAGTCTTTGCGTAGTGTTTCGCGCTCCTGGCGCACCTGGTTGTAACTCTCTGTCTTCAGCAGCATCCGGGAGTAGGATCCTGCGAGGCCCACAATGGTGAACGCGCCAACCAGCGCCGCCGCTACAAATCCGTAGGCATAGTGAAGCGGCAGCGGGATCTTACGAACTCGTCCATCTTCATCGCGGGCTACAAAAAGTATGTAATAGCGCTTGCGTAGCATCTTGGCCCTTCATTCCTGCATGTGCAGGTCCGCAATTCGCCGTTTACGTAGAATGGCACAAAAACATGGGGGCGTTTCGGCCCTTCAGAAAAAATGTGCGCATCGTGCGCGCTAATGCGAGAACTGCATCAAGCCTAACAAACGTACCCGGCCGGGTCAACGAAAACCGGCCCGATTGACAAAATTCATGCCGGACGGCGCTATGGGTCCGGGTCTGCCTTCAGTCTGCGCCCAGCCCGTTTGCCGTGGATGCGGCCAACCTCCCAGGAAGGCCAACCTCCCAGGAATAGGCTTTGCAGGGAAAATCATCAGTAACTCCCATCAAATCAATGCCTATTTGGGTCTGAACCTTCGGCTTTTCTCTCTATCGGCAAAAACTCGGACTGCTTTAAGGCCGCGCTGAGATGCGCAGATCCACCTGCTTTGGCCTATCCTCAAAAGATGCAGTCGGGGAAGACGGGGCGGAAGAAGCCAAACGGCAGGAAAACCG
Organism: Acidobacteriaceae bacterium; assembly: GCA_003165095.1. Next base: position 1,185 of record PLSH01000249.1, read on the forward strand.
GCAAGAAAAGCGAGCTGACGCTGCTTCGCCAGATCCGCCTGCGCGCGGCGCAATCCTCCCACGGCGCGCTCCGGTTGGGGATTGGCGACGATTGCGCGCTGCTGCGTCCGCGGGCGAGCGAAGAGCTTGCGGTTACCACGGATTTGTCCATCGCCGGCCGCCACTTCAATCTCGACTGGCACTCGCCCGAAATCATCGGACACCGCACCCTGGCGCGTGGATTGAGCGATTTGGCCGCCATGGGCGCGCGGCCGGTCGCGGCTTTTCTGTCGTTAGGTTTGCCTTCGGAGCTCGTCCAAAACGCCAAGGCGCGGAGCGCTGCGCCCTGGATTGAGAGGTTCTTGGATGGATTTCTGGCCCTCGCCGAGGCTTGCAACACACCGCTTGCCGGCGGCGACCTGGCCGAGTCTCCGCTGGTGGCCGCGGACATTGTTCTCATCGGCGCGGTGCGGCGCGGAAAGGCGCTGCTGCGTTCAGGAGCGCGGCCGGGCGACCTACTCTACGTGACCGGGAGCCTGGGCGGAGCTGCCGCCGGCCTAGCGCGGCTGGCGGAGCTGGCCGGGCCAACGAATTCCGATCGCATGCGGACGGTGAGGATTCCCGCAAAGCTGAGCGATGTGCTGACGCCGCATCTTTATCCGCAGCCGCGCATTGCGCAGGGCCTGGGACTGGTGCGGCGCGGGCTGGCCACGGCCGCGCTCGACCTGAGCGACGGCCTTTCCACTGACCTCGAGCATCTCTGCGAAGAGTCCGGCGTAGCTGCGGAAGTGAACGCGGGTGCGCTGCCCATCTTTCCCGGCGCAACCCTGGAACAGGCCCTGCACGGTGGCGAGGACTACGAATTGCTCTTCACCGCATCGCCGGGAACGCATGTGCCACGCGGCCTTGCTGGAGTTCCAATTACGCGGATCGGGCGGATGGTGCGGCGGCGGGCTGGGAGGCCGGCAGTCACGCTGATAACGGCCGGCGGAGCGTTGCCGCTGGAAGCACGGGGGTGGGAGCATTTCGCCTAGTTTGCGAACGCGGTTTCAGCCGGAGATCGAACACCGCAGCCCATTTGGGCCGAAAATCCTGCCTGCCCACGATCTATCATCGAGAGTGTCATGACCACCAACAGGATTCGCGTTCGCTTTGCGCCTTCGCCTACCGGCCTGCTGCACGTGGGCAATGCGCGGACGGCGCTTTACAACTGGCTTTTTGCGCGGCGAATGGGCGGAGTTTTCCTGCTGCGCATCGAGGACACCGACCTGGACCGGTCCGAGGTGCGGTATGAAACGCAGCTCATGGAGGATCTGCTCTGGCTGGGACTGGTCTGGGACGAGGGTCCTGGGACTGGCCGTCCCGGCAGCGATTTGGATAAGGACCTTGGGAGGTTTGGCCCCTATCGCCAATCGGAGCGGCTGGCCATCTACGCCGAGCACACCCGGCGGCTGTTGGACGAGGGCAAGGCTTACCGCTGCTTCTGCACCCCCGAGGAGCTGGAAGCCGAGCGCAAGCTGGCCGCGGCCGAGCATGGCCCGCAGGTTTACTCCGGCCGATGCCGGGCGCTGAGCGACGATGAAGTGAACCGGAATCTGGCCGCCGGCAAGCCTTTCGCGGTGCGGCTTAGAATCGGCAAGGAGCCGCTGCGCTTTCACGACCTGGTGCGCGGNNGCCGTGCCGGTTTACAACTACGTGGTTACCATCGACGACGCGCTGATGGAGATTACGCACGTCATCCGCGGCGACGACCACATCTCGAACACTCCCAAGCAAGTGGCCATCTACGAGGCCTTCGGCTGGGCGGTGCCGGAGTTTGCGCACCTGTCCACCATCCTGGGCGCGGACCGCGAACGGCTCTCGAAACGCCACGGAGCCACGTCAATCGCCACCTTCCGCGAGATGGGCTACCTGCCCGAGGCGCTGGTGAACTACCTGGCGCTGCTGGGGTGGGGCGCAGAGGACGGCAAGACGGAGACTTTCACGCTGGAGGAGCTGACGCGGGCACTCTCGCTGGAGCGCGTGACGCCCTCGCCGGCCATCTTCGACTTCGACAAGCTGAACTGGCTCAATCGGCATTATTTGAAGCAGGCCGCGCCGGAGCGGATTGCGGAGCTGGCGTGGGGGTACTTCGCGAATCGGCTGCCCGCGCGCGACACGGCTCCTGCGCCAGTGAAGGATTGGTTCATGCGGCTGCTGGCGGTGTTTGTTCCGGCGGTCGATCATCTTGACCAGCTTGCGGAGAAGTGCGCGTTCCTCTTCGGATTCGATCCAGAGTCGGCGCGAGCCAACGCAGAGAATGCCGCCGTGCTGGCTGTCGACTCCGCCCGCACCGTGCTGGGCGAGCTGTCCGGCAGGGTCCGCGCCCACTCCAGCCCGGTGACGCCGGAGATCTTCAAAGAATGGCTGAACCAGATCAAGGCCGCAACGGGCGTGAAGGGCCAGGAGCTGTTTCATCCCGTGCGTATCGCCATCACCGGAGCGCACTCCGGGCGGGAATTTGACAAGCTGCTGCCGCTGATCGAAGACGGAGCGCAACTGGGGCTCGGATTCCCGAGCGTGCGCGAGCGGGTTGAACGATTTGTGGGGGTGTGACCGGACGTGAACGATGTTTTCTGGGTTGAAGGAGATCCGGCGGCGGCTTTGGCGATTGTGCTGTGCCCGCGGGGCGGCAGTTGGCTCGACGACGATATGGAGAACCTCCAGCGGAGCGGCATTGGGACCCTCGTTTCGCTTCTCGAAAGCCACGAGGCTGAATGGCTCGGTCTCGGCCGGGAAGGCTCCCTGGCCGAAGGCCTTGGAATGCTCTTCCTCTCCCACCCGATCCCTGACGTCCATGTTCCGCAGGATACGGAGAGTTTCCGGAGCTTCATTGAGGGACTGGCGGATCGACTTCGCGCCGGAGAAAAAATCGGTGTGCATTGCCGCGGAAGCATCGGCAGGGCGACTGTGACCGGTGCATGCACGCTCATCCAGCTGGGCTGGAAGCCGCGTGCGGCTCTGGCCGCCATTGAAGCAGCCCGCGGCTGCGCGGTTCCCGACACCGAAGAGCAGCGGAGCTGGATCTTGAGTTTCGAGGCCAAGCCGTGACCGGCTCGAAACCCGCGCCGGCGATCGACTTCAGCTTTCCGCATCGCTGGCAGGCTGAAGTGCTGGCGGCACGGCCGGTGATTTTGCCCGCGCGGCACTTCGTTTATCCGCGCGATGCCGAGGAAGTGGAGCGGGGCGCGCTGGAGGTGCTGATTCGCTCCGGCGCTGGGCCGGGCGGCGAAAACCAGCAGCCGTTTCTGGCCACTTGCGCGTTGGGATTTCGCGACCCCGCGGTTTCCAGCGGTCTCTGGTCCGCTCCAAAGCCGGAAGAAATCTGCGCGGTCGCCGGCGGGTACGCGTACCTCATCGACACCACCGCGCCCGAGCGGTTCACCATGATTCCCTACCGGCCGGTGCTGGAGGTTTGGCCCGCGGTTGCGGAGGGATTGCTGTTGTTCGTCGGGCATCATTCGATTCTGGCGTGGGGACGCGACGGGCAGGCGTGGGAGACCGACAAGCTTTCCGATGAAGGCGTGACGATTGCCGGCATCGACAACGGCGTGCTGCGCGGCGTGGGGTGGGAGATGCGGACGGACAAGGAAGAGCTGTTCGCAATCGACTTGCGGACGGGGCAGTGCGTCGCGTAGAAGCGATACAATTACCCCGACTTCGTAAGAATGAGGCAATGAAGAGAGCTGCACGCGTTCTCGGTGTATTTAGCCTGCTGGTGTTTTGCTTCGTCCTCTGGTACACCATCGCATCAGATTACGGCGACGGCGTCACTACCGGGACCTACCGCCTTGCCCAAGGCGGCGAATCATCAACTTTGGTTCTCAAACTTGATCACAGCTTCCAGCAAGAACTTCGCCGTGCGGGAAAGACGGAACATGCCGCGGGGACTTGGAGACGTGTCGGTGAAGGAGGAATCGCGTTTTCGCACGAGTTTCTTGCGGTATCTGGGCAGGAGCTCGGCGCGGACGGAACACCCTATGGCGAGATTCATAAAAACTTGGGGTTCCTGGTCTCTCTCACCCTCTCTACGCATGACGTGGAGTGGTATCTCAGGGTTGATTCATCACCCGACAACACCGTCGCCGGCATTTATAACGGGGATGAGGAAGGTGTGCCCGCGACCCTGATCGTCAAGCCGGACCATAAATTTGACCAAACAGTTAGCCACGTCGGCGTTTCGAAGCATGCAAATGGAACTTGGAACGTCAACCAAAGCGGGGACATTGTCTTTTCAAAAGCATTTCTTAAAACCACCGGAGAATCGCTTGGAGAGGACGAAACAGCTTCCGCCTGGGACCCGAAAGGAGGTCCGCTTCAGATCATGATCGAAAGAACCTCCAAATCGGGCACCCCGACCTTCAGAAAAAAACAGATCCCTTGGTAGCATGGCCGCTGCCCGGTTGCTTGTTCGCTCTGCGGCACGATCGCCTCATACGCCGCGTAGACGCCCTCAAATCAGCTATCGCGCTCGCCGAGGGCGAGGCGCATCTGCTGCGCTTCGCTCCACGCAATGCGCAGGCCGCCGCCGACCAGGCCTCTGCCCATCAGTTGCACAAAGCCGAGCAGGGCGGTCATGGCGCGCGGCGCGGAACCGTTGGGCCACAGCTCGCTGAGCGGCCGCACCACTCCATTTGCGTCGGGATGGTAGACGCGCTCGTCCCAGGTGCGCGAGCCCTGCGGAAAATCGGGATAGTGGCGGATGGCGTCGATGGTGGATTGCAGGAGGCGATGCTTCCACGGTTCGGCATACTGCGGCATGAACAGCACATTGCTGATTTTTTTACGCCGGATCTCGTGCACGAACTCGGTGAAGCTTGCGGCATTGGTCAGGTTGATATTGGCGTTGGGCTCCACGCCGTGCCGGTCGCCGCCAGAGATGAGCAGCATGTTCCACTGCGCGGCCAGGCGCCGCACGGCGCCGTTCTCATCCCAGTTGCGCAGGCCGTTCAGCTCCAGCGCGTGCAGAAATGCGCCGTTCTTCTGCAGAAATTCATTCACCAGGAACTGGTGCTTTTCCGCGCCCACCAGGTAGAGGTCCCACAAGGGGTGGTTGAAGACCACCAGCACGTTGGGCTCTTTATGTAGAGCGGCCAGAATCTCAGTGAGACGGGCATCGGCGGGATGGGCGGTGAACTCTTCCAATACCGCCATCCA
>PLSH01000415.1 GCA_003165095.1 Acidobacteriaceae bacterium
AATTGAGATCCGCGAAGGTTTCCGGTTTTAGTCCGCTGAGGCCCCGGGGAAATCACTGTTTGAACGCGGCTTGTGTCGCCGGCCGTTTTGTCTCCTGCGAGTGGGCCTGGCCGTTGGGAGGCTAATATGAAGATCGGGGTGGGCCGGGGGTATGAAGCAGGGCACGGCAATCATCATCGGAGCGGNNGATATCGGCGGCCACCGCTTCTTCTCAAAGTCAGACCGCGTGATGCAGTGGTGGCTGGGGATGATGCCTGTGGAGGCCGGCGCCGGCGCAGATGGCCAGCTTGGCTACCAGGGCCAGCAGCGGGAGGTTCCAGCGGCAGTATCGGCTCCGGACCCGAACGCCGAGGATCTGGTGATGCTGGTGCGCCAGCGCAAGAGCCGTATTTATTTTCTGCGCCGCTTCTTTGACTATCCCATTCGGCTGACCGCGGGCACGCTGCGCAAGATGGGCGCTGCACGCACCTTGCGCTGCGGGCTGAGCTATATGCGTTCGGCGCTGCTGCCGCAGCGCGAGGAGCATTCGCTGGAGGATTTTCTCATCAATCGCTTCGGCAAGCAGCTCTACCTCACTTTTTTCAAGTCGTATACGGAGAAGGTGTGGGGTGTGCCCTGCCACGAGATCAGCGCCGAATGGGGCGCACAGCGCATCAAGGGATTGTCGCTGAAGGGCGTGGCCGTCCACTTTCTGAAGAAGACTTTTGCGCCCAGGCGTTCCGGCGACATCGCGCAAAAGGAGACAGAGACTTCATTGATCGAGAAGTTTCTTTATCCCAAGCTCGGACCGGGGCAGCTTTGGGAACATGTAGCGGAGCTGATCCAGAGGGACGGCGGCGAAATCCATTTCGGCGCCGCGGTCGACCAGGTGCATGTCGACGGCAACCGCGTGGTCTCGGTTTCAGTCGTGAATGAGGCAGGGGAGCGCACCGTTTTCGCCGGCGATTATTTCTTTTCCACCATGCCGGTTCGCGACCTGGTCCGCGCCATATCCGCCGATGTCCCGAGCGAGGTGACTGAGGTAAGCGAAGGCCTGGTGTATCGCGACTTTATTACCGTGGGACTGCTGACCCGCAAGCTGAACGTGACCGAAGTGGATGGTTCGCGGCTCAAGGACAACTGGATCTACATTCAGGAACCGGATGTGACGGTAGGGCGCCTGCAGATCTTCAACAACTGGAGCCCGTGGCTGGCCGCGGACCCGGAAAAGGTATGGGTGGGCCTCGAATACTTTTGCAACGATACGGACCCCATCTGGAGTCTTTCAGATGAGGAGATGACCAGGCTGGCGGTCGAGGAGCTGACCCGCATTGGAATCGTGAAGCCCGAGGATGTGGAGGACTCCCACGTTGAGAGAGTCCCCAAAACGTATCCCGCCTACTTTGGCACTTACAACCGATTCGACGTGATCCGCAGTTATATAGACAGCATCGAGAATCTCTTCCTTGTGGGCCGCAACGGCATGCACAAATACAACAACCAGGATCACTCGATGCTGACCGCGATGACCGCAGTGGAGAATATCGTCAACGGTGTGACTACAAAAGACAACATCTGGGCGGTGAACACCGAGATGGACTATCACGAAGAGAAAACGGCCACCGCGAAGAGCTGACCGCGGGCCTATGGCGCAGGAGCCTGCGCGGGCGAATTCTCGAACAGTTCAAGATTCTCGCTCTTCCACAGCATGGCCGAATGAATGCGGTTGTAGCCGCTGGGGTGGTCGAAAAAGAGGAACTCCTCGATCGGGCCGGGGCGCATCTTGCGGTATTCACCCAGATGAATGGCTGCCTGAGCAAAGCCGTCGGGGTGCCTGGCCGCATTGAGCCCAAACATGTCGGCTTCTTTCTCCTGCACGCGAGTCATCGTATTCATGACCGGCGTGAGAACAAAAAACAGAACTCCGGCCAACAGCGATACCAGAGGCAAGATTGCCGGGTCGCTTGCGCTGTGAATCTCCCACCGCTCGCCCCAGCGTTTCAGCGCCCACTCCAGCCCCCAGAAGAGATAAGCGAACGAGAGCACAGTCAGCACCGCAAGAAAGAAGAGGAACTTGGGAATGTGGTTCATTACGTAATGGCCCATTTCGTGGCCCATCACGGCCTGAATCTCTTCAGGCGAGCCTCGCTGGAGCAGGTTGTCATTAAGCGTGATGCGCATGGTGCTTCCGAAGCCGCTCACGTTGGCGCTCATGCGCGTGGTTTGTTTGCTGGCGTCGATTTCGTAGACATCGTTGGTTGAGATGCCGTTGGCATGGGCCATGCGCAGAATCGGGACGGTGATTTTAGGATCGTCGAGCTTTTTGGGAGTGTTGAAGATCGGCATAATAAATACCGGCACAATCGCAACGCCGACTGCCTCGAGCATGATCATGGCCAACGAACCCCAGATCCACCATGTCCGTGGGAGAGCGCGGACGATGGCGAACAGGACCACCATCGCAATAGAACCCAGCACGAGCGTGACCAGAAAACTCTTGCCTTCGTCGCCCATCCAGGGGCCGAAGGTCTGGGTGGCGAGGCCGTATTT
>PLSH01000243.1:0-2480 GCA_003165095.1 Acidobacteriaceae bacterium
CCGTTTCGCCTTGTCCTGATGCGGTGTCGGTAAGGGTTAGTACAACTGCCCTGCGTGCAACTGCAGGTGTTCCAGGATCGGTCCCAGGCTCAGCGCCGGGAAGAAGGTGAGCGCGCCCACAATCAAGATGACGCAGACCAGCAACACGGTAAACAGAGACGTATTGACTGGGAACGTGCCCGGCGAGGGCGGAACGCTTTTCTTCATGGCCAGATTGCCCGCCAGGGCCAGTACGGGAATCATCATGAGCAACCGGCCGCATAGCATGTCCCAGCCCAGCATCACGTTGTACCACCAGGTGTTGGCGTTGAGGCCGGCAAAGGCCGAGCCGTTGTTGCCCGCTCCCGAGGTGAATGCGTAAAGAATCTCGGTGAGCCCGTGTGGTCCCGTGTTGTTCAGGCTTGAAAGCCCGATGAGGGGCGCGAGCACGAAAATGGCGGTGAGGGTGAGGATGATGAGCGGAAAGATGAGCACGTAGAGCATCGACATCTTCACGTCGTACGACTCGATCTTCTTGCCCAGGTACTCGGGCGTGCGCCCCACCATGAGGCCGGCGATGAAAACGGAGAGCACCACGAAGATGAGGATGGCGTAGAGACCGGAACCGACGCCGCCGAAGACCAATTCGCCGAGCATGATGTTGGTAAGCACGAGACCGCCGCCCAGGGGCGTAAAGCTGTCGTGCATGCCGTTGACCGCGCCGCAACTGGCGTCGGTGGTAATGGTGGCGAAGAGCGCGCTTTCGGCAATGCCGTTGCGCACCTCCTTGCCCTCCATATTGCCTCCGGGCGCGGTTGCGGTATGTGTTTGCTGAGCGCCGTGGATAAGAGGATGGGGCTGCGATTCGGCCCAGTAGACGGTGGCGAACCCGGCGGCGAACAGCACATACATGGCAGCCAGCACCGCCCATCCGTGTCCGGGCGAGCCGGTCATGCGGCCCAGGGTATAAGTAAGGCCGGCGGGGATGATGAAGATGGACAGAATCTGGAGAAGATTCGAGAACGGTGTGGGATTCTCATACGGATGGGCGCTGTTGGCGTTAAAGAATCCGCCGCCGTTGGTGCCCAGCATCTTGATGGCTTCCTGCGAGGCCACAGGCCCCTGGCCGATGGTCTGTACCTGGGAGGGCTGTTCGAGCGGATGCGCGGCAGTATATGCGCTCAGGTTCTGGGGAACTCCCTGGGCCACCAGCGCCAGCGCATAAAGGATGCAAGCCGGCACGAGAACGTAGAGGATGGTGCGGGTCATGTCGACCCAGAAGTTTCCGATGGTGGCTGAGGTGGTTCGCTTGATGCCGCGGATCAAGGACACGGCCACCACAATGCCCACTCCCGCCGACCAGAAGTTATGGGTGGCGAGGCCAGCCATCTGAGTGAGATAGCTCATGGTGCTCTCAGGCGTGTAGGACTGCCAGTTGGTGTTGGTGGTGAAGCTGGCGGCGGTGTTCCAGGCCAGATCGGGCCCCACGCTGGCGAGATGCTGCGGATTGAAGGGCAGAAGTACCTGAAGGCGCTCAAGGATGTAAGTGAGGAGCAGGCTGGCAGCGGAAAAGCCCAGCACCGCATAGGCGTATTCGCGCCAGTTCATTTCCTTATCCGCGTGCACGCCGGAGAGCTTGTAAATGAGCCGCTCAAAGGGACGGAGAACAGGATCCAGCCAGGTGCGTTCGCCTTCCAGCACGCGAGCCAGATAAATGCCCACCGGACGAACGGTTGCGAGCAGGATGAGCGAGTAGATGGCAAATTGCAACCAGCCATTGGCGGACATTTCAGAATTTCTCCGGGAACAGCAGTGTGAGGGTAAGGTAGCCCAGCATCAGGATGGAAAGGATGAGCGCAATCAATGCGACCACGTCGATTTGCATCGGATTACCTCAACTTCTGGCAGGCCTTGACGTAGAGAAACGCCAGGACGAAGAAAACAGCGGTGAACAGCAGCATCGTTACATCTTGCATAGCAGGTCTCACTTTTTCATCTGGTGAACTGCATCCGGGGCTGTCACTTCCCAGGAGGTTGATCCCCGACGCTGCCGTAAACCGAGCGGGAGTCAGGGTTTATGCCTTATGCGGAATCTTGGCTTTAAGGCCATCAAGCCCCAATGTCTCATCTCCACCAATGTCCTGAAGATGACTTTTGGTCCTGTGTACTGGCTCTTCTTTGACGGTTCAAAGCGCGCTGAGTGCCGATCAACACATAGATCATGAATGCAACGCCAAGGGCACAAAACGCGGTTAATACGACCTTTTCAACCACCGCGCACCTTACAGACAGGCTGTCTAGGGAAACCTGGAACCCAACCGGAACACTTTTCCTTGTTTGCCAGGCCGCCTGCTCAAGAATGATTCTGGCTCTCGCCTCGTTTGAGTATCGAAAAGTTTTCCTAAATAAAGTGTAAGGATATGAGATTGCGGATCACATTCCTATAACCATTTTCGAAGGGAATGAAACACGGCAAATCCAATCAGCGCGGAAATCATGCC
>PLSH01000243.1:2527-13865 GCA_003165095.1 Acidobacteriaceae bacterium
CAGAATTCATGGATGGATGATACCAGCAGTCGTCCAGTGGATTCACTTGGCCCGGCGGAATTTACTCCTCGTTTCCGCTCCAGCCTTCGGGGATGAACCGGTAGCCGACCCAGGGCTCGGTCTGGATGTACTGCTTGCCGGTCTCGGTTTCGAGTTTCTTGCGCAACTGGCCGACAAAGACGCGCAGGTATTCGGGCTGATGCGCCGACTGCGCGCCCCAGACTGAGGTGAGCAGAGCGCGATGGGTGATGACTTTCCCGGCGTGGCGGGCAAGGTGGAGCAGCAGGTCGAATTCCTTGGGAGTGAGGTGCACGGGCTTTCCCTGGACGGTGATGCTGTGGGCGTTGGAGTCGATCACGAAGTCGCCCTCCTCGATGGCCGCCGCGGCGCGTTCCGGGGCACGGCGCAGGTGAGCGCGCACGCGTGCCAGCAACTCCTGAATGCTGAAAGGCTTGGTGACGTAGTCGTCGGCGCCGGCGTCGAGGGCCTCCACTTTTGAGCGCTCGTGATCGCGAACGGATAAAACCAGGACGGGGATGGAGCTGCGGGAGCGGATGGCGCGGCAGACCTCGACGCCGCTCATGCCCGGCATCATGAGGTCGGTGATGACCAGGTCGGGCGTCCATTCTTTAAACATCCGCAGCCCTTCCTCGGGGTCGTTTGCCGTACGCACATCATATCCCTGCGCGGAGAGCGCGGCGCGCAGCACCCGCGTAATCTGCGATTCGTCGTCGATTACCAGAATTCTGCCGGGCATGGAGTTCTTCTTTCATCGAAAGACTACATTATCTGCCTGGCCGAGTATGATTTCTGTGATGAATGTCATGGAAGGGCTCTCCGAATCGCGGGGAGTTTTACATTGGGTTGTCGGCACACTGATGGCCGCGCTGACCACGATTCTGATGGTGTGGGCGGGGGCCAGTTCGACGGCCGCGGGAATGGTTTTTCTGGTGCTGGTGGTGTGGTCGGCAACCCAGGCCGGACCCCGTCTCTCGCTCTATATCGCGGCGCTTTGCGCATTCTCATTCGACTACTTTTTTCTGCCTCCTTACGGTACATTCCGTCTGGCCGGTACGCAGGAGTGGGTGGCGATGATCTCATTCGCAGCCAGCAGCCTGGTGGTGGGCAGAGTGGCAGAGCGGGCGCGGCGGCAGACGCTGCAGGCCGAGCAACGGCAGGCGGACGTGGGGCGCCTCTATGAACTCAGCCAGGAGATGATGCTTTACGAGGATGCCGACGGCCTGATTCACGACCTGCCGCGGCACATCAACCGCATCTTCGCATTGAATGGGGTGATTCTTTACGTATACGAGTCGGACCAGTTTTATTCCTCGACGGCTGAAACGCCGGCCAGCGTGCAAGCCAACATGCGGGCCATGACGCAGGGCTCGAATCCCACTTTTACGGCGTTTGGGGGCTACTACACCACGGCGCTGATGCTGGGGCTGAGGCCGGTGGGCGCATTGGCATGGCGTCCGGAGACGCTTTCGCACGAGGTTGCCACGGCGGTGGGCGCCCAGGTTTCGATTGCGGTGGCGCGATCGATTGCCATCGAAGCGTCGACGCGGATGGAGGCTGCCCGGGAGGGCGAACGGCTGCGTACGGCGCTGATCGATTCGCTGACTCATGAATTGCGCACGCCGCTGACCTCAATCCGCGCCGCGGCGACCACGCTGGTGGAAGGCGGAGGGCTGGACGAAGCGGGACGCCAGGATCTGGCGGCGATTATCGAGGAGGAAGCGGAGCGGCTGGATTTGCTGATCGGCGAGGCCGTGGAGATGGCGGAGATCGATGCCAACGTGGTGCAGGTTCACAGGTCGCCGCAACATCCCCGCGCGCTGCTCGATCAGGCGCTGGAGGAGTCGCGCAAGATTCTCGCCTCGCACCGGGTGACGATCTCCGTGGAGAGGGCGGAGGAGGAAGACGGAGACAAACCAGCCTGGTTCGATCCGCACCTGCTTGGCCGGGTTCTGCGCCACCTGCTTGAAAATGCGGCCGCGCACACGCCGCCGGGAACCCGCGTAACCCTGAGCAGCCGGCGGGTGGGTGATCGCCTGGAGTTTTGCGTGGAGGATAACGGCCCCGGCATCGACGCACTGGATCTGCCGCTGATCTTCGAAAAGTTTTACCGCGGCAGGCGGGGCGTGCGCGTGCGCAAGGGATCGGGGATGGGGCTGGCCATAACGCGCGCGATTCTGGCCGCGCACGGCGGAGGGATCGAGGCTGCGAGTACTCCGGGCAGTGGCGCCAGCTTCCGGTTTTGGGTGCCGCTGGTGAAAAAGGAGCCGGGGACCAAGACCATGAAATCTGCGCCCTCCCAGGCTTGAGAGCGCGCCGTTATCCCGGCTCCCCGCTCCAGTCGCAAACAATCTCGCGGCGTTGCTCAGAGCTTTCCTGAGCCCATTCCAAAATGCGGGCCACTCGCCATGCGTCGAGCGCGGTCACCGGCGCGGGGGCCTTTCCGAGCAGGGCGTCGCGAATGCCNNTGGAGCATTCCCCAATTTGCGGTTGGTTCGCGGCCCCAGGCTTGATCGGAAATACGCGTGATCTTGCTGAGCGCTGCCTCCTGCGGGTCGAGGCCGGACTTCCAGTAGTTGCCGCTCGTGCCGCGCAGGTGAAAGCGAGGCGCAGCGGGCAGCGAAAGATTGTTCGAGCCGAGCGTAACCAGAAGTCCCGGATAGCGCAGGCGGATGGTGAAGGAATCGTTAGCTCCCTTGCCGTCGCGTTCGCGCAGGACCTCCGCGCCGACTGCCTCCGGCTTGCCGAATTGCGCCAGGGCCTGATCGGTCAGGTGGGAACCCAAATCCAGCAACAGGCCGCCTCCGAGGGCGGGATCGTCTTTCCAGAGGCGATCCGTCGGCGGAGTGAGACGCCAGCGGTCAAAGCGCGACTGGAAAGACACGAGCCGGCCCAGAGAGCCTTCGCGCAGCAGTTTTTGAATGGTTTGAAAGTCTGAATCCCAGCGGCGATTGTGAAACGGCGCAAGCAGAAGATTTTTGGCCGCGGCGAGGGCGATCAACTCGACGATCTGGGCTGAGGTAACGGCCATCGGCTTGTCGACGATTACATTGCGGCCGGCGCGGAGGATCTGGCTGGCTACATCGAAGTGGGTTCCGTTGGGGGTGGTGACGACGAAGAGACCGAGCGAGGCGTCGGCCAGCATCTCTTCGAGCGACCGGTAAGTAGTGATGCCGGGGTAGCGCTCGGCGGCCTTGTTCGAGGTGCGCTCGAGAACGGCGGCCAGTTCGAGGCCCTCGACCGACGAGATCAGCGGGGCATGAAAGACGCGCCCACCCAGGCCAAAACCGATTAGACCGACTCGAATCATCGTCGTTCCTCGCACTGGCCCGGCGTTTTCGGCTGCGGCCCGTCAGCCTTCGAGTTTATACCGGGTCTCTGCGAGGCGATACAGACGGCGCCAGACGAGGCGATTCATGGTGACGACCATCAGGGAGATCATGATGGTGGCCAGCAGCAGCATGGCAAAGCGGCCGCTGTCGGTGGCGGCGTCAATCTGCGCGCCCAGGCCGATGGTTTCGAGGGTGCGGTCTTTGACGTGCGAGTATTCGGCCATGACGGAGGCATTCCATGCGCCTCCTGAAGCGGTGACCATGCCGGTAATGAGATAGGGAAAGATTCCGGGCAGAATGAGCCGCGTCCAACGCTGCCAGCGCGTGAAGCGGTAGAGCGAGGCCACTTCGCGCAGGTCGGAGGGGATGGACATGGCTCCCGCGATCACGTTGAACAGGATGTACCACTGCGTTCCCAGCAGCATGAGGGCAATGGAGCCGATGCCCAGGCCTCCGCCGATTCTTACCAAACCGATGAGCAGAATGGGGAAAAAGGCGGTAGCGGGAACCGACGCCAGAATCTGCGCGAACGGCTGCACGGTGCGGGCCAGCCGCGGATTGAGTCCAATGGCCACGCCGACGGGGATGGTCCACGCAGCGGAGATGAGCAGTGCGGCATTGACGCGCAGAAATGTGGCTGCCGCGCCTTCGAGCAGCAGGCGCAGATCGGGCCAGGTGATGGTTCGGAGCATGAACATGGCCTGCGCGGCGGCCCAGCAGACAGCAATGCCCGCGGCCAGGGCCAGGGCCCACAATGCGGCGGAGGGTTTGCCGGTGGGAGCATCGTCGAGCGGACGGACGGTACGGCAATCCCTGGTGCGCGCCAGGCGCTGGTAGATGGGCTCTTCGATCCGGCTCAAGACGCGGCCCGGCATGGAACTGAAGAGCGAGGACTTGCGCAGCAGCTCGAGGATGGGCGAGGTGACGCGTTCGGCGGACTCGACCTGCTCGAATTTGAACTTGTCGCTCCAGGCAATCAAGGGGCGCCAAATCAGCTGGTCGGTCGCCACGACGATCAGGATGACCGCGGCAATGCCGCTGAGCAGCGCGCGCACGTCGCCTGCATAGGTGGCTGCCTGGATGAAGCTGCCCAGGCCGGGAAGCTGGAAGTCGCGCTTGCCCATGGTGAAGGTTTCGCAAAAGATGAGGGCGAACCATCCGCCGGCCACTGAGACGATCGAGTTCCAGACCAGGCCGATGGTGGAAAACGGCAGTTCAAGCTGCCAGAAGCGCTGCCACGCGGAGTAGCGATAGACGCGCGAGGCTTCAATCATCTCCCGCGGAATGGTTTTGAGCGAGGAATAGAAGCTGAAAGCGAGATTCCAGACCTGGCCGGTAAAGATGAGCAGGATGACTCCCATCTCGATGCCCATTTGATGGCCGGGGACGAGAGCCACCATGGCCAGCACCACGGGAGGCAGAAAACTGAGGACGGGGATGGATTGCAGGATGTCGAGGACAGCGACCATCCAGGGTTCCACGCGGGGGTTGTAGGCGGCCACGTAGCCGTAGGTAATGGCAAAGACCAGGCTGAGCAGGTAGGCGATGCCCATGCGCACGATGGAGTAGAAGGCGTAGAGCGGGAGAGAGCCGATGGAGTTCGAAATCGGCACAACCGGGATGGGCTTGCCCAGCCAATAGACGCCGGTGCTGATGACCGCAAAAAAGAGGGCGAGAGCGCAGGCCGCGACTCCCAGGTCGATGAAGAAGGGCCAGGTGCGGGCGGTGACCGGGGAACGCGCGAAGGGATGCTGGATTTTCACTTGTCACCCTCGCTGTCTGCAACCTCTTCTTCCTGCGCATCGGGCAACACGAAGCGGCGTCGGCCGGCATCGAAGTCGAACAGCTCGGCATAGCGGCCCCAGGCGACGGCAGTCTCCATCTGGCGCAGGCTCTCTTCCTCGCTGAACTGCTCGCCGATCATGTCGAGGAAGAAATCCTCGGGCACCGTGTGATCGGACTTGGACTCGAGGGCGCGGCGAATCTGGCGAAGCAGCAGCACGTTGGCCAGCGCGGCGTCGCGGAAGAGTTCTTTCTGGCGGAGGATCTCGGAGTTGGCGAATTCCGTGCCGGTCACGGTGATGGCCGCGTCCCCTTCCTCGATGGTGAGGAAGCCGAGCAACTGCGCGGCATCCACAATCGGCAGCAGGTCGTCGATTTCAAAGGCCAGATCGTCAGCCAGGCGGTAGATGTCGTCACGTCCGCCCTTGTCGAGCAGCAGTTCGAGCAGTCCGGCTACTCCGCCGGGCCGGGCGTGGGGCAGCATCTGGTACTTCATCTGGCGCTGATCGCGAACCCGGGACCCGGCCTGCTGGTCGGGGGCGCCAGTGGGAGCGACATCGGGTTTGGTGAGCACTTTGTAGATGTAGTCCACCAACTGCGTGAAACCCTCCGACTTGCGATCGCGCGGCTGCGGCAATTGCACGCGGAAATCCGTGCGGATGTGGCCGGGATTACGGCCCAGCACGATGATGCGATCGGCCAGCAGGACCGCCTCTTCAATGTTGTGGGTGACCAGGAAGACGGCCTTGGTGGGCATGGTTTTCTTGAACCACAATTCGAGCAACTCACTGCGCAGATTTTCGGCGGTGAGCACGTCGAGCGCGGAAAAGGGCTCATCCATGAAGAGCACCTCGGGCTCCACCACCAGGGCGCGGGCAAAACCCACGCGTTGCTTCATGCCGCCGGAGAGCTCTTTCGGATACGCGCCCTCGAAGCCGTCCAGTCCGACTGTGTCCAACATGCGCAGGCTGCGGTCGCGGCGCTCGGCGGCAGGCACGCCGCGAGCCTGCAGCGGCGCTTCGACATTTTCAAGCACGGTGAGCCAGGGAAAGAGGGCGAAGCTCTGGAAGACGATTGAGACGTTGATTTCCGCCTCGGCAATGGGAATTTCGTGCCAATAGACCTGGCCTGCGGAGGGTGTGGAGAGACCGGTGAGCATGCGCAGCATGGTGGACTTGCCGGAGCCGGAGGGACCGAGCAAGGCGAGGATCTCGCCGGGAACAATACTGAGATCGGTGGCAGAGATGACCTGGATGCGGTTCTGGCTGGGCTGGGCGTAGTATTTCTCGATTTTTTCGGCGCGGATGATCGCGCCGGAATCGGAAGCCGGGCCCGGCGCCTGGTTGGTGGTCGTCGCTTCCTGCATGCGTGGTTCTCCGCCTGTTGGTTCCTGGCCTGTCGGTTCCTGGCCTGTTGGTTCCTGTTTTTGAAGAGCGTATTGGGCGCAAAGCAAATGCGCGGCAGGCTCCGTGGTTTTACTGCCGGTGACGAAGAACTGCAGATTCTGCGCGATTGCAGTATACCGATTTAGAAAAGCAAGTTAGCCGGTTTCTCCCGAGTTGAAACCGGCGCTGCGGTTCGGTTATGGATCTCAATGCTGCTTTGCCGTTGCCAGTGTAGACGGGGCTGGTTGATTTCAGGTGAATGGCCGCCTTCTTAAGAAATCCGGGCGAATCTCGCTTCACAGGCTGCGGAAAACGACGCTTTGTAACAGGGCACGACTGTTAGGTCAGGACTCCAAAGGCTGCGGAAAAACGGCGTTTTGTAACCGGGCACGACTTCAGTCGGGCCGCAAATGCCTCAAAACAAACGGGTGGGCTTTAGCCCCTGCGGGATGCTCCCCAGGCTTTAATTCAAAATCAGCCCTTTTTCCGCAGCCCGTTCAGCCCATTGCTGGAGCGAACTCCTTTTCTTTCTCGATGTTAAGAACCATTGGGCTGGTTTCCCCAGCCGAGAGTATCATTGTTGGTAAGCGTTTAGCCACATGGGCGGTTCTTCTCCGGTCGAGACGAATCCAACCCAGGTTCAACGCCCAATCATTCCCCAACGCACCCAGGAGATTATGCCCGATTCGACAACCAAACCCAAGGTTCTGGTAGCCGACGACGAGCGGGTCATCGCCGACACGCTGGCCATGATTTTGAACCAAAGCGGCTTTGAAGCGCGCGCCGTTTATTCCGGAGAGCGAGCCTTGGAACTGGCTGCAACGCTCAAGCCGGATATGCTGATTTCCGATGTCATTATGGCCGACCTGAACGGGATCGACGCGGCCATCCGCATCCGCGCGTTGCTGCCGCAGATCAAAATCCTGCTCTTCTCAGGGCAGGCCGCTACGGCCGACCTGCTGGAAAAGGCGCGCGACCGGGGATACGAGTTCGAAATCCTTGCCAAGCCGGTGCATCCCCAGGATCTGTTGACCAAACTTCGGAGTTAGGATCATTGCGGTTTGTGCCGTTCCTCCCTTTCGCCGGAATCCGGGCGCGAGTGTGGGGCGCCCAGCCCTCGGATTCAACCGTGAGCTTGCCCTGAGACTCCCCGAGCGGCGAAAGTGGACAAGATGGTACAGGCATTCCGTTCACAATGCGTCATGCTGCCCGATCGCTCCGGGCCGGCAACGATTGTCGTGGAAGGCGAAAAAATCGTCCGGGTCAGCGGCTGGGACGAGGTTCCGGACGGCGCTGTCCTGCGGGATTTTGGGCGTCATTGCCTGTTGCCGGGCCTGGTGGACACGCATGTTCACATCAACGAGCCGGGCCGGAGCGATTGGGAAGGGTTTCGTACGGCAACCAGGGCCGCGGCTGCCGGCGGCGTAACCACGCTGGTGGACATGCCTCTGAATTGTGTGCCTGAAACCACCAATGTCGAGGCTCTTGAAGCCAAGCGGAGCGCGGCACGCGGCAAGGCATGGGTGGACTGGGCCGCGTGGGGCGGTGTCGTCCACGGCAACGCCGATTCCCTTCCCGATCTGGTGCGCGCCGGCGTTCCAGGCTTCAAATGCTTCATGATTCACTCCGGCATCGACGGCTTTGCATGGGTGGATGAATCGGACCTGCGCGTGGCTCTTGAGCGCCTCAAGGGCGTCGACGTTCCGTTGCTGGTTCACGCAGAGGCGGCCGGGCCGGTGAATGCCGCCACAGAATCTCTGAACGCCGCGCATGCCGGCTGGCGCAGTTATTCCATTTATCTTGCCTCGCGGCCCGACGAGGCTGAGTTGGACGCGATTGCACTGCTGATTCGGCTGGCCGACGAGTGCAACGCGCACATTCACATCGTGCATCTCTCCAGCGCCAGGGCGTTGCCGCTGCTGGACGCGGCGCGAAGACGCGGCGTGCGTCTCTCGGTGGAGACCTGTCTTCATTACTTGCAGTTCGCGTCCGAGGAGATTCCCGATGGCGCAACGGAGTTCAAATGCGCGCCGCCGATTCGGGACGCGGCCAATCGCGAGGCGTTGTGGGCAGCTCTCGAACAGGGGCTGATCGACATGGTGACCACCGACCACTCCCCTTGCCCACCGGCGATGAAGCGCCGCGAGGAAGGGCGTTTCGACCAGGCCTGGGGCGGCGTTTCCTCGCTTGGCCTGGCCCTGCCCGTCGTTTGGATGGCGATGCACCGTCGCGGAATCGGCATCGACCGCATCGCCGAATGGATGGCAGCCGCACCTGCACGGCTGGCTGGGTTTCAGGGACATAAAGGACAACTTGCAGCGGGCGCGGACGCGGACCTGGCTGTCTTTGATCCGGAGGCTGCCTGGACCGTTACGCCGGAAGATCTTCATTTTCGACATAAGCTCTCGCCGTATCTGGGCGGGGAACTGCGCGGACGGGTGCTGGAAACGTGGCTGCGCGGGCGGCAGATTTTCGCGGGCAACGAGTTCATCGGCGAACCCGGCGGCAGAGAGCAGGTTCGGCAATGAGAGAACGCGCCCTGCGAGCGATTGCGGAATGCAGGCGGATTGCGGACCTGAGCGAGGAGCCGGGGCGGATTACGCGCCGCTTTCTTACTCCGCCAATGCACGAGGTGCACGCGCTTTTGAGCGGCCGCATGAAGGCGCTGGACATGAACCCGAGCGTGGATGCGGCGGGGAATCTGCGCGGGCTGTGGCAACCGGCCGAGGCCGGCAACAGGCGGCTCATGCTTGGTTCGCACATCGATACCGTTCCCGATGCGGGAGCATTTGACGGCGTGCTGGGCGTGGTGCTGGCGCTCGAATGGGTTGAGCTGGCGCGGGAGCTCAACCTGCCGCTGGCGATTGAAGTCATCGCATTCTCAGAGGAAGAGGGGGTGCGCTTCGGCGTGCCGTTTCTGGGCAGCCGCGCCGTTGCCGGCCGATTCGATCCTGCCCTGCTGGCGCTGCGGGACGCGGATGGAGTGACGCTGGAAGAGGCGATTCGCGCCTTTGGACTCGATCCCGGCCGCATCAGCGAAGCCGCGGCGGATGCGGGCGTACTAGACATGGTGGAGATTCATATCGAGCAGGGGCCGGTGCTGGAAGTGGAGGATTTGAGCGTCGCAGCTGTGACGGCAATCGTAGGGCAGACGCGGGCCAGCCTCAAATTCACCGGGCAGGCGAATCATCCCGGCACTACGCCCATGCGCCTGCGCCACGATGCGCTGGCCTGCGCCGCGGAGTGGATCACCGGCGTTGAAGCACTTGCGCTGCGCAGCGAGGGCCTTTCGGCCACGGTGGGCAGGGTCGATGTAACGCCCAATGCGGGAAACGTGATTCCGGGTACAGTGAGCGTGAGCCTGGACGTGCGCCACTCCAGCGATAGCGCGCGCGCGGAGGCAGTGGAGACGCTGCTGGCGCAGGCGGATGCGATCGCGGCACGGCGCGGGCTGCGGTTTGACTGCGTTCGCCAGATGGATCAGCCGGCGGTGCCGATGGACGAACGGCTGACGGCATTTATGGCTGAAGCGATTGAAGCTGCCGGATTGCCGCTGAAGCGGATGGCGAGCGGGGCCGGCCACGATGCGATGGTGATGGCCGCGCGCATGCCCACGGCAATGCTCTTTCTGCGCAGCTCCGGCGGCATCAGCCACCATCCCGGCGAGGCTGTGCGCGAAGAAGATGTGGAATCTGCGCTCAAGGTGGGGCGCAAATTTTTGGAGCGGCTGGCGGCAGAGGCCCGGTAATGCCGTAAAATCGTCGCACGCATCTGAAACAAGTTCCCCCGATCGAGGTCGAAAGTGCATCATCTGGGACAAACACGAAGCAGCCTGAAGGCAGATCATCTGCTGCAGACGCCGGATACGTTTATCCGCACGCCGCTGCCCGGCGCGGAGGGCGTGGACTTCATCGTGCACACGGCGCCGCAATTGGGAGCGCGCTTTACGCAGATGACCGCGGAGTTCGCGGCGGGAGGGACACTGGGCCCCACGCCGGCGCAGCGTTTTGTGTACGTGATCGAGGGCCAGTTGGAGTTGGCGGCTGCAGGGAAGAACTACTCTCTGGCCGCGGGCGGGTTTGCGTATCTGCCGCAGGGGACGGCGCACACGGTGCAGGCGGCGAGTGGCTCCCGCGCAGCCGTGATCGAAAAGATTCACGAGCGGCAGGCGGGCGCAGCGGCCGCGGAAATTGCAGTGGGCAGCGAAGGGGCCGTGGCGCCAACGCCGCTGATGGGCGATGAATCATTGCGCGTACGCTCGCTGATGCCCGACGGGCCGCCTTACGATTTTGCCGTGAATACCATGACCTACGATCCCGGCGCGGCGCTCGGCATGGTGGAGATTCACGTGATGGAGCACGGCTTGCTGATGCTTGAAGGCGGCGGCATCTACCGGCTCGGCGACTCGTGGTATGCGGTCGAGGCTGGCGATTTTATCTGGATGGCGGCTTATTGCCCGCAGTGGTTTGGAGCGCTAGGCAAGCGGCCCGCGAAGTACCTCATCTACAAGGATTGGCGCAGGCATCCGTTGGGAGCGTAAACCATGAGCACAGGTCCGGCACTCACAATTGACGGGCTGATTGCGGAGTTGCAGACCCTGGCGCAGATCTCAGAGGCCGAGCCTCCTGTGGTCACGCGCGTGGTCTTCGGCGAGGCCGACCTTCGCGCGCGAGCCTACGTGAAAGGCCTGTGCGCGGACGCGGGGCTCTCAATTCGCGTAGACGCGATCGGCAATACTTTTGCACGCTGGCAGGGCAGCGATGCTGGGTTGGCGCCTATCGGAACCGGTTCGCACATCGATGCGATTCCCAATGCGGGCTT
>PLSH01000255.1:0-11346 GCA_003165095.1 Acidobacteriaceae bacterium
GCCTTCAGAAATACCCCGCCTACACACACCGCTTTCGCCAACGTCATTCCTCCTGTCGGATGATCTCTTCGAGCTTCGGCTTATGCTTGGCCGCGCGCCCCGTCCGCGACTCCGTCTCAATCACCCGCGCGGGTT
The DNA here is from genome assembly GCA_003165095.1 of Acidobacteriaceae bacterium. Next base: position 136 of record PLSH01000255.1, read on the forward strand.
TCGGTTGTCCCACCCGTTCGCGGGCGTTCGCCTTTACCGCCTTGGTGGCTGAAAACCGGGCTGGCTTGCGTTTCGTCACGGCAAGGATAAGTATGGAATAGAACTTGCCGGAGCGAAAGTGCCCCGGCGCCTCGTCGCTAAGTCTTTTTCGTCGAGGGAACCGGTTCGAGCCGTTAGTCGGAGGGCCCAATCGCCATGGAAGAGCGGGAATTCTTCAATGAAACCACAGAACTTCGCACCCATTCCCTCACTTGCCCCAAATGCGGGCAGCCGGGCGAATACAAAGTCACCTGGGTGGTGCGGCGCAAGCGCGCGCAACTGCCGCGCGGCGCTGACGAACGCGACCGAGCACGCTTCGCCAAGGCCCAGTCCTACATGGTTCGCCGCGACGACAAGCTCTCCTGCGCCAACGTCCGCTGCCGCAAGCCATTCGAAATCACCCAGCTCCAGTCCCTCGCGTTTTTGAACGAATAAACTCGGCTGTCCGGAGGGAGGCGGGGGTTTCAACCCCCGCACAAATCCGAAAGAACCATCGTGGGCTTCAGCCCCGGAGAGAATGCTCCCTCAACCTGGCCCACTACCGTCCGTTTCAATTCCGCCCTCCTTAATTCGCTACCTCAATCCAGCTACCGAAATCCCCACCCCATTCCCCACTGCACCCGTCTCCGCGTAAACTACTGCCAATCCGTTCCCGGCATTCCCATCCCCATTGAGGTTCCCATCCCATGAAGCACCTGGCCGCAGCCCTGCTGCTCTCTTTCGTTGCCCTGACCGCCGCCGCCCAGACCGGCTCGCCCGCCGCCGCAAGCAGCCAGCCTCCCGCCCGCCAGCCCATCCCCGCAACTCCAGGCGCGACCTTCGACCTCGCCTGGATCGGTAAAATCGTCCGTCTCACCGACCCGCAAATCTCGCCCTCCGGCAAATCCGTTGCCCTCGTAGCCACCCGGCCCGACTACGAACACGATCTGAACCTCGCCGAGATCTACTTGGTCGACACCTCCACCGGCGCAACCCGTCCGCTCACCCACAACCGCAAATCGGCCGCCTCCCCGCGCTGGTCGCCCTCCGGCGCAACGCTCGCCTTCCTCGCCGCTGACGCTGAAAAGCACAACCAGGTCTTCCTGCTCGATATGGCCGGCGGCGACGCTCTCCAGCTCACCCAGAGCCCAACCTCCATCCAGCAATTTGCCTGGAAGCCCGACGGCTCCGCCATCGCTTATGCCGCCCCTGACGACGCGCCTAAGAAAACCGGCGCAGACAGCTTCGACGACGCATTCGAAGTGGGCGACAACGATTTCCTCGTCAAATCCAAAGCCCTGCCCACCCACCTCTGGCTCATCTCCATCCCCGGCCCAAACAACGAAACCCAGCCCGCCAAACGCCTTACCTCCGGCTCCTGGTCGATTCCCGTACCCTTCCCTCCCGAAGGGCCGCCATCGCCCATCTCATTCACGCCCGACGGATCTAAGCTCCTCTACGTCCGCATTGAGAACACCTACTCCGGCGACCGCAACCATCGCTCGCCCTGGATCCTCGACCTAGCCGGCGGCCAATCCTGGCCCGTCACATCCCACACCAAAAACGCCGCCTACTCGCTCGTCTCTCCAGACGGCGCGCGCATCGCCTATTCCCTCCCGCGCGACGGCATCGATCGCAATTACACCGACATTTATGTCACCAGCTCGGTTCCGTCCGCCTCCAAACCCGACGACGGCGTCAACCTCACCAGCTCCATCGATCACGACTTTCAGCCCGCTCTCTGGACTCCCGACAGCAAGGCCATCCTCACCGCCGCCGACGATGGCGTCACCATCGGACTCTGGCTCCAATCCCTCTCCGGCAATACCACCCGCCTCAACGTGGGCAACGTCACGCCCGCCGGCTTCAACATCGGCCCCCAGGGCCAGGTGGCCTTCACCGGAGCACAACCCCATCACCCCGTCGAGCTCTATCTCATCGACTCGCCCAGCCAGGTCAATGCTCCGCCACGCCGCCTCACCCACTTCAACGACGCCTTTGACTCCCTCGCCCTCGGCACCACTGAAGTCCTCACCTGGCAATCCCCTGACACCACCGCGCCAGGATCGAAAAACCTCACCGTCGATGGCCTGCTCACCTACCCGCCCCACTACACTCCGGGCAAGAAGCTTCCCCTCGTCCTCTATATTCACGGCGGGCCCTCCGGAAACTCCGTCAATGCCTTCTCCATTTTTCCCCAGATCATCGCCGCCCAGGGCTGGCTGGTCTTTGAGCCCAACTACCGCGGCAGCGACAACGAAGGCAACGACTTCTCCCGCGCCATCATCGACGACTCCGGCGACGGCCCCGGCCGCGATGTCCTGGCCGGCATTCAGGCCCTCAAACAGCGTGGCATCGTCGATGATTCCAACATCGCCGTCACCGGCTGGAGCTACGGCGGCTATATGACCACCTGGCTCATCGGACACGCCAATTTCTGGAAAGCCGCCATCGCCGGCGCTCCCGTCACCAACCTGCTCGATCAGTACAACCTCACCGACACTGACGTCATGCGCGCCGCGGCCATTGGCGGCTCACCCTACACCGGCGACTGGATGAAACACTGGATCGAGCAGTCGCCCATCACCTACGCCTCCAATATGGTCACTCCCACCCTCATCCTCCAGGACACTGGCGACTACCGCGTCACCATCACCAATGGCTACGAGCTCTACCACGCCCTCAAAGACCGCGGCATCCCCACCCAGTTCTACGCCTACCCCGTCGGAGGTCACTCCCCAGCCGACCCCGTCCGCATCCGCGACGTCTACCGCCGATGGATCGAATGGCTCGACCTCTACCTGCCCCACGACTAACGCCGCCCACTGGACTGGCGCGCGCCCCTCGACCTGTGATTGAATCGAAAGCAGCGGCTGATTCTAATCCCCATGCCCAAAACCGCCTTCCAATCCGTCGACGAGTACATTGCCTCCCAGCCGGAGCCCGTGCGCCGCGTCCTCAGGCGCGTCCGCACAACCATTCGCAAAGCCGTTCCCAAAGCTCAGGAAGAAATCTCCTACCACATCCCCGCCTACACTCTGCACGGCGGCCCGATCCTCTATTTCGCCGGTTGGAAGCAGCACTACTCGCTCTACCCAGCCGGCCCTGAACTCGTCGCGGCCTTCAAAGACGAGCTTGCATCGTACAAAGTTAACAAAGGGACTATCCGTTTTCCGCTATCCGAGCCTGTCCCCGTCAAGCTGATCGAACGCATCGCACGGTTCCGCTCGAATCAAGTCGCTCGGCGCAAAAAAGCCGCAAAACCAAACATGCAAGGAGATTCACATGCCAAATTCCCTGCTTCCCCTCGAAGAGCGCAATCTCACCCCGGATCAGGTTGAAGCTCTCGATAAACGGCGCGATCTGGGCCACACCTTCCTGGTCATAGCCGGACAGTTTGTCGTAATTGCCGCCATCCTGCTGCTCTGGGTCGGCTCCGATCTCAGCTACTCACCCGGCTGGGCGCACCCCATGGCCTATTACTTCATCATTGCCCTGATCATCATCGCGGTCTTCGGCCTCGCTGGCCTGGTCCTCCGCAAAGGCACCCCGCGCATCGACTAAGCTGATCCCTGATCCCTGACCCCTGACCCCTATCTTTTGGAGCCCCCGATGGCCACCGCCGCTCTTTCCGATTCCCCCACGGTGACTCTCGATCCCCGCCTGACCGACACCCATGGCCGCGTCATTCACGACCTCCGCGTCTCCATCACCGATCGCTGCAATTACAAGTGCGTCTACTGCCGCACCGGCGAGGTCGGGGCCCAGTATCCCGAACTCGCCATTGAGGAGTACCTGCGCCTCATCTCCCTCTTCGTCGGCCTCGGCATCACCAAGGTCCGGCTCACCGGCGGCGAACCCCTGTTGCGTCGCGGCCTCGTCGACCTGGTCGCCAGGCTGGCCGCCTTGCGCACCTGCCACGGCCAGCCGCTCGACCTCGCCCTCACCACCAACGGCCACCTCCTTGAATCCCTCGCCGCACCCCTCAAAGCCGCCGGGTTGAACCGCGTAACCGTCAGCATGGACGCCGTCGACGCCCCCACCTTCGAGCGCATCACCCGCGTCCAAGGCAGCTTCCAGGCGGTTCTGGCCGGCGTTCGCGCCGCCCGCGCCGCCGGCCTCACTCCGCTCAAAATCAACTGCGTCCTCCTCCGCGGATTCAATGACGATCAGATCGAGGGCTTCGCCCGCTTCGCCCGCGATGAAAATGTCGTCGTCCGCTTCATTGAGTTCATGCCCCTCGAAGAAGACCGCCTGTGGACGCCCCAGATCGTCGTCCCTCTCCATGAAATCGTCGAGCGCATGAACCGTGTCCTCCCGCTGGTCGAGTTGCCGCCGCACGAGGCCAGCGAGACCGCCCGCCGCTACACGTTCTCCGATGGCGTCGGCGAAATCGGCATCATCGCGCCCGTCAGCCAAGCCTTCTGCGGCGCCTGCAGCCGCGTTCGCCTCACTTCCGACGGCAAAATCCGCACCTGCCTCTTCTCCCAGGTTGAACACGACCTGTACGGGCGGCTGAGAACTGGCGCAACCGACCAGGAACTGCGCGCGTACATCGTCGCCACCGTGCAGCAGAAAGAAGCCCGCCATCACATCGGCGAACCCGGCTTCCTCAAGCCGTCAAGATCCATGGTCCACATCGGCGGCTGATCGCGAATGCCGCTACCAGAAACAAAGCTGTCATCCCGAGCGCAAATTCAACAACAAACCTGTCATCCCGAGCGCAGTCGAGGGATCTGCGGTTGCTTTTCGTCCTTCCGAAACCCACCCCAACACACTCCTCGAAATAATCCCAGCCTTGGGCCAGACCACAACATCACAGGCATATGACAGAATGATTCAGTGACTCCCCCCAGGGGCCCCACGATGGCAAACGAGACGGAAGGACGTATCCCGCTCTCAGATCTCCATGTGTTTCATCAACTGGCTCGCTCGCTCACCTCGAGCTTCGACCTGGATACCGTTCTGCGCACCATTCTCGAGCACATGGAGCGCACCATCGAAGCCGAGCTGTGGACCCTCCTCATGCTCGATGACGACACCCAGGAGCTCTATTACGCCATCGCCGCCGGCGGTGAGCAGGCCGCCCTCAGCGACCTCAGAGTCAAGGTCGGTGAAGGCGTCGCCGGATGGGTCGTCCAGCACGGCGAAACCCTCATCCTTCCCGAGTCCGAGAACGACCCGCGGCTGAGAAAGCCCGGCGCCGCCAAGCCCAGCAAAATCCGCTCCGTCATTGCCCTGCCCCTCCGCGGACGCAAAGGCACCCACGGCGCCATCGAAATCTTCAATCCCCGCGCCGAGCAGATGACCGACTACACCATCGCCTTCCTGCATATCCTCGCCGACCATGCCGCCATCGCCATCGAGAACGCCCGCGACGTCACCCGCATTCAGCAACTCACCATCACCGACGACACCACCGGCCTCTTTAACGTGCGCCATCTTTACGACGTGCTGGGCCGCGAGCTCGACCGCGGCAAACACGAAAAAACCCCCCTCAGCCTGGCCTTTCTTGACCTCGACCGCTTCAAGCTCGTCAACGATGCGCACGGCCACCTGGTCGGAAGCGAGCTGCTCGCCCTCGTAGGTCAGCGCCTCCAGGAGCTCAGCCGTAAACAGGACATATGCTTCCGATACGGGGGCGACGAGTTCGTCCTGCTCATGCCCGGCACCGGTGCAAAGGATGCCCTGGCGCTTGCGTCCGCCCTCCACAAAACCCTCATGGATACCCATTTCCACATGAAAAATGGGCTCAGCCTGACCATCAGCGCCAGCATCGGCCTCGCCACAGCACCCGGCGACGGAGCCACCATCCACTCCGTAATCGGCGTAGCCGACACCCGCATGTACGATGTAAAAAGCAATGGCCGAGGCCAGGTAAAAGGCGCGTAAACTCACCCACAAGCCGCACACAAAACGATGTTCACCAGCTGCGCAAAAACTCGGTCCGGACGGAGGGCGGGGGTTTCAACCCCCGCATAAATCCAGCAAAATCAATGGGGCCTTACAGGCTGCGGAAAAACTCAATATGGGCGGGGTATTTAGAAGTTTTGTAACAGGGCACGACTTCAGTCGGGCCGCAAATGCCTCAAAATAAAGGACAGGCTTTACGGGCTGCGGGAAAACTCGGTCCGGAGGGAGGCGGGGGTTTTCAACCCCCGCATAAAGCCAACAAAGTCAGCGCTGGCTTTAGCCACGGAAGGGCATTTCCGCCAATTTCACCCCAAATCCCGCCTTTTTCCGCAGCCTCTTTAGCCCCTGAGGGATGCTCTTTAGGCATTTCACTCCAGTTTCGGACTTTTTCCGCAGCCTCTTTAGCCCCGGAGCGGCGTTTTTCGCCAATTTCACCCCAATCCCTGCTTTTTTCCGCACCCTCTTCATCTCCCCCCAATCGCCACAAAGACCCCAGAATTAGAGCATTTCGTTACATCCCCCTGTAACACGAAGTGCGTAATCTTGCAGTCGTGACGCACAAGAAGGTGCAGGAGACCCCTCATGGTTACGACGCCCTCCCCGCAAAACCAATTCCGCGTACGGCAGATGACCGTTGACGACTTCCCGGCAGTTATCCAACTCCAATTGAACGCATTTCCCGGCAAACCGCCCTGGCTGCCCGGGCAGTTGGAACGTCACTTCAGAATCTTTCCCGAGGGCCAGCTCGTCGTCTCCGGCCCCTCTGGCCGCATCCTGGGTTCGGCCAGCTCCCTGATCATCGACTGGGACGACTACGCCGAGTCCGCCAACTGGTCGGCCATCACCGGGAGAGGGACTTTCGATACCCACAACCCCATTGGCCTGACTCTCTATGGAGCCGAAATCGGCGTCGACGCCTCGGCGCGTCATCAGGGCATTGGAACCATGCTGTACGAGGCCCGCAAGGATCTCATCCGCGAGCGCGGCCTCAAGCGCCTCCTCACCGGCGGCCGCATCGCCGGCTACGATGAAGTTGCCGATCAATTGACGCCCAAGGAATACGTGGCCGAGGTCGTGGCCGGAAAACGATGGGATCCCGCCCTCACCTTCCAGCTCGAGAACGGCCTCGTCGTCCTCGATGTTGTCCCCGAATACATGCACGACACAGAATCGCGCGGCTTCGCCACCGTGCTCGAATGGCTCAACCCCGAATACACCTCTTCCATCAGCCTCCAGGCCAGTCTCCAGCACGCCGCGCTCGAACAGGCCGCTGCCGAGGCCATGCGCGGTACGCCTCGCCCCCGCCGCGTCCGCATCGCCGCCGTCCAGTACCTGCTTCGTCCCATTGCCTCCTTTGACGACTTCGTGAGCCAGGTCGAGTTCTTCGTCCGCAGCGCAAAGGAGTATCGCGCCCACTTCGTCCTCTTCCCCGAATACTTCACCATGCAGCTGCTCAGCTACATCAATGAACCCGCCCCCGCCATGGCCGTCCGCCGCCTCGCCGGCATGGCCCCCGAATACGAGGCGCTCTTCATCCGCCTGGCCAAGGAAACCGGCATCTACATCATCGGAGGAACCCACCCTGTCTTCCAGCGCGGCAAAATCTTCAACGCCGCGCACCTCTTCACCCCCAACGGCCGCGTCTTCCGGCAAAAAAAAGTCCACCTCACCTCCACCGAGAGCGGTCCTTACCAGCTCAGCCGCGGTCACGGCCTCTACGTCTACCACACCGACTTCGGCAACATCGCCATTCTCGTCTGCTACGACGTGGAGTTTCCCGAGGTCGCCAGGGTCATGGCCGAGGCCGGCGCTGAAATCCTCTTCGTCCCCTCCTGCACCGACGGCCGCGAGGGCTTCTGCCGGGTCCGCTACTGCTCCCAGGCCCGCGCCATTGAGAACCAGATCTACGTTGCCATGACCGGCACCGTCGGCAATCTCCCCCTCGTGCCCTACATGGCCACCAACTACGGACAGGCCGCCATCCTCACCCCTTCTGATTATTTCTTCGCGCGCGATGGCATCGCCGCCGAGGGCACCATCAATCAGGAGCAGATCGTCTTCGCCGACGTCGATCTCGATTTGCTCGACGAACAACGCGCTAACGGCAGCGTCATTCCCCTCCAGGACCTCATCAAGGACGCCTACGACAACGTAGTCCATTTCTCCGACTACAAAGGCCAGAAGGCGCAAACAATCCAAGCCGCAACCGAAGTAGTCCTGTCAAAATAGCAGAGACTGTAAAGGAAGCAGGGAACCGAGAACTGACAACTGACAACTGAAAACTGACCCCTGACCCCTGACCCCTGACCCCTGACCACTGACCACTGACCACTGACCACTGATCACTATCTCTTCGTATCCCCGCCAATCTGGATCACCACGTACTTCGCCGGTCCGTCCCCCACATTCCTCACCGAATGCATGGTCCCGAACGCCACATAAATAATGCTCCCCGCGCCGGCGCGCTCCGCCTTCCCGGCGTGCTCAAACTCCAGCGTCCCCTGCTCCACCACGATCACCTCGGAATGTTCGATCCGATGCGCCGGGTTAGGCTTCGTTCCCGCCGGCTGCATCGTCTCGTGCAGCCCGACCGCCTCGCCCGTAGCCAGCACGCCCGTAAACCCGTTGCGCCCCTCAGCCCCATTGGCCGCGGTCTTCGCCGTCATCTCGTCATAAGCGAACACCCGCGCCGTAGCCAGCGGATTCGCGCTCCCGCCCTGCCCCGCCACAGGATTAGGCGTCGCCGTCTGTGCGGCCGCCGGCGAACCCGTTTCAGTTGTCTGTGCGCCGGCCGTGGCAAATGCGAAGGCGAGAACGGCAAATGCAGTCGCAATGCTTTTCATATCCACATCCTTTTTCTGCCGCGAAAGGAAAGCCCGTTAACAGATTGCACAAAAACTGCGGGCGCGGCAAAAAGCCGCGCCCCTCTTAAAGCTCCGCTTACCTTCGTTAGATATCCAGGTTCTTCACATCCAGCGCATTGTCTTCAATAAACTTTCTGCGTTTTTCAACATCTTCGCCCATCAGCGTGGTGAAGATTTCGTTGGCTTCCACAATGTCTTCGAGCTTCACCTGCAGCAGCGTGCGGTGTTCCGGGTCCATCGTCGTCTCCCAAAGCTGCGTGTCGCTCATCTCGCCCAGCCCCTTGTAGCGCTGCACTTGATAGTCCTTCTTGCCCTGCTCCACGATGTAGGCAAACAGCTCCCGCGCCGTCTGTTTCTCCACCGGCTCCCTCGGGATCCGCGCGCCCCGCTTGGCCGCCTTCGTCTCCGCGCGAACCTCCACGCTCCCCGGCGAAGGCGCGCCCTCCGCATCCGCCTCTTCTTCCTCCGCGCTCGCTTCTGCCACCGCGGTCTTCGCGTACTCCACCAGAAACGGCGGCTCCAGAAATTCCTTGATCTGCGCGTGCTTCGACATCATCTGCCGGAACTCCGGACTCGATGCCAGCGTCCAGTCGATGCACCGCGTCGCGCCCTGCGAGTCGGTAAAGCACACCGACCACGTGTGATGCTCCTCGTCCTGCACCGGTGCGCTCACCCTGATCTGGAACTCATCGGCCAGCTCCGCCAGTTCGGCGTGCAGCGCGGCCAGCTTTTCCGGAACCTCGCTCTCCGACTTCGAGGCAAAATCCGCGCGGTGCGTCAGCTCCGCCCGCGCCAGCAGCTCCGTCAGTTTCTCGTTGCGGATCCGCTTGTCCACTTTCTCCACAAATCCCAGGTACTCGTTCAGCGTCCCCATGAATCGCGTCAGGTTGGCGCCCTCGATCCGGCTCGCAAACTCGCCGTGAAGCACCACCATCCCCTCCGACGCGCGGTTCACCATCACCTTCACAAATTCGCGGTCGTCCTTGATGTACTGCTCAAACCGCCCCTTCTTGATCTTGTAAAGCGGCGGCTGCGCTATGTAGATGTTGTCCCGCTTGATCAGCTCCGTCATGTGCCGGAAAAAGAAAGTCAGCAGCAGCGTCCGTATGTGCGATCCGTCCACGTCCGCATCCGTCATCAGGATGATCTTCCCGTAGCGGATCTTGGTCGCGTCAAAATCGTCCTTGCCGATCCCGCACCCCAGCGCCGTAATCATCGCCCGGATTTCCTCGTGGCCAAGCATCTTGTCGTAGCGCGCCTTCTCCACGTTCAATATCTTGCCCTTCAACGGCAAAATCGCCTGGAATCGCCGGTCCCGGCCCTGCTTCGCCGTCCCGCCCGCGCTCTCGCCCTCCACAAGGTACAATTCGCAGCGATCCGGGTTGCGCTCGCTGCAATCCGCCAGCTTGCCCGGCAAACCGCCCCCGTCCAGTGCTCCTTTGCGCCGCGTCAGGTCGCGCGCCTTCCGCGCTGCCTCCCGCGCCCGCGCCGCCTCGATCGCCTTGTTGATGATCCGCTTGGCAATGGGCGGGTTCTGCTCCAGAAATCCGCCCAGCCGCTCGTTCACAAACGCCTGCACCGTGCCGGCGATGTCCGAATTCAGCTTGCCCTTGGTCTGCCCCTCAAACTGCGGCTGCGACAGCTTCACGCTCACCACCGCCACCAATCCCTCGCGCACGTCGTCCCCGCTCAGGTTCTCCTTCAGATCCTTGAACAGCCCCAACTGCTGCCCGATCGCGTTGATCGTCCGCGTCAGCGACGTCCGGAATCCCGACAAATGAGATCCCCCGTCCACCGTGTTGATGTTGTTCGCAAAACTGAACACCGTCTCCGAGTAGCTGTCGTTGTACTGCAGCGCGATATCGATCTCTACCCCGTCCCGCGATGCCTCCATCACGATCGGCTTCTCGTGCAGCACCGTCTTGCCGCGGTTCAGATGCTTCACGAACTCGGCGATCCCGCCGGCGTACTTGAACTCGGTGCGCCGCGCGTCCCCCGTTTTCGAGTCCGCCGTCCGCTCGTCCGTCAGCGTAATCTCCAGACCCTTGTTCAGAAACGCCATCTCCCGCAATCTCTGCGCCAGCGTGTCGTAATTGAACTCGGTCACGGTGAAGATCGACTTGTCGGGAAGAAAATGAACTTTGGTCCCACGCCGCTTGCTGGTCCCTGCCTGGCGCAGCTCGCTCGTCGGCAGGCCGCAGCTGAAGTCCATCTCCCACGTGTGCCCGTCCCGCCAGATCTCCACGTTGAATTCCTGCGAAAGCGCGTTCACGCAGCTCACTCCCACCCCGTGAAGCCCGCCGGAAACCTTGTACGTGGACGCGTCAAACTTGCCGCCCGCATGAAGCTTGGTCAGCACCACCTGCACCGCCGGCATCCGCACCCCGTTCGGCAGATCCATCATGTCCACCGGAAT
>PLSH01000255.1:11381-15887 GCA_003165095.1 Acidobacteriaceae bacterium
TCGGGCATCGCTTCAGTCACCATAAATTTCCATTCGCGGAGCCGTCGCGCCAGCTCCATAGCTGTGGCTACCCGGTCAGGCTTCCAAACCGGGGCAATTTGACACTATCCGCTTGAAACACGAGGGGTTTTGCACCAATTTCCCTAGGATGATTTTACCATGTTGGTTCAACGAAACGATGGGGCAAACGAGGTACCTAAATTTGGTTACCTATGTGCGTTACCTTCGAGGAATGTGACGTAAGTAACAAATGCTAAAGAAAATTGTTGATATCGATGAAATAGATGGACTTGCCTTCGCAAATCGGCTATGCTTCTTTGTGCGTAGGGAGATTCTTTTCCCGCAAAAATCACTTACGAAGAGGTTACCTTTTATGAAACTTGCAATCCGCATTTTCGCCCTGTCCCTCATTGTTGCCGGCGGAGCCGCCGCAGCCGTTACACCCAAGACTGCACAGAGGATTCCCAGCCACCAATCGGCCACTGCCAGCTTTCCGCTTCCCACCTGCGTTCCGGGTTTTCCGACCTGCCCGAACCAGTAAAACTAAAGTAATGGCACAAAAGTGCCAAGTGACATCCTGGAATTCTTGTTGATACATCAAGAATTACGCGCTATTCTGAGTGAGTTCTCAGGATCAGCGCACGGGTGTCTATGTCTTCAACCTCAGCAATGTCGCTCATGAACCTGGCGGAGGTCTTATTCTCAGCCGCGGTCGCCTTCCTCTTTTGGCAGAAGAAGCTGCACCTCCGCTTCCCCGCCATGGCGTCCTATCTGGCCCTGCGTGTCGTTTCCGCACCGGTGCTGTTTCTCCTCCTCACCGCCTACAATCGCACCAACTTGCTGATCTGGGATGAAGCATACTTCTTCGCTTTCTACGCGATTTACATCGCCAGTGCCATCCTGTTGTTCTTCATCTGCACTGAGGTCTTCCGCTCCGCCCTTTCCGGGTTCCCAGGGATCATGAAAATCGGGCTCGTGATCTTCCGCTGGGCCGCCCTCGTCTCGCTCATCATCACCTTCTCCACCGTCTCCTTCGCCCACAAGGGACTCATGATCATCCCTGACATCGCCTTCGGGCTGATGCGCTCCGTCAGCGTCTTGGAGTTGTGCCTGCTCGGCTTCCTCTGCCTCTGCTTGAATACCCTGCGCCTCTCCGTGCGCGACTTCTCCTTCGGCATCTCTCTGGGCTTTGGAATCGTCTCCGCCAACGACTTTATCGTTACCTCTCTGATCTCCAGCAAGACCGCTCAGAACGCCCCAATTCAGTTCGTCTATCAATCCATGATCCTGGTCTCCCTGGCTGTCTGGGCTGCCTACTGCGCCCTCCCGGAGCGCGCCAGCGCCCCAGTCGTCATGCCCGCTAATTCCACCATCTATCGCTGGAACGAGATCGCTTCCGCGCTTGGCCATACCGGTACCCAGGTCGCCATTCAGCAGCCTGCCCATAGCTTCTTCCTCACCGACGTCGAGAAGGTCGTCGACAAGGTCCTCACTCGCAGCCTCAAGGGTCGCGAATCGGAATCCTAGTTACACACTTCGCAACACAATAAGAAAGGCCACGGCGCAAGCCGTGGCCTTTCTTGTTGTGCTTGTGCCCGATTATTCGCCCGGTGCCGGTTCGATGGATGCAAACCGCCCCCGGTTCCCGTGGTCGGTAAACTTCACCCGCCCCGTCACCTTTGCGAACAGCGTGTCGTCCGAGCCGATCCCCACGTTCAGTCCCGGCTTGATCCGCGTGCCCCGTTGACGCATGATGATCGATCCGCCGGTTACCAGTTGACCGCCAAACGCCTTTACGCCCAGCCGCTGCGCATTGGAATCCCGTCCGTTTGTGGAGCTGCCTCCACCCTTTTTATGTGCCATTGCCGATTCCCCTTCTAAATGTTGGCTCCGCGCCTTACGCCTTGCTCGCCGCCGTGTACGTCACGCCATCGGCCTCGATCGCCTTGATGCGTACCTCGGTATAATTCTGCCGGTGTCCCTGCAGCTTCTTGTACTGCTTCTTCCGCTTCAGGTGGAACACCAGGATCTTGTCTCCCCGGCCTTCGCTTACCACTTCACCGGTCACTTTCGCGCTCTCCGGCCTGGCCACTGTTCCCGCGTCGCCTGAAACCGCCAGCACGTCGCTGAACTCCACCGTCTGGTTCTCTGAAGACACGCTCTCGATCTTCACCACATCCCCGGGCGAAACCCGGTACTGCTTGCCGCCGGTCCGAATCACTGCGTACATAACAAAATCCTCCAGCGCTCCGGCTACCTCACCGGCCGCCTGCATTCAAATTCCGTGTGCAATGGGGCGGATACAGACAGTAACTGCATCGGGACCCGGGCCGCACACACGCCTCAAGGCGGTGAACCCGGCACAATCCCGCACACCCTTAAAGGAGTGCATCGCCAAACTCTACGATTCTATCGTTAAATCGCGCTCCCGGTCAATCCGCCTTGCTGGCGGTCTCAACCCATCGCTGCCGAGCGAAATGGGCCGGTTCACTCACCACGCGTGCGTAGCAATAAAACCAGCGCGAAAAACGCGATTCCGAAGCACAACCCGGACCCGGTCATCTGCACCACGTCGACCGCGCGATAAGCGGCAAAACGAGGCTGACTCATCAGATGCGCCAGCCCGGCCACGCCGACAATCAGCGGTACCATCACCGCCGAAAACAGAGATCTGCGTCGAAACATGGGCAAATTATCCTTTTCCGCGCAGCCCGCGTCAACAAAAAATGCGATGCAGCTGAATCGCAGCATGAAAATGCCCCCGCACCCCATCTCCGCCCGCCTGCATTCACCCTCCCTCGCTATACTTCCCCCATGCAGCCTGTAAGCGTCGTCGTCACGGTCCTCAACGAGGCCCAGGACATCGGACGGGTCGTGCCCAGCCTCCTCGCCCAGATTCCTCCGCCCTCCGAGGTCATCGTCGTCGACGGCGGCTCGTCCGACGGAACCTGGGAGTGGCTGCTCAACGCCCAGGCCCTCGTCAACGCCCAGGCACAGGCCCCGCGCCTGGGCGCAATCCGCGACGAAACCTGCAGCCTCAAACACTCCCCCGGCCCGGTCTCGCGCGGCCGCAACGTGGCCATCGCCGCCGCCAAATCCGCATTCATCGCCTGCGCCGACGCCGGCTGCACCTACGCTCCCGACTGGCTCCATAATCTGACCGGGCCCCTGGTCGCCGGCTCAGCCGAATACGCCCTCGGAGGATCCTGCCTCGATCCCGCCCAACACACCCTGTGGGACCTCGCCTCGGCCCCCTTCTTCAGCGTCGCGCTCTCCCCGCTCGAGCCCACAAAATCCTGTACCGCCCGCTCCATGGCCTTCACCACATCCCTCTGGCAGCGCCTCGGCGGATTTCCCGAACACGTGCTCGTCGGCGAAGACACCCTCTTCGATTTTGAGGCCCGCCGCCAATCCCCACCCGCCTTTGTCTCCAACGCCAAGGCCATCTACCGGCCCCAGAACACCTTCCGCTCAGCCTGCCATCAACTGGCGCGCTACGCCGTCAGCGACGGCATCGCCGGCGTGCGCTGGTCCCGCCTCCTCCGCAACGCCGCCCGGTGCGCCCTCGACGTCCTGGCCCTCTTCGCCCTCCTCCTGCTCGCCCTGCCCCAGCCCGCCCTGTCTTGGTCCGTCATCCCGCTCCTCGTCGTACTCCTGCTCAAATCCTGGTTCGCCTTTCACCGCGACTGGCGCTTTCTCCGCCCTTTCGGCATCAAAGCAGTTCTGGCCCGCTTCGCATTCTCGAGCGCCGTCCCCTGGGTCATAGCCGTCAACCAACTTCGCGGCCGCATCACCACCACTCCCCAATCCAACCGCCAAAACAGTTGACATCAGCGTGAGGCCGCGCCTTTCCTGACCACTGACCACTGATCACTGATCACTGACCCCTGACCCCTGACCCCTGTCCTCTCACCCCGCCTGCACCACGTAAAACAGCACCCCAAAGAAGTGCGCCACGCTCCCGGCCAGCACAAAAAGATGCCATGTGGCATGAAAGTACCGCACCCGGTCCAGCGCGAAAAACACGATACCCAGCGTGTAGAACATCCCCCCCGCGCCAAGCCACAACACTCCATGCCAGCCCACCGAATGAAGTAGCGGACGAAACGCAAATACCACCAGCCAGCCCTGAAACAGGTACACCACAACCGAGGCCACTGCGAACCGCTCCACCGCCAGGCTCTTGAACACAATTCCCGCCGCGGCCAGCGACCACTCCATCGCAAACATCGTCCATCCCACCCGCCCGCGCAGCGAGATCAGAGTGAACGGCGTGTACGTGCCCGCGATCAGCAAATAAATTGCCGAGTGGTCGAGGATTCTGAATACGCGNNCCGCGATCAGCCACACCGCGCCCACCAGCGCCAATGCCGCTCCAATGCCGTGCGTGATCGCATTGGCCAGGATGTCGCCCAGATGGGCTTTCTCGTGCACCATCCAATCATAATCCGCGCGCGACCCGTTAAGTTCCGGCTGTTGCGCATCGAATGGAGCGCCGGTCTCCAG
>PLSH01000332.1:0-27906 GCA_003165095.1 Acidobacteriaceae bacterium
GCCATGCCCGGCTAAAAAACTACCAAAAACAGTATCTCGCAATTATAATTTATTCGAGTCGCGAATAAAAAACCACCGGGCCGGCCCATATAGCCGCAAACCTCGATCCTGCGCACGAAGGGCCGCCTTGACAGGGCTCTGCTGGAAAGAATAGATTCGCGTCGATTGAAAGATAGCCTGCAACCGCGCAAGGGGAGTTTTTCCTTGCCCAGGCCGGAACGTTTCGAGAGATTTGCCCAATCGATCCCCGATTGCGACACCATTCGGAAATGCGGAGGAGCAATGAATAAGAGTTTTGCCGGCCGGCGCGATTTTCTCAAGCATGCCGGCCTGATCGGATCGGCTGCCATGATGGCTGGAGTGCCCGAAGGAGCAATGGCTTTTGCCGCGGCCCGCGGCGCGGTAGTCGAAGATGCGGTGGTGCAATCGGCTCAGCCCGACGAGCCGCCCAAATACCACATCAAGTTCGCCGTGTGCGGCATGAGCCACGACCACGTCTACGGCATGATCGGCGCCCTGCAGCGCGGCGGCGGCGAAATGGTGGCCGCGTGGGCCGGTGAAGACGACAAGCTCGCCACGTTTGCCAAACGGTTTCCAAACGTAAAAATCGTCAAGACGCAGGATGAGATTCTCAACGATCCTTCGGTGCAACTGGTGCTCAGCTCGCAGATCGCCAATGAGCGCGCGCCGCTCGGCGTGCGCGTGATGAAGCATGGCAAGGATTATTTGTCTGACAAGCCCGGCATCACCACGCTGGAGCAGTTGGCTGCGGTGCGCAAGACCATCGCCGAGACCGGCCGCATCTACGCCATCATGTACAGCGAGCGGCTGGAAGTGAAGGCAGCCGTCTACGCCGGGCAGCTGGTGCAGCAGGGCGCCATCGGCAAGGTGATCCAGACCATCAACATCGCGCCCCATCAGATCTTGCAGCACGCAGGCAATGCCGGCGGCGGATCGGGTCGGCCGGACTGGTTCTGGAATCCCGACCAGTACGGTGGAATCCTGTGCGATATCGGCTCGCATCAGGTTGACCAGTTCCTCTTCTACACCGGATCCACGCAGGCTGAAATCGCGGAGTCGCAGGTTGCCAACGTTCGCCATCCCGATCGTCCGCGCTTCCAGGATTTTGGCGACATGGTGCTGCGCGGAGATCGCGGCCTGGGTTATGTGCGCCTCGATTGGTTCACGCCCGACGGCCTGGGTACATGGGGCGATGGCCGCCTGTTCATTCTCGGCACTGAAGGCTACATTGAAGTGCGCAAGTACACCGATGTGGCAGTCAAGCACCAGGGCAACAATCTCTTCATTGTCGACAAAGACCAGGCGCGCTACATCGATTGCAACCAGATGCCCTTGCCTTTCGGCCCGGAGTTTGTGGCCGACATCGTAAACCGCACCCACCTTGCGCAGGATCAGACCCAGTGCCTGCTGGCCGCCGAGCTCGTAATCAAGGCACAGATGAATGCAACGCACGTCACCCTGAAAGACTAGGCAGCGGAGAAAATCATGAGCCACGCACGCAAAAGCGGAACCTCGCGGCGCAGTTTCTTGAAGACCGGCCTGGGCGCGGCGGCGGCCATCGGCTTTCCCACCATCGTGACCTCGACCGTCTTCGGCCAGTACGCGCCCAGCAAGCGCATCAATATCGGCGCCATCGGCGTTGGCCGCATCTCGCGCGTGCACGACATGCCGTCCATTTTGCAATACGATCGCGCCCGCATCATCGCGGTCTGCGACCTAGATGCCCATCGCGTCGAGGACGGCAAGAAGTTCGTCAACGATTACTACGCCAAGAAGACCGGCGCGGCCTACGACGGCGTGACCGGCTACGCAAATTACCACGAACTGCTGGGCAATAAGGATATCGATGCAGTGGTGGTCAGCACGCCCGACCATTGGCACGCACTCATTGGTGTTGACGCGGTGCGCGCGAGCAAGGATGTGTACCTGCAAAAGCCGGCGTCCCTCACCATCGCCGAGGGCCGCGCGCTCTCGAACGCCGTTCAGGCATCGGGCCGCATTCTGCAAA
Organism: Acidobacteriaceae bacterium; assembly: GCA_003165095.1. The sequence goes on from PLSH01000332.1 coordinate 2,030, forward strand.
TCGGCAGCCAGCAGCGCTCCACCATCCAGTTCCGTTACGCTGCGGAACTGGTCCGCAATGGCCGCATAGGCGACCTCCAGCGCGTCGAAGTTGGCCTGCCCGGCGATCCCGCCGGCGGCGACAAGTCCCCCATGCAGGCTCCCGACTGGTTCAACTACGAGATGTGGCTCGGTGAGACTCCCTATGTCTACTACACCGTGGACCGTGTCCATCCCCAGAAGGGATACGATCGTCCCGGATGGCTGCGCTGCCGGCAGTTTGGCGCCGGCATGATCACCGGTTGGGGCGCGCACCACATCGACAGCGCCCACTGGGGCATGAACACTGAATACACCGGCCCTGTCGAGATATGGGGAAACGCAGAGTTTCCCGATCATGGCCTTTGGGATGTGCATGGGCCTTTCAAGACTGAGGCGCTCTACGCCAACGGTGTCCACATGAGCGTCAGCGGCGACTACACCAACGGCATCAAATTCTATGGAAGCAAGGGTTGGATCTTCGTCTCGCGCGGCAATGAGCAGGTGACCAAGAGCGATCCAACCGCCAAGCTGAATGACGCCACGGCCCTCGCGTCCAGCGATCCCAACATCATCAAGTCGGTCATCGGCCCCGACGAGATTCACCTCTACGTGAGCAAGGAGCAGCACGGCAACTGGCTGGACTGCATCATTTCCCGCGAGGAACCGATTTCGCCAGTCGAAACCGGCCACCGAGCCTGTTCAACCTGCCTCATTCACGATATGGCCATGGTGCTGGGGCGCAAGCTCTACTGGGACCCGGTCAACGAGCGTTTCAAAAACGATGACGAAGCCAATAGCATGCTCTCGCGTCCGCAGCGGGCGCCTTACAGGCTGGCCTGAGGAGGGAAAAACATGACAATGACAAGGCGCGATGCGCTGGTTGGTTTGATGGCGCTGACCGCCGCTATGCCGGCGGTCTTGCCTGCGGCGGCTGAAGCAGCAGACGAAACCAGCAAACAGACTCTCGGTCCCACGGTCTTTCATTGGGACGATATGAAGTTTGTGAAGACCGCTGTCGGCTCGCGGGCCTCGCTCTGCCAGCAGCCGACGGCAACGGTCGACCTGCTCGAGATGCACGTGGGCACGCTGAACCCCGGTCTCATGTCGCATCTTCCGCACCGCCATGTGAATGAGGAGCTGATTATTTTGAAAGAGGGCACGTGCGAGACGCTCTCGAACGGGATCTGGGTCAAAGTTGAAGCCGGCTCCGTGGTCTTCAACGCCTCCAACAGCCTGCATGGCTTCCGCAATATCGGAACCATCCCCGCCGTCTATCACGTCATCAACTGGAGCCCCAACAAGGACATGACCGCCAAGACATAGCCGTCTCGGAAAGCTCTCCTCAGCCTTCTTGCCCACCTTGTGGCCTCCCGAGCGGAGGCCTTTTCTCTGCCTCAGCAAATCCAAGCTCTACATAAACTTGCGCACATTTTGATTGAAATGCTCATTCTTATTGACAATTTGATCAGTTTGAAGCTAATCTTGGTTTCCACAGCAGATGTGTGCACTCTTATTGTCTGAATTCGTCCGGAGTGAAGGCGGAGCAGTTATCTGCCCATCGCCTGAGACCTATCGATCCACCTACAACCATTTCAAGTGAGGACCCTATGAAAACCAATCTCTTCCGGCTGTTCTTCGGATGCGCGCTTGCCCTCCTGGCCTGCGTCTCTCTGGCCACCGGCCAGACCGTGACCGGCTCGATCACCGGCGAAGTGACTGACCCCAGCGGTGCCGTCATTCCCGGCGCCAGCGCCGTGGCCCATAATCTCGACACCAACGTCGACTCGCCCACCACGACCAACGCATCGGGCCTTTTCCGCATCGACTTTCTGCCCATCGGCCGCTATCAGGTCACGGTCCAGGCAAACGGATTCGACAAGTCGACCGTCCCGGCCTTCGCGCTTGAAGTGCTGCAGGTTGCAAACTTCAACATCAAGCTGGTGGTGGGCAGCGCCTCTACCAACGTAAGCGTCTCGGCAGCCGCACCCATTCTGAATACCGATAGCCCCACGCTGGCCTCCACTTTCACGGCCAACACCATTTCGAACTTCCCCTTGAACGGTCTCGACTTCTCGGCGCTGACCCTTTACATGCCCGGCGCGGTGACCACCTACGGAACCTCCGGCCCCACCAGCTTTGAGCGCAGCACGTATAACTCCGACACGCCCAACTTCAATGGCAATCGCGCCCAGGCCAATAACTACACGCTCGACGGCATCGACATGAACGAGACCTATAACAACCTGATCTCGTACAGTCCCGCGCCTGAGGCTTTGCAGGAGATCAAGGTCATCACTGCCAACTCGCCCGCCGACTACGGCAACGTAAACGGCGCCGGCGTGGTGAGCGTGCTCAAGAGTGGCACCAACCAGTTCCACGGCTCGGCTTACGGTTTCGTGCAGGATTACCGATTTGACGCAAACTCCTATTTGCATGGTCAGACATTGAATTCCCTGGGCCAACCGGCGCCGACCCCCACGAGCCCATATTCGTTTGATCAATTCGGCGGCGCCATTGGTGGGCCCATCCTGCGAAACAAACTGTTCTTCTTCGGCGATTACCTGGGATCGCGCTGGCATGTGGGCGGAAACAATTTCGCCAGCGTAGTTCCCGACGCCATGCGTAATGGCGATTTCTCGGTTCTGCTTTCAGCCGTCCATCCTATCCAGCTCTACGACCCGGAAAATGGCTACGCAGCCTATACCAACAACCAGAATGTTCCCATCGTCAACCCAGTAGCCAAGTACCTGTTCGCGAATCCGAAGTATTATCCCGATTGCGGCGGCGCCAATCCTGTTGTGCCTGCCGGGGGCAAATGCGTAACTCCGACCGATGGAATTGCGGATAGCAACTACGAGGCCCCGAACCCTCAATTCAAGGGCAACAATCAGGGCGACGCGAAGGTCGAATACGACCTGCGCGCCAAGGACAAAATCACCGGATTCTACTCGATCTCCCACGCGTATGATGGTCAAAAGCCCGTCCTGGCCATCAGCTTCCCGGGATTCAATCTGTATCCTACCTGGATTGTCGGCTCCAACTGGGTTCACACCTTCTCGTCGACCCTGGTCAACTCAGGCCGCGCCGGCTTTACGCGCACCGATTGGAATCAGGGCTTCCCTGAGGATCCAACCGGAGCTTTCGGAACGTCAGGCAATTCCAAGGTCGGCATCCCTTTCCCCAACCAGGCGTATAACGGCTTCAGCAACCAGGGCATCAATAACGGCATCAGCAGCGTCGGCACCTCGGCGTACGATGGCGGCGTCATCGACAACACCTACAGCTACAGCGACAACCTGACCTGGCAGCGCGGCCGCCACTTCCTCAGCATGGGCGTACAGGCCATCCGCTACCAGAACAACTATCCCACCGGCAACAACGATGGCTACCTGGGCTCGCTCAACTACAGCGGAGCATTCACGGCCGACCAGAGTGAACCCAATGCCGGCGGCTATGGGCCGGCCGATTTTGTGCTGGACCGCGTGCAGTCAGTTGGCGTCACGCTGGGCAGCGTCAACGTGGGACAGCGCCAGTGGCGCGCCGCTGGTTACATCAGCGACGATTTCAAGATCATGCCGAACCTGACCCTGAATTTCGGCCTCCGCTACGAATTCGACGAGCCCTGGATCGAAGAGAATAACAAGACTGGAACGGTCAATCTCACCACCGGACAAATCATGTATGCCGGCAGCGTTCCCGTGGGAGCGCCGCCTCAAGCCGGAATCTGCCCGACTACCGCGTGCTATATGGCCAATTACAAGCAGTGGATGCCTCACCTCGGATTCGCGTATCAGATCAACGATCGCGCCGTGATCCGCGGCGGCTACGGTGCCAACAGCTTCCTTGAAGGCAACTCCTACAACCAGCGTCTCACTGCTATCGCGCCCTTCATCCAGGCCGTCAACATCCAGGTAAACTCTCCCGCGCCCGGTCACGTTACCACGCCCCGTACCGCGGAAGAAGGCTTTACCGGCGGCACAACCACCTACAGCGGCTCTTCCTACTTCAGCGTCTATCCGCAGAATATCGAGCCGGCGTACGTGCAGGAATGGAATCTGACGGTAGAGTACGCGCTCTCCCGCACCGCTTCGCTGCAAGTGGGCTATGTGGGCGAGCAGGGCCAGCATATTGAGGACTACGGCAACGTCAACGCTCCGCTGAATAACGCCGATCCAACCTCGGCCCCGTTCTACAACAACCAGTACATCGGCATCAACGGCGTGGATACGACCAGCCCCACAACGCCGGTTGGCGTCGGCGCGGGTACCCTGCTCATCACCGAGTCGCGCGCCATGATGAACTACAACGCCATGCAGGCGATCCTGCGCCAGCGCATCAACCATGGCCTCGAATTCACGGTCAACTACACCTATGGCAAGGCTATGACCAACAGCCTGGGCAACTATTCGCTGAACGTGAGTGGCTACAGCGGCGCATTCCAGGACTACTACAACAGCGCTGCAGACTACGGTCCGGCCGGGTACGACGTGAAGCATAACGTCTCCGGCACAGCGGTCTATGCCGTGCCGGTGGGCCGCGGACAGGAATTTCTGTCCGGATCCAGCCGAGTGATGGATGAGGTGGTCGGCGGGTGGAAACTCTCTGCCTCCGTCGTCGGATATTCGGGCTTTCCTGAATCCATTACCGGTCCCAACAACAACTCCCAGAGCATTTCGGGAGTCTTCCGGGTAAACCAATACCGCAAGCTGAAGGTGGTCGGCCGCAGCAACGCCAACTGGTTCGGCACCGATCCCTCCGCAAAGCCTTGCGAGGCATATGGGAAAACCGATCCGAATTGGGGCACGTGCGCATTCGGCGTGCCCGCTCCCAATGCCTTCGGCACCGAAAGCAATGGCGCGGTGCGCGGCCCTGGTTACTTCAATTCCGATATATCGGCGTTCAAAGACTTCCACACATTCAGGGAGCAAACGATAGGTTTCCGCTTCGACGCCTTCAATGCGTTCAACATTGTCAGCTACGGCAACCCGGATACCGGCATTACCGATACCAATTTCGGTAATGTCTCTCTCCAGGGCCCACGCTCGCAAGAGCGTCACCTGCAGTTCTCAGCCAGGTACGCATTTTAGCCAACCCGGCTGCCGCGATCGCTTTTCGCGGCAGCCGGATTCGCGCGGCCTCTTCGGGCTCGGTGATATTCAGCCGGGCGCGTGCCGGGCTTTAGAATTAAGGCTCTGGGAAATAGGATTCGGCAATCATGCTTCTTGAAATCTGTGTCGATTCTGTGGAGTCGGCGGTCGCAGCTCAGGCCGGCGGAGCGGAGCGCATTGAACTGTGCTCCGCCCTCCGCGAAGGCGGCATCACGCCCAGCGCCGGCCTGCTGCGCGCCGTCCGCGCCGCGGTCGCCATCGATGTGTTTGTGATGATCCGGCCCCGTGGCGGCGACTTTTGCTACACCGCGGATGAATTCGACGTAATGTACCAGGATGTCATCGAGGCGCGCTCGATGGGCGCGGCCGGCGTAGTCCTTGGCATCCTCACCCCCGATGGCCTGGTGGATGTGAAGCGCACCAGCGAACTGGTGGCCGCGGCGCGCCCCATGCAGACTACGTTTCATCGTGCCTTTGATGTATCCTCAAACCTCGCTCGGTCGCTTGAAGATGTGATTGCATGCGGCGCCGACCGCATCCTCACCTCAGGCGGCGAGTCCGACGGAATTCGCGGCGCGGGACAGATTGGCCGCCTGGTTGAAGACGCCCGCGGCCGCATCCAACTGGTGGGCGCCGGAGGCATCCGCCATAGCAACGTGCGCGAATTCGTTCAACTCACCGGCGTGCGGGAAGTTCATGCCGCCTTGCGTGCCCGCGTCACCAGCCCGGTCACCTATTGGAACCATGCTGTCACATTCGGCACCCACGCCGACGGCCTGGCGCGCTACGTGGTCCGCGAACAGGATGTGCGCAAGCTCAGAAGAAACCTGAACTCCGCCGCGGCTGCCGGAAATAGGAAGATTCTCGTACAATGACCGAAAGCCGGTTCGCTAAACTCCACGGCGCGGCTCGTGAATTTAAAGAATGTCTTCAAAGACCGACAAACGCGCCAAGGAAATCCTAAGGCTGCTGCTGCGTCACGGCAAAACCTCGGTGGAAGATCTTACCGCCGAGCTGACCGCCTCGCCCGCCAGTATTCGCCGCGATCTCACGCGCCTTGAGGAGCAGGGGCTGGTCTACCGTACCCATGGTGGCGCCATGCTCACCGGCAAGGCCGTTTATGAGCCGTTTCGCTTCGACGCGTCGTTTCACGTCCGCGAAGACCGCTTTGCCACCGAGAAGCTGCGCATCGCCCACGCCGCCGCCGCGCTGGTCAAGGAACACGAAACCATCGGCCTCGCCGCGGGCACCACCACCACGCTTATCGCCCGCCAGCTCCTGCACCGGCGCGGAATCCACATCATCACCAACGCCATCAACATCGGCATGGAACTTAGCTCGATTACCGCGCTTGATACCACTCTCACCGGCGGTTCCATGCGCTGGGCCGGCGCCTTCTCCCTGGTCGGGCCCGCCGCCATCGAGACGCTCAACATGTTTGTGCTCGATCGCCTTTTTCTCAGTGTCACCGGCATGGACCCGGAACACGGCGCTACCATGATCGAGCCTGAAGAGGCCGCCGTCTCGCGCGTCATGGTCCGCCAGGCACGCGAAGTCGTCGTGGTGGCCGACTCCAGCAAGATGGGGATGGTCAGCCCCGCCGTCATCTGCCCCCCGCGCGACATTGACTTGCTCATCACCGACGACGGCATCTCAGAAGAAGCCATCAACGCATTCGCCGCCAACGACGTCCGCGTCCTCGTCGTCTAAGCGATTACTGCTTACTTTTCCGGTCAGGAAGAAAACTCCAGATCTCCGGATCCTCTGATCCCAGCACCCAGGAACAGAACCCCTCAACCCCGCGGTCCGCCGCCAGTTGATAGCGGTCGCGAAAAGTGCGCAGATCGGTATAAAAAATCCACTCCCGCATCTGGTCTCGGTAGAAATAGAAAAAGGCGCTGTGGTCTGCCGCATCCCAGTCCAGCTTGCCCCCAAACGCCGTCGCCAGTTGCAGCGCGTCTGGCGTGCTGATGTAGTCGGCCGAAGGGTTCGGCTTCTCGTCGCCGGTGGCCTTATCCACGGTGGGTTCGCCGGTATACCAGTGATAGCCGTAGAGCGGAATGCCCACCGAAAGCTTCTCTTTGGGAACCGACTTCAGCGCGTAATCCAGGTTTTCGGTTGTCCACTGCCATCCCGCTACGGGCCCCGGCATGGTCCAGCGTGTCTGCTGGTCGTAGGTCATCAGGCAGACCAGGTCAACCGACTTGGCCAGCGCGGCAAGGTCGTACGCGCCGCGCCAGTCTGTATAAATCCACTTTGCAAATCCGCCATTGCCGGGATAGCCGGGCGCGTTGGGCACCGTGGCAATCGTTAATTGCAGGCCGGCTTTGTGCAGCGCATCGGCTGACCGTGCAACCACCGCGCTCAACCCGTCGCGGTCAAGATAATTCAGGTTCTCGAAATCAAATTGGAAGCCCAAATAACCGTGCAGCTTCGCCTCGCGGATCATGGCGTCGTTCATTCGCTGCTGGGCCTCCGCGCTTGCGGCCAGGTCGTGGAACTTCTTCTTGCCAAACAACGCCACAATCGGCATCACCGGCAATCCCTCGCCATGCGCGGTATCAAGCACCGTGGGGTTCGGTGCCCCCGTAACCAATCCATTCTCGTCCACGTTGTACCAGGTGGGCACGATCAGGTCGATCTTGCCGGAATGCGCCAAGAACGAGCGAATCGACTCCGGGCTGTCCGTCATATAGAAAAGCGCTACTGGCTTGGCAAACAAGCTCGAGCCGCACAGCAAATACAGAATCGGAATCAGAAACCGCCGCATGGTAATCACCCTGAGCTCGAAGAGCATTTCACTGCGCACCGTATGGAAAATCGGTAAAACTCACGCGCAAGTGTTAATCGAAATATAATCGATCCTTCCGGCTTCTTCGCCATATTTGTGTCCATCCGTCCCGCGTTGATTGATTCGCCCGCAAGCCTTGAAAGGATGAGTCCCGCAACCATGAATTTCGAAACGATGAGAAGTTCTCCGACGCGTCGTGATGTGCTGGCGGCAGCAGGTGCGTGGACGCTGACGATGGCAGGCGCGCGGATGGGGTTCGCGGAACCGGAACAAATCTCCCAGTTGCCTCACGCCCGTCCCGCACCGCCCGATCGCCGCTTCACTTCGATTGCTGTTGAAGCAGCAATAGTCAGCTTGCGACAAAAAATTGCTGACCCCGCTCTACGCGTTCTGGTGGAGAATTGCCTGCCCAACACGCTCGACACCACCGTCTTTCCCGGGATCTTCGAGAACCAGCCCGACACCTACGTGGTCACCGGAGATATCGACGCCATGTGGCTGCGCGATTCCTCGGCGCAGGTAGGCCCGTACCTGCAATTCGCCCGGCAGGATAAGCAACTCGACGCGCTCCTCCAGGGCGTCATCCGCCGCCAGACGCGCATGATCCTTATCGACCCATATGCCAACGCCTTCACGCGCTCGCCTGCTGAGCCACCGCTTTCATGGGCGGTTCACGACCAGACCGAGCACCACGCCGGAGTAGCCGAACGCAAGTGGGAGATCGACTCCCTTTGCTATCCCATCCGCCTGGCTCACGGCTACTGGCAGGCCACAAACAATGCCGCTCCATTCGACGTGCAATGGAAGGCCGCTGCAAAAGCCATTCTGGATACATTTGTCGCGCAGCAGCGCAAGCACTCGCCGGGTCCGTACAGTTTCAAGCGCTCCAGCGCGGTCCCTTACGATACCGTTCCGCTTTCGGGATTCGGTAATCCCGCCCGCGCCAACGGAATGATCTTCAGCATGTTTCGACCCTCGGACGATGCCTGCATTTATCCGTTGTTCGTGCCCGCGAATCTGTTCGCGGCGCATTCGCTCAACCAACTGGCAGAACTGGCTGCTCATGCCGCACACGATGCGGACCTCGCGGCGCGCGCTTCGGCGCTTGCGGTTGAAGTGGCGCAGGCGGTGGTGCAGTGCGGTCGCGTGAACCATCCTCGATTCGGCCAGATATGGGCCTTTGAGGTCGACGGCTACGGCAACAGTCTCATGATGGACGACGCCAACGCGCCCGGCCTGCTTTCGCTCGCGTATTTGGGCGCGTGCCGCCTGGACGACCCCACATACATCCGTTCGCGCGCCTTCGCTCTCAGCGACAGCAATCCATATTTCTTTCGCGGATCGGCTGCCGAGGGCGTGGGCGGCCCGCACGAAGGCCTCGATGCAATATGGCCCATGTCCATACTCTTCCGGGCCTTCACGTCTACCAGCGATGTTGAAATTCGCCAATGCCTGCGCTCGTTGCGGGATACAACCGCCGAAACCGGCTTCATGCACGAAACATTCATGAAGAACGATCCGGCCAAATTCACGCGACCTTGGTTTGCCTGGGCCAACACGCTCTTTGGCGAACTGATGCTGAAACTGGCCGCGGATCGGCCGGCGCTCCTGGCTGCTCCGCTGGGCTGAGCGTACGCTAAGGCGTCGAGCGCAGCAGGGAACTGAGCGGCGTGGAACTCTGGCTCAAATCGTCCGTGCCCTTCAGCGAATCGGTCGCCGTCACGCGCGATCCTAACGCGCGCATCAGGTCGGGAAGATCGTAGCGCAGCATCACGCCGGGAATCACGTCTTCAGGCGCGCCGATGGGCAGCGGCGCATCCACCAGGCTGCGGTAGCTCGTGAGCGCATGGTCGATTGCAATGTGCCGGAGGCGGCGGTCGAGCACTGCGGCGTGAAGCAGCACCACGCCCATGTGCTCGCTCGCCACGGCGGAGATGCGGGCCGGATCCACGTCCGCGCGCTGGGCAAGGTAATCCACTGCGCCGATTGCGTCGTCCGTGCGCAGGCCCACCAGCGTGCGCCCCACCAGGCCGGCGCGCATGCTGAGCAGATAAAACGGGCCGAGCAGCGGAGCTTTCATATCGTCCGTGCCAGGAGGCGAAGGACGAGGCGTAATGGCCAAAACAACGTTGCCTGCGGCAGCCAGCGCAACGAACTTCGCCTTGTTCGCGCGCGCAATCTCATTGTCCACATCGATCGAACTCGGCAGCAGAAAAAGAACCGCCGGATGCCGCCCGGCCGCCTCGGGGATTGCGATCTTGCCTTCAAGATCGATGCCATCGCTGGGCAGCGCGATCGCTCCGCTTCTGGCCGCCAATAATTCCAGTTCGTATTTTGAAGTTCGGGGTTTTGCCACCGCTCCCGTCGCCTCGCGGACCGCCGCGGCAAGCTGTTTGTCTCTAATAGACGGGGGATTTGCGGAAATAATCTCCGCAGCGCGCACGAGATTCAGGCTAAAAACCGTTGCGCAGTTGGGAAAACTCGTGGACACCTGGCCGGTGGGTGTCACTTGAAATGCATCCTTGGGAATGCTGGCCATCGCGTTTCTCTGGCCGAACGTGAGATAGGCGGCAGGGACTTTGGGATGATCCGCATCCGCGCCGAGCTCGAGATTTCTCATGAAGAAGCTGAGAATGTAGCCCATGATCGGCCGCAACGCGCCATGGGCGCCCGGTCCGGTAATGAACTGCAACCGCGCATCGGGGGAAATGCGATTCGTCGTATCGGCATTCAGAGCGGGCGCGGTTGGTGTGGGCGGCACTGCGGGCGGCCCGCTGCCGAACGGCGTTCCTGCGCTCGCCGGGTCGGAGAGCGAATAAAAACGCCGCGCCTCAATCACGCTGCTGCGCGCGTTTGCAAACGGAAACATGTCGGAGTAAGTGGCGATCACCGCATAGGGACGCGGCGCGACCAGTTCAATCCAGTCGGGAAAATCGAAGCCCGAAGAGATGAAGCGCGGAGTCGACTGCTCCGCGTCCTGCGGTCCGAGCGTGGGCAGCAGCGTGTCGAACGAGGTGGTGTAGCAGGCCACGCCCACCGCGGCAATGCGCGGATCAAGCGCGCCAACCAGCGCCGTGATCGTTCCTCCACCCGAACAGCCGAATGCGCCGATGCGATGCGGATCGACCTCCGGCACCTCCGATAAATAATCGATGCCGCGCATCGCCGATCAACATGGGCTGCAAACTGGCCTCGCCGTGTTCGCCGGTGGGCGCTTTGGCCATCGAGTTTCCAGGCCTGGCGGGATCGGGATATTGCAATCGCTCGCCCTGCCCAATGGGGTCGTAGGAGAGCACGACGAATCCATTCAGGGCAAAAAACGCGGCGGTGCTTGCGTCGCCGGCGTTGCCGGATGGAGCGTGTCCCGGCGACATCAGAATTGCCGGGCGCGAGTGCTCTGCTGCGTGGCCATCGGGGAGATACAACAACGCCGTGACGCGAAAGCCGGGCTGACTCTCGAAGATCACCTTCCGGATGCGAAATCCGTCCGCCTGGGTCTCGCCCAAAGCGTGGCATGAAGCGGCGTGCGCTCTGGCAGCGTGCCGATCAATTGCAAAATCCGCCCGCGAACATTCGCCTGCCGTGCTTCGGCCTGCGCTCGAGTGTGCAGGCTCGCCACACCTGCGGCGCGCAAAGTCGTGTACTGTGCCGCGATGCCATCGAGATACTTGTCCAGCCGCAGCCGTCCTGCGTTGGCCGGGTCGGCGGCGCGAACTTGCGCCGCGCCCTGCGCCGGAACAGCAGTCTGTGCGCCGGCATTGCCGGCCCATGAAACCAGCGCAAAAACAAAAACAGCAACAGAAAAGCTTCGAGTCATCAAACGAATTGAAACTCCTTCTGCGCCCAGTGGTCAACCGGCTCTACACCCGCCCGCTCCGCGTCATCGCAAGCACCAAGACACCGGCGATGGCGAGAAGCTATCCTGTTCGTGTCATGATGGGGCGCAATCCCGGTAATCTCCTTCGCTGGTTGTTCGATTCCCGCCACGCGCCGCAGGGCCGGCTGGTTCCGCGGTGGATCTTCCTGCGCTCGCTCGCCGCCATTTATTTCTCTGCGTTTTATTCGCTGCTCTTTCAGATCAACGGGCTAATCGGCCCCGAGGGCGTGCTCCCCGCGCAGCAATACCTGGCTGCCGTCGCGCGCTCCATGGGCGCCGAGCGTTATTGGTTCGCGCCGTCGCTCTTCTGGTTCTCGTCTACCTCATCCATGCTGGTGGCCGTGATGGGTATAGGCGTGGCCGCATCGCTCATTGCATTCCTCAATCTTTGGCCGCGCCTCAGTTTCTTCGTCTGCTTCCTCTCCTTTGTTGGCGCGTCCGACGTTTTCTCCGGCTATCAATCCGACGGCATGCTGCTTGAAGCCGGCTTCCTCGCATTGTTCTTTGCTCCCCGCGGACTCCTGCCCGGATGGGGAGCCAATGACCCTCCTTCGCGAGCCAGCCAGTTTCTTCTGCAATGGGAGTGGTTCCGCATCTACTTTGAATCCGGCATGGTCAAGCTGCTCAGCGGCGACCTTCAATGGCGCAATTTCACCGCCATGGATGAGTACTACCAGAACGGCCCGCTGCCTACCTGGATCGGCTGGTATGTCGAGCATCTTCCCCATTGGTTCCACGCCGCCTCGGTGGCCGGAACCCTCGCGCTCGAACTGGGCCTCGTTTTCATGCTGTTTTTTCCCCGCCGCGTGCGCCTGATCTGTTTTTTCATCGTCACGCCCTGGGAGATCGGTGTAATCCTCACCGCCAATTACACGTTCCTCAATTACCTGGTGCTCTCGCTTGGCTTCTTGTTGCTCGACGATAGATTCCTGCGCCGGTTTGTCCCCGCGCGTTTTTTGCCGCACAAGCCGGAACGAATTGCGGAAATCGAGCCGCCCGAGGAATTGTCGCTTTCCATCCTCGCCACCAACGTAGCCAGCACTGAAACGCCTGAATCGGAGCCGGACGAACATGACCGCGCGCGCCGGCCATGGCACGGCAGGCTCACCGACCACTGGAGCGCGGTGCGCCTCGCAATTGCTGCCTTGATGCTCTCCTGGATTGCCTACAACACTACCGCGGAGATGATCGGCATTCCGTTGCGCCACGTTCCGTTGCCCACCACACCCATCGCCGCGCTCGAACCCTTTCGCATTGCCAACCAATACGGCCTCTTTGCGGTCATGACCCGCGGCCGTTACGAAATCGAGTTCCAGGGCTCGAATGATGGCATCAACTGGATCCCCTATCCCTTCCAATTCAAGCCCCAGCCCCTCGACGAGCGCCCCGGAATCTACGCGCCCTATCAGCCGCGTTTCGACTGGAACCTCTGGTTCGCCTCCCTCGGCAGCTGGCGGCAGAACGATATCGTTCCTCTGACTGAAGAGCGCCTGCTCCTCAACAGCCCCGCCGTTCTATCGCTCTTCAGGAGCAACCCGTTCCCGCAGCTTCCGCCGCGTTATGTGCGTGCGATCCTCTGGCAGTACTGGTTCACCTCTACAGACGAAAAGCGCCGCACCGGGAACTGGTGGCGTCGTGAGTCTCTCGGCCTCTACGCGCCTGAGATCACGCTCACCGCGGACGGCAACGTCAATGTGGTCCAATGGCCTGAGGAACTCGAGCCGCACGAGTGAGGGACAATGACACCATGAGCCGCGCTTGCATAATCGGATCGGGCCCCAACGGGCTCGCCGCGGCCGTTGTGCTCGCGCAGGCCGGGTTCGCCGTCGAGGTCTTCGAGGCCGAAGCCGAACCCGGTGGCGCAACCCGCTCGCTGCCGCTCACGCTCCCCGGCTTTCTGCACGACTTTGGCTCCGCCGTGCATCCACTCGCCGCGGGCTCGCCCTTCTTCTCCACGCTCCCTCTTGCGGATCACGGGCTCGATTGGATCCACGGCGATGCGCCGCTCGCCCATCCCCTCGACGATGGCTCCGCGGTGATTCTTGAGCGCGGCCTCGGTGACGCGGAGCGCGCTCTCGGCTCCGATGGTGATGCGTGGCGCCGCCTGGTCGAGCCAGCCGTGGATTATTGGAAGGAGTTCGCTGAATACATCCTTGCGCCCCCGCTCCGCATTCCTCGTCATCCATTCCGCATGGCGCGCTTCGGGTTGACCGCCTTTCAGCCGGCGCAGACCCTGGCCGGAAACCACTTCACCACTGCCCGCGCGCGTGCGCTCTTTGCGGGCCTGGCAGGCCATTCGTCTCTCGGCTTCGACCAACCGCTCAGCGCGGCCGCAGCTTTGGTGCTCGGCGCGGCAGCTCACGCCGTCGGCTGGCCCATTCCGCGCGGAGGCGCACGCGCCATTCCGCAAGCACTTGTAAGTTACCTCAGTGCTTTGGGCGGAACAGTACGCGCCTCGCGCCGCATGGATGCGCACGCCTTCCGCGAGCTGGATTGCGCGCTCACCCTCTGCGATGTCGCGCCCCGGCAATTGCTCTCGATCGCCGGTGATCGCCTCGCTTTCGGCTATCGTCGTTCGCTGGATCGGTTTCAGCTCGGCCCCGGCGCATTCAAAATCGACTTTGCGCTCTCTGAGCGTGTGCCCTGGCGCGCTAAGGAATGCGGCCGCGCCATCACCGTGCACCTGGGTGGCACGTTTGAAGAGATCGCCTCCGCGGAAGATGCGGTTGCGCACGGGCGAGAAGCAGAACGGCCCTTCGTGCTCGCCGCGCAGCCCACGCTCTTCGATTCCGCCCGCGCGCCCCGCGGCAAGCACGTCCTGTGGGCTTATTGTCATGTGCCCAACGGCTCGGCAGTAGATATGACGGAGCGCATCGAGGCCCAGATCGAACGCTTCGCTCCCGGATTCCACGATTGCATTCTGGCCCGTCATGTTTCTCCGCCCGCACTGCTCGAATCAATGGACGCGAACCTTGCCGGCGGCGACATCGGCGGCGGCGCCTTATCTCTCCGCCAGTTCTTCTTCCGCCCGGCACTGCGCCCCTACTCCACTGGCACGCCCGGTCTCTATCTGTGTTCCGCGTCCACGCCGCCCGGCGGAGGGGTGCACGGTATGTGCGGCTATCACGCCGCCAGGCTTGCCCTGCGCCAAATGAAATAATGAAACGATGACCGGCTTGGATCAGCAGGATACGCTTCAACAATTCGCAAGCGACAACTACGCGGGCATTTGCCCCGAGGCATGGCAGGCCCTCGAAGCCGCCAATTGCGGACATGCGACTTCCTACGGGGACGACCCCTGGACGGCTGCTGCGTCGGACGCTTTTCGCAGGATGTTTGAGACCGATTGCGAGGTTTTCTTTGTATTCAATGGCACCGCGGCCAACTCCCTCGCCCTCGCCTCGCTCTGCCAGTCTTACCACGGCGTCATCTGCTGTGACCAATCGCACGTGGAAACCGATGAGTGCGGCGCCCCGGAGTTTTTCTCAAACGGCTCCAAGCTCCTCGTCTCAACCAGCGCCGATGGCAAAATGACGCCCCACTCCATTCATGAGTTGGCCACCAAGCGCCATGACATCCACTATCCCAAGCCCCGCGCCGTCACCATCACCCAATCCACTGAGACCGGCCGCGTTTATTCGCTCGATGAGCTGCGTGCCATTTCCGCGGAGTGCAAAACGCATGGCCTGTCTCTGCACATGGACGGCGCGCGCTTCGCCAATGCCGCCGCCAACCTGGGCTGCTCGCCGGCCGAAATGACATGGAAGAGCGGCGTCGANNCTGTTCTTCGATCGCGCCCTGGCGGCGGATTTCGATTACCGCTGCAAGCAGGCAGGCCAGCTCGCTTCGAAGATGCGCTTCCTTTCCGCTCCCTGGGTCGGAATGTTGGAGAGCGGCGCGTGGCTGCGCAACGCCAGACATGCAAATGACAGTGCGCGCCGATTCGCCGCGCAGATCGCCGCCATCCCCGGCCTTCGCCTGGTCCAGCCCGTTGAAGCCAACGCGGTCTTTGTTTCCGCTTCCGACGAAATCCTCGAGTGCGTCCGTAACCGCGGCTGGAAGTTTTACACATTCATCGGTGGCGCTGCGCGATTCATGTTTTCGTGGGACAGCGATCCGGCCCGCGTCGACGCCTTCTGCCGCGACCTGAAAGAATGTGCGGCGCAGGCGACTTAAGCTCCATCCGCGCTCAACTAACATGCCGCGCCCGAAAACTCCGCCAGTGAAACGTGAGAATAACTCTCAATGTAATCAACGAACTCGTCAACAATTCGGCTTTACTCTATCTTTATGAATAATTCAATTGCATAAGTCGTACGATTGCGCTTATGGTAATTCGAGGCGACCGGTGCTCTCCCCTCGCGTACTCGCTTATCCCTGCCACCAACAGGCCGCAGACCGTTTGCCGAACCAATGGAGGGTCTATGGGAATATCGGAGATTCTGGCATCAGTCGATCGCGAGATCGCTTTGCTCAAACATGCGCGCGCACTGCTCGGCGCCGCATCGGCGGCTGTGCCCCCCAAAAAGCGAGGCAGGCCCCGGAAAGCCATAGCGGCAGTTACACCTGAGCCCGCAAAGCCTGTCAAGACAAAAAGGAAAAAGAGACACCTTACTCCTGAAGGACGCAAGCGCATTGCTGAAGCTGTCAAGCGCCGGTGGGAAATCCAAAAGAAGGCTGCGGCTGCCGTTCAGAAGTAATTCCGCCATCGTACCGGACTAATCAATGTAACTGGGCCTGAGCAGCCTTGGATTTGAAGGCCGCGGCGTGCTGCGGTTCGCCGCTGACAGGGAATCGTTCGGCATCTGTGCCAGCTGAATGAATAAGCGTAGCTATAGTTATGAGATATATGGCACTGGAGTGTCAATGTTAGTTCATCCTGGCTGGTTACGGAGCCAGGAGATACTCTTTCATCGGCTTATAGATTCCCATTTGTCCGAACTCGAGGAATTGAAGATCGCTTCAATCACCGCCATGTTCCCAATCGAGTCTTCCAACCCCACTGCGACCTCCGTATCTTCCCGGATCGCCTTGGCGAAGGCATCGCCCTGCATCGTGTATTGATCACCGGTTGGAAAAATCTCCGTGGTAATGCCGCTGCCTGTCAGGTCTCCGGTGGAGTCGATAAACAGCCGCGTGGGCCGGTCGTTGGGCGCGTTGAATGGAATCTCCAGTTCGATACGCCCGCGCGTTCCCAGGAAGTGAATTCGCTGGTAAGGAATTAACTGCGTGCTGCAAGTGAAGATCGCGTGGCCGCCGGGAAATTCGAGAATCGCCGAAGCCAGCCGGTCGGTGCCCATCTGCGCATCGCGCTCGATTGCCGCAACCACCCGCGCCGGCTCCTCACGGAATGCATAGCGCGACGCATGAATTAGATAGCAGCCAATGTCATACACGCCGCCGCCGCCCGTCTCCACCCGGTTGCGAATATTCGCCGGGTTGATGTTGAAGTAACTGAAGAAGCCCGTCACGGAGCGCAGTTCGCCGATGCGCGATTCATCGAGTAACTCGCGCAGCCGCAGCCACTGCGGAAAGCTGCGGATCATGAATGCTTCGCAGATTTTAACGCCGGTCCGCGCGCGCACATCGAGCAGCGTCTTCGCCTCCGCCACCGTCATGCCCAGCGGCTTCTCGCACAATACATGCTTGCCGGCCTCCGCTGCCTTCCTCGTCCACGGCACGTGGAGCTGGTTGGGAAGCGGATTGTAAATCGCGTCGATGCCGGGGTCGGCCAGCAGCTCTTCATACGATCCGTAGGCGGTGGGTATAGCGAGCGCGTTCGCCGCTTCTCTGGCCCTGACCAAATCGCGCGATGCAATGGCCGCGACCGTCGTGCTTTGGCCCCGCTGCATGGCAGGGATCACTTTCTTCAGTCCGATGGCGGCGGTGCTGAGTACTCCAATGCGAAGCTTTTCCGGCATAGACGCATGATACAACCGGCGCACGCGGCCCCGGCCCATCCATCAGGACAGGCCGGACGCTATCCCCACCGCCTCCGCGGCGGTTGCCGCCACGCGCAATAACTCCCGGTTTCCGGGTTTCAGAAATCCCGCTGCCACTGCCGAATCGAGAAAGCTGAGCAGCCCATCCCAGTAACCCGCCGTATTCAGCAGAATGCAGGGCTTGTCATGCAACCCAAGCTGCGCCCATGTGACCGCCTCCAGCAACTCGTCCAGCGTGCCGTACCCGCCGGGCAGCGCAATAAACGCGTCCGCCAGCGCATGCATGCGCGCCTTGCGCTCGTGCATCGTCGGCACCAGTTCGAGCACCGTCAATCCGGTGTGCGCAATCTCCCGGCCTGCCAGCACCTCGGGCAATACGCCGATCACCTCCCCGCCGTGTTCGAGCGCCGCATCGGCTACCGCCCCCATCAGCCCCACGTTGGCCCCGCCATACACCAGCCCCAGGCGCGCTGCTGCAATGGCCTCGCCCAGCCTTCGCGCTTCAAAAAGAAATGCCGGATCGACACCCTCGGCAGAACCACAGTAAACCGCGACGCGCCGAACCGCCGGGCCACCCGATGAGATCAACTGTGTCATAGATATCCAAGCATACCGCGGCCGCGGCTCGATGCGCTCAGTTCAGTTTTTCACGCCCCTGAAGAGCAGGATAATCGGAATACAGCAAAACGAGAGATAACCAAGCAGGCGGAAGTTGTCCACGTAAGCCATCAGCGATGCCTGCTGCTGAAGCATCTCGTAGATGGCTCCGAGCGCCTTCTGGTGCGCCGCATAAGCGCTCGAGCCCGTCAGGAAAAGCTTGCCCTCAAGTCCTCTCACCATGCTTTCGGCGACGCTGGCGGCGGTAAAATGCGACGCCAGGTAGTTCTGGTGAACCTGGGCTCTGCGAACCAGCAGTGTGGTGGCGCTGGCAATTCCCACGCTGCCGCCGATATTGCGTACCAGGTTGTAAATGCCGGCCGCATTCCCAATCTCCTGCTTGCGCAGCCGGCTCATGGCCATGGTAGTGAGCGGCACAAAGATGAAGCCGCCCGCAAAACCATTCATGAAGTTGGGCGTCACAACGGACATCATGGAAATGTCGAGATTCACCCGGCCCAGCATCAGCGTGGAAAATCCGAGAATCAAGAAACCGAAGGTCAGCAACAGGCGGTTGTCCACGCGATTGACGAGCATGCCCGCAGCCAGCATCGAAAGCATGGAGCCAATGCCGCGCGGACTCACCGCCAGGCCGCTCGCGAGCGCCGAATAACCAAGCAGGGTTTGCAGAAACAACGGCAGTAAAGCCGTAGAGCTGTACAGCACGAATCCGTACAAGCCGGTAATCAGCGTGCCCGCCGCAAAATTGCGGTTCAGCAGTATGCGCAGTTGCACAATCGGTTCGCGGCACTTCAATTCCCGCGCCACAAACGCGATAAAGGCCGCCACGGAAGTGGCCGCGGTCCACCGGATCCAGGTCGCGGAAAACCAGTCCGCTTCCTGCCCTTTGTCGAGCACCAGTTGCAGCGAGCCCAGCCACAAAGCCATCAAGCCAAAACCCACCGAATCGATCGCGCCTCGAAATGCTCCCTTCAGGTAAGGAGGATCCTCAATGAAGATGCTGACCAGAAAAAGTGCCAGCACGCCCACCGGTAGATTGATGTAGAAAATCCACCGCCATGAGTAGCTATCGGTAATCCATCCGCCCAGCGTGGGCCCAATCACCGGAGCCACCACGATTCCCATGCCATAAACCGCCATCGCCTTGCCGTGTTGCCCGCGCGGAAAACTCTCCAGCAGAATGGACTGCGCCAGCGGCTGCATTCCACCACCGCCCGCCCCCTGCAGAATTCGCGCCAGGATCAGCATGGGCATGTTCGCAGCCATGCCGCAAAGCATGGACGCCCCGGTAAACAGCAAAATCGAGAACATCAGCAGCCGCTTGCGGCCAATGCGGCGCGCGATCCAGTTGGTGGCCGGCAACATGATCGCGTTCGAGACCAGGTAACTGGTCAGCACCCAGGTGGCCTCGTCGGTCGAGGCCGACAGGTTCCCCGCAATGTGCGGCAATGCAACGTTGGCCACCGAGGAATCCAGCACCACCATGAACGTGGCCGTCATCACCGCCGTTGCGATTGCCCAGGGATTGGCCGACGGCGCCCAGGGAAGCGATTCCGCGGCCGGTGCGCGCTGCGAATCGCTCATCGGGCCCACCCTCCGCGGCGCTCTCTGGACCGGTGGAGCAGTGCGCTGTATGTTGGGTAAATGACCATGCGGTCATTCAAGTATACTGTAAAGTCATAACAGGAAACGTGCCGCCGGGCGATGCCCCGGCCGGCGAATCTGCCCCCGGGGAGTCCCGCGGGCAATCAGCACCTGAGATGAAAACCAAGAACCAGATCGTCACCGAATTCCGCCGCCACGCCATCCTCGATGCCGCGCGCAAGGTCTTCGCGCGCAAGGGCTTCTCCCAGGGAATCGTGGACGATATCGCCACCGAAGCCGGGCTGGCAAAAGGCACCATCTATCTCTATTTCCGCTCCAAGAAAGACATTTACAAAGCCCTTTTGCACCACGACATGGAAGCCTTAAAAGCCAACGCCCTTGAGCGCATTGCCGGCGCCGTCACGCTCCGGGAAAAAATGGCCGCGTTCGCACTCGTCCGGCTTGAAAATGCAGAGGCTAACAGGGAAATCTTTCGCATCATGGATACCCAGCCCGCCAACCTCTCGTTTACCCGCAGCCAGTATCGCGATTGGCTTCAGGAACCTGTCTTACAGCTGGCCGCCGCCATTGAAGACGCTCAGCGCAGAGGCGAGGTGACGGCCGTGCCAGCGGAAAAAGCGGCCTGGGCTGTTTCCGACATGGTGCGTGGAGCCATCCAGCGCCGGCTGCTGGGACAAACCGATTTGACCTTGGACCAGGAAGCCGAATTCGTGGTCGATCTGATCTGGGCGGCGCTCCGCCCCCATACAACTCGTGAAAACGCATGATGCGACCCGGCGACCGTCGATACCCTTAGGACGGTACACTGGATACAGGACCCTTCCCGCCCGGATCACGCCTTGCAGCCGCTCCTTGCCAACCTGAACCCCGAACAGCGCGCCGCGGTCGAAGCCACCGAGGGCCCTCTGCTCATCCTGGCCGGCGCAGGCTCGGGCAAAACCCGCGTCATCACCAGCCGCATCGCCTGGCTCATCCGCGAAAAGGGCATCGCACCCGATTCCATTCTGGCCGTCACCTTCACCAATAAAGCCGCCGCAGAGATGGGCGAGCGCGTCGACCGCCTGCTCGGCCACTCCACGCTGGCCAAGCCCCTGATCGCTACCTTTCATTCCTTTTGCGTGCGCGTCCTCCGCCGCGACATTGAAGCCCTCAGGGTCGGCAACCAGGGCCTCACCCGCTCCTTTGCCATCTACGATGAGAGTGACCAGCAGGGAATCGTCAAGCAGATCATGCGCCGCATGGGTCTCGACACCAAGCAGCTCACCCCGCGCACCGTCCTCGGCCGCATCTCCTGGGCCAAAAACCACATGGTCGATCCCCAGGAGTACTACCTCGCCTCAAAAGATCCCAACAGCGAGCGCATCGCCCACATCTTCAAGGGCTACCAGGCCGAACTTCTCAAAAACAACGCGCTCGATTTCGACGACCTGCTGCTTGAAGCCGTTCGCCTGCTCAAAGCTTCCGGCGAGGTCCGCGAGCGCTACCAGCGACGCTACCGCTATCTCCTCGTCGACGAGTACCAGGACACCAACCGCCCGCAGTACGAACTCATGAAGCTGCTGGCCGGCGAGCAAAAAAACGTCTGCGCGGTCGGCGACGAGGACCAGAGCATCTACTCCTGGCGCGGCGCGGATATTCGCAACATTCTTGAATTCGAAAAGGACTTTCCCAACGCCCACATCGTCCGCCTCGAGCAGAACTACCGCTCCACGCAGGTCATTCTCGAAGCAGCCGGCGCCGTGGTCGCCAACAACATCCGCCGCAAGGGAAAGAAGCTCTGGACCGACCGCCAGGGCGGTTCCCTCATCGGCTACTACGAGGCGCCCGACGGCGAAAACGAAGCTCTCTTCATCGCCGACAGGATTCAGGCGTTTCTGCGCGAGCAACAAAACTCCTCAGAAGAGTCGAACCGCGGAGCGGGCGGAGCTGCGGTGCTGTACCGCACCAACTCCCAATCGCGCCTGGTCGAAGAGGCCCTCCGCCGCTACAACATCTCCTACACCATGGTTGGCGGATTCAGCTTTTACGAGCGCGCTGAGATCAAGGACCTGCTCGCCTACCTCCGCCTTGTTCGCAATCCCCACGATTCCATGGCCCTGCAGCGTGTCATCAACACCCCCACGCGCGGCATCGGCAAGACCACCCTCGAGACCCTGGAGCGCGTGGCCCTTGAAACCGACAGCTCCACGTGGGACGCCACCGCTGGCGCCATCCGCAACAGGCTCATTCCCACCCGCGCCCTGATGGCTCTTGACTCCTTCCGCCAGCTCATTCTCGATGCCCAGGCCATGATGGACCCCGACTTCGCCGGCAAGCTTTCCGCCGACGTCGCCGAGACCGAAGCTGATGAAGCCGATACCGGATTCTCCTTCGGCGCTGAGGCAGAAATCTCGATCAAACGAGCAGAAACGGCAGGTCCGGGCTTCAACCCCGGCATTGAAGGCGCAGATTTGGCCCCAATCGGAAGCGCGGGCGATTTCCGCCAGATTCCGCTGCTCGATGCGTCGCATTTTTCGCCCTTCGCCGCCGCGCCCAAGCGCCCGTTCCTGAAAATGCCCAGGAAGGAAATGGAACCTCAAGCCTCAGAAACCGGCGAGCCCCAGGTCCCGGCTCTGGATCCCGGGGTGGAAACTCAACCAGGTTCGGAATCTACTTCAAAACAAGAACCGCCCGAAGGGACGGAAGGCGCCTTTCGCAGGCCTGGCGACTCCGCCACCCTCCCCGAGCTAATCCGTTTCATCATCGACCGCACCGGCTACATCAAGGCTCTCGAAACCGAAGGTTCGCCGGAGGCATTCAGCCGCATTGAAAACCTGAAAGAACTGGCTAACGCCGCCCACGACGCCGAAGTTCGCGGCGAAACCCTGGCCGAATTCCTCGACCACGCCGCCCTCGCGTCCGACACCGACCAATACGATCCCAATTCGCGCGTCACGCTGATGACCCTTCACGCCGCCAAGGGTCTCGAATTCCCGCTCGTCTTTCTTGCCGGCCTCGAGGAGGGTTTGTTTCCCCACTCCCGCACGCTTTCCAACCCCGAGGAACTCGAAGAGGAGCGCCGCCTCTGCTATGTCGGCATGACCCGCGCCATGAACACCCTCGTCCTCACCCGCGCGCATTACAGAAGAAGGTATGGCAACGACGCGCCGGAGATGAGCATTCCCTCGCGCTTTCTTGAGGAAGTCCCTTCGCAACTGGTCGAAAACCTCGGCGGACGAAGCCCCGCGTGGTCCACTCCGGCCTATGGATCGGGCTATGGCGCGGGGCGCCGCCGGACCACAGGCGACATCGACGGCCGTCATTACAACTACGAGGACGAGAGCCAGGAAACCCAGAGCATCCCGGCATCCGCCAGCCGCGGATCGGGAACGCCAAAGCGCCGAGCGNNGCGCCGCCGCGACCAGATTCAATTGACAACATCGCGCGCTTTTTCGGTGGAAAGGCAGGCTCGCTGGCTCGTCCAGCAATGAACATTCCCCAGGCGCACGGCGCAATCAACCTGAAGAAGGGCCAGCACGTCCGCCACGCCAAGTACGGTGAAGGCACCGTCCTTATGCGCGAAGGCGATGGCGAAGACGCCAAGCTGACCGTGCAGTTCCAGCGCCACGGCTTGAAAAAGCTGATGGAAAAATTCGCCAACCTGCAGAGAATCTAACTTGCCTCGGTCCGGTATCCCAAGAGCGCAAAGAGCATGGATGAAGGTAAAATATAGCCATCATGTCGGTGCATAGGAAGATTTTGCCGCAGGACAAAACGCAAAGACGGAACCGTGAGCCCGTCTCCCGCAATTTCGCTTCTCCCGCGCGTTCTGGTGCGACGGCTGACGTAACCTGCGTCTTCGATCTTGGCAGCTCGGGCAATTCCGCCATCGCCCGCGACAAAGACTCCTTGATTGGGGACTCATTCGCCTCAGCGCGTGCGAAGGCACGGAGCGATTAGCGTTTCCTCGACCCAACGTATGTTTCGCTTTGGCCCGCAACGACGCCGATCCTTCACAGTTGTTCGATAGCGCCAGACCCTGCATCTTCTCCGCCTGGCTCTCCCGGAAATTCCGGCGGCAAATTCTCACCGCAACGCTGCTTCAGCTCCGCCAGCAGCCGCGGCCGGTCCACAAGCCTGCCTGAGTGAACAATCACCGTTCCGTCGGCGCCCTTGATCGTCACCATGCGGCTCCCCTTGTCAATGCTGATCTCCACGATGTCGCCCCAGGCAATGTGCCGGTTCTTCCACATCCAATAAACCTGTTCCACCCCGTCGTCGGTCACCACCACCGTTTCTGGAAACGAGACCATGTGCGCGAGCGCGAGAAATCCAATGCATCCTGAGGAGATCCATCCCAGGGTAATGTTGGCGCCGTGCGTGAAGTTTCTTATCGTCGTCCAGACCGGCGGGACGACAACCAGCAGCCATGCCCAAAATGCAAGCTTGTCCGGAGGAAACTCGATCCGCCCTGCGCCAGCATCCTTCGCGCTACCCGGCCCGCTGTTTCTGCCGGCCATCATCCACACCAGCAGAACCAGTGAAGCGATATTGGCGATCCCCAAACCAGTCTTCCAGCTCATCGAAATCATCTTAATTCGGCTTCTCCGCTACTCCTCCGCCTGCAGGCGCTTCGCCTCTTCCTCACCATCCAGCACACGAAACACGCCATCGGCCAGCGCGCGCAATTCGTCCTCGCCGGGATACACCGCAACCGGCGCAATCCACCCGATCAGCCCGCGCAGCCGCCTGACCACCCGCTCCGAGTGCGCCATCCCGCCGGTCAGCAGCACCGCGTCTACCTTGCCTTCGAGCACCGCCGCCATCGCACCCGTCTCCTTGGCAATCTGGTAGATCATCGCCTCCGCCACCGCTGCGGCCCAGCCGTCGCCGGCCTCGATCCGCCGTTCCACTTCCTTCAGGTCGCGCGTGCCCAGGTAGGCAAACAGCCCACCGTCTCCAAACACCTGCCGGTCCAACTCCGCCTGCGTAAACCGCCCGCTGCAGCACAGCTTCACCAGCTCCCGCACCGGCAGCGACCCCGTGCGGTCCGGACCGAACGGGCCTTCTTCGATCGAATTGCTGTCGATGGTGCGGCCGTCCCGGTGCGCTGAAACGGTAATTCCGCTGCCCATATGCACCACGATCAGCCGCAGCTCGGCGTAAGCCCATCCCCCCTCGCGTGCGAACCGCCGCGCCACCGCCTTGGTATTCAGCGCGTGCCCAACCGATGCCCGCTCCACCAGCGGCGAGCCGGTCAGCCGCGCCACATCCTGCCACTCGTCCACCGTCACCGGGTCCACAATGTACGCGCTTACGCCCGCCGCGCGCGCAAAGCGCAGCGCCAGCACCGCGCCTAGGTTCGACGCATGTTCTCCGCGCCGTGCCCGGCGCAGTTCCTCCACCATCGCGTCGTCCACCAGGTAAGTGCCGCAGGCCATCGGCGGTAGCAGCCCGCCTCGGCCGGCCACGGCCGAATAAGGCTCCAATCCGCGCCCGCTCTCGCTGTATCCTGCCTCATCCAGCGCCTTCCGGATCAGCCCCGCGCGATACTCCAGCCGCGCCAGCATCGGCTGTCCGCGAAATCGCGCCAGCTCCTCGTCCCCGTGGTGAATCGTGCGCGCCAGTTCCTCGCCCGACCGCGTGTACACGCCAAACTTCGTCGATGTTGTTCCGGGATTGATGGCCAGAACCCGATCGTTCTCCCTGCTCAATCTTCACCTCTCCGGCGCAATCGAGTGTATCGCGTTCCCGCGCCGCAAAGCCTGTGATCCAGGCAACCTCCGGCGGAAAATCATTCTCATTGTGGGACTTGCATTCACGATTCCCTGATCCCCTTGTCAATTCCGTGCTACACTGAATGTAATCGTAGAATTCGATCTGAAGTTCTTGCCTGTTCCGGTTACCGCCTGCACGCAACACTTCCACATTGCGTTC
>PLSH01000332.1:27928-52183 GCA_003165095.1 Acidobacteriaceae bacterium
CCCAAGGGCTGGCAGGCTGAGAACGTTCAGGTTGTCTAAGGCTACCCCTTAGAAACCGGCTCGGAGTCAAAAAAGAGGGACGGCAAACTGCCGTCCCTCTTTTGCGTCTGATGTGGAATTGCCTGGCTCAACGAACCGCTGAAACCTGATCTCTGTTTTGTCAGGCGGCCGGCTTCAGGCTCTTTGCTGTTTCAGTGGATTTGGTGCCGGCGGGGCGCAGGCTGGCCTGTGTCGTGTCGTGATTGCCCAAGTATTGCAGCACATCGTTGATCGAATCTTCAAAGCGCGAGCCCGTCTTGTGGGTCGCCTTTACGCCTTTCGACACAAGCTGGCACACCTCAAAGCGGTTGATCCCGTGCGAAAGCGCACGGTGAATCTGAGTTGAACGCATGGAGACTCCGGTCTTCAACGGTGATTGTTGCGTGGGGTACGAGCTCGCTGTAAGTTGTGGGGCGGTCGCGTGGGACAAATGCGCCAGCGTCGAGCAGGCCTGGGCAGATTCTTGTTCTATCTTTCATTGTACGCTGGAAACAGCCCCCACGCCGCTCCGAATGCGCCTGCAGCACGCGCACGCTCCCTTTCACCCCAATTAATTCCCTGTTACCATAGAGGTCGCATGTCCCGAATCCGGGAGACACTGGAAAGATTCGATTGAAAGAGGTTATTCGTGGCAGATACCACCAAGATTGAAGACAAGGTTGAACGCAAGAAGCTCAAGCGCGCGGCGCGCAAGAAGGCAGCCCCCAAGGCCAAGCGCACCACTCCGCGCGGAGCGGCCAAGAAAAAAGTGAAGAAGATGGTCCGCGGCCAATCGAAGCGGTAAGAACAGTCAACAGCTTCCAGCTTTCAGCTCATCTCGCTTGCGTGCAGGCTCTTGCCTCCGCGGGAAAGGCTGGAAGCTGAAGGCCGGAATCTGTCTTACCCGCTCCTCCCCTTAGCAGAAGCCTGTATTCTGTCAGGAACAGCCCGCCCCCGCGGGATGAGGAGAAGCCCACCTGCCCAGCCAGCTGCTTGCCCGCAAGTCGATCGACAAGCTCATCCGGGACTCGGAAGAACCCGAGCATGCCCTCAAGAAGACCCTCGGTCCGTGGTCGCTGACCGCGCTCGGCATCGGCGCAGTCATCGGCTCAGGCATTTTTACCGTCATCGGCACCGCCATCTCCGGCGAGCAGTTCGATACCTCCAGCGTCCTCAACACTCCTCTTGCGGATTTCATCATCCGCCACAGCGCCATGGCTGGCCGTCCGGGCGCCGGTCCCGCCATTGCGCTTTCTCTCGTGCTGGTAGCCGTCGTCTGCGCCCTCACCGGTCTTTGTTACGCCGAACTGGCTTCCATGATTCCCATCGCCGGCTCGGCCTACACCTACACCTACGCAACCCTCGGCGAACTCATCGCCTGGATCATCGGTTGGGATCTCATCCTCGAATACGCCGGCTCCAACATGACCGTCAGCGTCGGTTTTGCAGCCCACGTCGTGGATCTCCTCGACTGGTTCGGCCTCCATCCATCGCCCATGTGGATCTCGCCCGCCTATTTGCCCGACGGACTCCAGGACTTCTCCGGCCACACCCTCTATAACCCCGGCTGGCACTTCGGCTTCAACATCCCCGCCTTCCTCATCGTCCTCATCCTCACCGTCATCCTCGTCCGCGGCATCCGCGAGTCGGCTGAGGCCAACAACGCCATGGTCGGCCTCAAGCTCGTCGCCCTCGTCATCTTCGTCATCGCGGTCATCAGCTTCATCCATCCCTCCAACTACCATCCCTTCATGCCCAACGGATGGTCCGGCGTCCTCACCGGCGGCTCCATCATCTTCTTCACCTACATTGGCTTCGATTCCGTCTCCACCGCCGCCGAAGAGTGCCGCAATCCCCAGCGCGATCTGCCCATCGGCATCATCACCACCCTCATCGTCTGCACCGTTCTCTATGTCGCCGTCGCCGTCTGCCTCACCGGCCTTGTTCCCTGGCAATCCATGGTTGGTGACGCCGCCCCCGTCGTCAACGCCCTCCGCAAGCTCTCGCTCCTGCCCGGCGGCCATTCCCTCCGCTGGGTCCGCCTCATTGTCCTTTTTGGCGCCCTCATGGGCATGATCTCCTCCATCCTCGTCTACCAGCTCGGTCAGTCCCGCGTCTGGTTCTCCATGTCCCGCGATGGCCTGCTCCCCAAAGTCTTCTCCAACGTCCATCCCGTCTTTCGCACCCCCGCCTTTTCCACCTGGGTCGCCGGATTCGTCGTCGCCGTGCCCTCCGGCCTATTCGACATCGGCACCCTCGCCGATCTCTCCAACATCGGCACCCTTTTCGCCTTCGTTCTCGTCTCTGTCGGAGTTATCGTTCTGCGCATTCGCGAGCCGGAGCGGCGACGTGGCTTTCGCGTCCCCGGCGGCCCCATTATTCCCGCTCTCAGCGTCATTTTTTGCTTCCTGCTCATGGCCGGGCTGCCCATCATCACCTGGTATCGCTTCCTCATCTGGCTGGTCATCGGCCTGGTAATTTATTTCCTCTATAGCCGCCATCGTTCTGAGTTCGCCAAACCCCGGTAATCGGGCTGGAGACTGTAACCGTTGCGGAGATAGTCCGTGAGAATCTGGCAAAAAGCCCTCCTTTCAACGCTCATCACACTCGCCATCGGCGGCATCTATCTGCTCGTCATTTTTGAGCACCGCAAGAACCCCGGCGTCGTCAACAAAGCTCCCGAACAAAACCTCGCGGCCGACGATGTCGCCGTGGTGCGCATGATGTGGATGACTTCCTTTGACGACACGCTCGCCCTCGAGGGCAAAAGCGTCTGGATGAAGAACGGCTACACCATGCCGTATTACCCGTTCAATAACGGGCGCATCGATTTCGCCAAACGCGTGGGCGTGCTCCCCTCCGCCCAGCGCCTCGACATCAAAAAGATCGTCAAGGCGTCGCCGCCCGCTTCAGTGGACGACAGCATCGACCACGGCAGCCGCCAGGCCTTCGCCGTCTTCGCCCTTCCCGGCAGTGCCGAACTCTACGCCACGCCCATCGGCGTGATGCAGGATGGCCAGGAGCAATACTTCTGCGACATCCTCTTTTACTACGACGATCCGCACACCATCTACGACAACTGGCCGTCCGCCGTCTGGTCCGCCATCGACGCCCACCAGGTAAAACCCGGCATGAGCGAGCTTGAAACCCGCATGTCCATTGGCCAGAAAACGCAGGTCGACAGCCAATCCGAAGGNNGCAACCCGCCGTCAGAGAAATGCGATGACCTGCTTGCGCGCGATAGGATGGCTCCAATCTCATTCCTAAGGAGATCCGCCGTTGGTTTTGCACCAGAAACTCTCTCTCGTCGCAATTCTCGCGCTAGGAGCCATGCTCGCCGCGCCCGCGCTTGCAGCGGCGCAGGAAACTGCCACCGACCTGTTTGCGCGTGCCAGGGCCGAGGCAAAGGCGGAACACAAGAACGTTCTGATGGTTTTTTCCGCTTCCTGGTGCGGTCCCTGCAAACTCTACGAGCGATTTCTCGAAGACCCCCAGATGAAGTCCATCACGGAAAAGGCGTTTGTGGTTCAGCGCATCGATGTGGGCGAGTTCACGAGCGAATCCAGGCATGCTGATACCCCCGGCGGCGTAGTGCTGCGCACAAGTCTCGGCGCCGAGGGGGAGCCTGGCTACCCGTTCCTCGTCATGACAGGCGAAGACGGCAATCCAATCATCAACTCCTACCGGAATGGCAGTACAAACGCAAACGTTGGCTATCCTGCCTCGCCCGAGGAAATCGACTGGTATCTCGCGATGCTGAAGCGCGCCGCGCCAACTCTATCGCCAGATGACCTCGCCGCGACGCAAGCCTGGCTGGACAAGCACGCTCCGCACTGAGGCCCGAGAAATCACAACCCCACACCCGGTAAACTGTAAGAATGTCGGGCATCGAAAATTTCATCCGCCGCCTGCCCAAGGCCGAGCTGCATCTGCATCTCGAAGGCACCATCCTGCCCAGCACGCTGGTCGAGCTCAGTGCGCGCCACGATGCGCGCCCCATCACCCTCCCTGAGGCCGAATCGCTCTATCGATTCACTGATTTCACCGGCTTCATCGAAGCCTTCAAAGCCGTTACCCGCCTGCTTACCGCGCCCGAAGACTACGAACTTGCCGCCTGGCGCATGATAGAGCACCTGGCCGCGCAAGGGATTGTCCATGCCGAGGTCTACATCTCCGTCGGCGTGATCTACATGTGGCGCAAACACGACCCCACGGTCTTCGAACCCATCTTTGCCGGCCTGGAGCGCGCGCGCGAACGCGGCCGCCGCGAACTGGGCCTTTCGCTCTACTGGATCTTCGACGCCGTCCGTCACTTCTCCGTTCCCGAGGCCGAGCGCGTATTCCTCAAAGCCGCCGAGTTGCGCGCCGAATTTCCCGCTATCATCGGCATCGGCCTGGGCGGCGACGAACGCCTCGCCGGCTCCGAGCCCTTCCGCGAGCTCTACGCCGGGGCCCGCGCTGCCGGCCTCCGCCTCACCAACCACGCCGGCGAAACCACCGGCCCTGAAGCCATTCGCGAAGCGCTCTCCATCGGCTCGGAGCGCATCGGCCACGCCGTCTCCGCCGTCAAGGACTTCTACCTGCTCCAGGAACTGAAGGAGCGCGGAATTCCCCTCGAGCTGAACCCCAGCTCGAACGTCCGCACCGGCGTCTGCCCCTCCTTTGCCGCGCATCCCCTGCGCCGCTATTTCGATTTCGGCCTGCGGGTCACTCTCAACTCCGACGATCCCGCCTTCTTCGGCTCCGATCTGGCCAATGAGTATCGCCTCGCGCACACAGAGCAGGGCTTTACCAGGAAAGAACTGCGTACCCTCGCAGCCAACTCCATTCGCGCCAGTTTTCTTCCGGAACCGGAAAAGACCGCGTGGCTTGCCCGGATTGAAACCACTCGGTAAACAACCCTGACTTCTGTGTCCCACGGCACGGTCCGCCGGCGTCGAATCTGCGGTATCATGTTTTCAGCAGGAGGCAGCGCCATGTCCACCGAACCCGGCTCTCTCATACCCGAAGAAGAAACGTCCGCCATCGAGAAGCGGGACTACAAGACGCTGCGGGTCATTACCTGGGTCTCGGCCGGTATGGCCGTCGCTGCCCTCGGCATCTACCTCGGCGCCGAGCTGCGCAGCCGCGCAAAATTCAAAAAGCGCACCCCCTACGACTTCTACTCCAGCGCCGGAGAGCAGCAGGCCAGCGAGTTCGGCGTCGGCATCTAAGTCGGCGATCTGCCGAAAAATCCCAATCCACATTCTCCCGGCAGGGAGGAGACGAAAATAGCCTTGGGTGAGACCCCTGGGTCAGCGTTTTTTCGTCCCAAGCGGTTCCGCAGTTTCGTTCTTAAATAATAGTTGACTAGGAAACAGTTAACTGGTATTCTTTATCCATGACGAGTACCAAACCATCCACGCAGGCCCTCAGCGATCTGAAGCAGCACGCGGGTTTCTGGCTGCGCTTCGTGTCCAATCACGTGTCCCACGCCTTCGCGCGCAAGCTCCTTTCGAGCGGCGTCACCGTGGCTGAATGGGTCGTGCTCCGCGAAATGTATGGCCGCGATGAAATGCCGCCGAGCGTGCTTGCCGATCGCACCGGAATGACGCGAGGCGCTGCATCGAAGCTGGTCGATCGGCTGTTGGGCAAACAACTGGTTACGCGCCAGGACCGCACCGACGACCGCCGCTTCCAGGACATCGCCCTTACGCCCACAGGACGCCGCCTGGTGCCTTCGCTGGCCGCGCTGGCCGACCGCAACGACGAGCAATTCTTTGCGCCGCTCTCCGAAAAAGAACGCGAAACCCTGGTTGCAACTCTCAAAAAAATCGTGCGGGCGCACCGCCTGCATAAACTGCCAACCGAGTAAAGGAGAAGCGATGAATACGCAAGCAATACATGAGGTGACGATCGAGACGCAGGAAGGAAAGATGACCTTCCCGCAGGCAGTACGCAGGCTGTTGGAGGTTGGCGTGGAGTCTTACTTTGTCGATCTGGCCGCCGGGCGCAAGACCTATTACCTCGCTGACGGTGGAACGCATGCAGAGCCGATGATCCTCAAGCTGGATGCGGTCGCCGAAGAGTTCTCATCTTCCGAAACTGTCGCCGCAATCCGCGCAGCCCAGGCCGACACCATCCGCTATCCCGAATTCGTTAAGCGCTCGACGGCCGCCGGAGTGATCGGCTATTGGGCGTTCCTTACCGGAAAAAGGGTCATCTACTTTGGCCGCAAGGGCCAGTCGCACGTCGAGGAATTCCCAAAGCCGAAGGCGCAGCAGTAATGAAATGCGAGCCGCTCTCTCTGGCATTGGGTAAACCGATCTCCCCCCAAAGTAGAGTTGATAGCCAACAGCGGAAACCAGATTCCCCAAAATCTCTCGTCAGTTTGGCACCACCAGCAACGTGATCGACTGCGCCGGAAACGTGTAGCTGATGGTGCTGGTTGTGCCGGTCCCTGTGGGCGGCGTGATGGTTGCGGCCGTCCCCGCGACAATCGCGTTCAGGTTCGCATTGCTGTAGAGATATACCTGCGCGGTCGTGCTCGTAGCCGTAAAGTTCTCGAGTGACAAGGTCGAAGTCAGCGGCCCATACGTTTTGTTGATCACCATCACGGTTATGGCGCTGTCTTTGCTGCGCAGTGCGCCGTAAACGGAAAGCGTTCCCTGATTTGCGCTTGTAGAGTTGAGCGCCGTATTGCCGAACATCGAGTTCTTGCCGTCGTAATTGCGGTAAATCTCAAAAGCCATCAGGCCCGGAACCTGCGTGGTCGGGTCCGGCGGTCCCCACAGAGTTGCAAGGTCGAGGCCGTATTTTCCGAAGATACCCAGTATGTCAGCCTGGGCGACCGCGCCATTGATATTCTCCTGCCCGCCCCAGTTGTACTCGGTGAATGCTACCTTGGTGTCGGGGTAATCGGTATTCACCCAACCTTGTGCCATCGGAATCAACCGCGGGGCTTGCAACGGGGTCGAGCAACTCGCGGTGTAATTCGTGTCCGTAGTGTAGTTAGGTTGCGGATAATTGGGATCGGTATAGATCGGATCCCATAAAACGCGCGTGGAGTTCAATCGGACTTCCTGTTCCTGCGTATCTCCCGCCGTAGTCAGGCCCACACCGTTACCGTTATAGACGCCAGCGAAATAAGTGTGCATGTCAAGATAATCCAGCAGGCGCGAGCCGTAAGTGGCGGAGGCCGACTTGAACTGCTGCAGGTATTCCTCAATAAACGGAATGCCTCCGTGAGCCGTGCGGTCAATCGGCCCGCTCCACGGCTCATAGCACGGCCCGGTCTCCCATCCGTTCTCGATGTCCTTCTTCGAATAAAAGTAATTCCACCAGTAATCCACCACCGGCCCGCTCACAGCCGCGGTCGAATCGGAATTCTTGATGGCCTCGGCTGTAGCGATGCCGTTATTAATCACTTCGTCGTAAGTGGAGGGCACGGGGTGCACGTCGCGATGCACTGCGTCCCACCATGCGGGTTCGTTGTCCAGATCATAGATGGCTACGCCGCCGTTGGCTGCGGTTCCAAATTTTCCCACCAGGTACGCTACCCAGCCGGCCGCCCACGATGGGCCCTCTGTCTGGTCAGTGGTGTTGGGATTGTTGCCGGTTATGTTGCACCCGTTCGAGTTTGTGCAGCCATTGACACCCTCTGGATATAGGCCGTCTCCGCATAATCCGCTATATGGATCGACTGCGACCTGATTGGGATAAAGGGACGTCGGGAATCCGCACGCAGTGCTGTTGCTCGCCACCCATCCCAGCACCGGAACCGTGCCTAGAGTCTTGGCGCCGACTGATTCGTCGCTTTCCACCTGGGTGTTGAACTCGCCCGTGGCCTCCAGGCCGGTGGCCCCAACCCCGTTTTCAAAGTACCAGTCGCTGCCCGCGTTGGTAACGTCAAGTTGGTAGTTGTACCGCGAGGTCGCGTCTCCGCCCCAGCGGTCTACCGGCAGATTCACGGCCTTGGCTGTGTTCTGGTTGAGCGAGTATCCATTCATGCCGTAAATGTCCGGGCTGATTGCGTGGGTCTGGTTGCCTGCGTCCACTGTCAACGCCGGGCCGGTGGCGCTGGCCGCCTGGTTTAGCTGAACCGTTGCGCTGCCGCTGACTGTCGGCGTTGAGACGCTGGTAGCTGTCACCGTTACCGTTGCCGGAGCAGGAAAGGGCGTGTTGTAGAGCCCTGCCGCGCTGATGTCGCCGGGGCTCAGGCTGCTGCCCGAGGGCGCCGACACTGACCAGTTGACTGCATGATTGAAACTGCCGTTGCCAATCACGGTTGCCACAAACTGCTGTTGGGTTCCAATCGTCACCGCAGTAGTCGGCGTCACGGTGATCGAAATGATCCCCGGCTCGTTGTAGGTGGCAGTCACCGTCGCGTTGGCGGTCATGGTCACATCGCAAACGCTGATGCTGGGGTTTGAATTACATCCGGACCACGCGACAAGGGAATAAGTGTTATAGGAAAGCGGGGCGGATAGTGTGACTAAGGTATTCGCGCTATAAGTCCGCGTGAAGCTGGTCGTTCCTGTTCCTTGCCCATTGTTATCCAGCGGAGTTACGTTGACGGAGATGCCGCTCGAGGGAGCAACTGAGTTGACTGTGAGCACATAAGTCGCGCCCGAAGTTACGGTAACTGTGCCCGTTCCCGTCGCGATCGAGTAAGTGGACGAGCTTGCGGCATCCGGCGTGTAAGTCGCGGTCAGCGTGTCGCTGCCCGCGGCCAGCGAACCCGCTGGAACGGTGATTGACGCGCTTCCGCCGCTCAGCGCCGTGGCCGCGGACGTGTAGCCGCCGCTGCTCAACGTTACCGAGCCGGTGGGCGTGGGATTGCCGCTGCCCCCGCTCACGGCGATCGTCACTGTGAGCGCCTGTGACGTCGTAATGCTCGAGAAGGCCGGCGTTACTGTCACGGTCGGCGTGATCAGCGCCGCCGTTACCGTCACAGTATTCGTTCCTGTCGCGCTCGTGTAAGTCGAGGAGCTCGCCGTATCCGGGGTATAAGTAGCTTTAAGCGTATTGCTGCCTGCCGGCAGAGTGCCGGCGGGAATCGTGATTGGCGCACTGGGCGGGGTGCCTGCCAGCGTCATTGTCGCGGAGGTGTAGCTGCCGCTGGTCAGGGTCACGGTCCCGGTGGGTGCTGGATTGCCGCTGCCCCCGCTCACGGCGATCGTTACTGTGAGCGCCTGTGACGTCGTAATGTTTGAGAAAGCCAGCGTTACCGTCGCGGTCGGCGTGATCAGCGCCGCAGTCACCGTCACTGAATTGGTCCCCGACGCGCTGTTGTAAGTCGAAGAACTTCCCGCATCGGGCGTATAAGTCACAGTAATCGTGTCGCTTCCCAGGGCCAGTGAGCCTGCCGGAACATTCAGTGAAGCGCCACCGTTGCTCAGTGACATGGCCGCGGGAGAGTAGCTTCCGCTGTTCAACGACACATTTCCGGTAGGCGTTGGGCTGTCGTTCACCGATATCGTTATCGTGAGCGCCTGGGCCGTTGTGATGCTTTGGGAAGACAACGTTACCGTCACTGTTGGGGTGGTCTTCGATTGCGGTGGAGGCGATGACGAAAGGTTCCCGCCGCATCCAGCTAACCATAGACTCGCCGCCGCACAAATCCCAAAAGCCGTATATCGCGCCACGATTCTCATCTCAGTCACCTCCCGCGGGCCGGCCCGAAACTTCGCCTTTCGCCCCCGGTCGCGGCGGACTGTAACGCCCAGTGCCCTTGCTGCCGCGCGCAAGTCATGCTACCACTCCCCAGGATGATATCGACATCATTTCCAGCGCAATTCAGCGCGCGGTCACCATCGGCTGCCGCAAACCGCGAGAAATAAAGCCCACATTCGGCATTGGGTTGCGGGCCGAAAAAACCCTGGGTCCGAGGCGGAAGACTCCAGATGCCGGCTCGCGCCGCCTGGGGCGGGAGAATCTGCACCGGCAGCGCTTCTCATCCGGCTTGGGCCGCCGGAGGGACGAAGGGAAGGCCATTCATCAATTCATTAACTGATTTATTGTGTGTATGTTGCATGATCTCTCGCGTCTCTGTCCTGGGTCCCGCGAAGGCCGTCGCGGGACCCGGCCTGCGTTTCTGATAATCCACTCAGCCCCACCCTGCATCCCGGCGGCCGGCGCTTTCAATCTCAGGTTCCCCTGCCACTTTCCCTGTGGAAATTGTCTCTTGCCGTGAAGGCTGGCAACGCCCCCGTCGGTACCTCCCGGTCCTGTCGGACCCCGGCACAAGCCCTGAAAGACTGATAATTTCACGATAGCGATCCCATCTTTGAAAAATAATGAATTTTTCCTCTTGACAGACGTTGAACCCAAGCGTCAAAATTCGGTTCCAACATGCAAAACAGGAATCTGCGTTCCGTGTTTTCAGTGGTTCGTCCGGGCCATGCTGTTTGTGAACCGGATCTGCAGACTAAATGGAATGTAGCCGAACGGGGGGAACTACTTATGGAGCACTTTTCAAGGATCAGGCCAACAGCCTCGTTGCTGGTGATGCTTACCGCTGTACTTTTGCTGGCGCAATCGTCTTTATTCGGACAGGCCACGGGCAATGTGACCGGTGTGGTCGCGGATACGACGGGCGCCGTAATACCCAAAGCCGCCGTAACCTTGACTGACGCGCTGACGGGACTAAAGCGGACCACAACCAGTAACGGTGAGGGTTCTTTCGCGTTCGCCGCGGTTTCGCCCGGCACCGCCTACAAGTTTGAGATCACGGCCGCCAACTTCCGCCCCTGGGAATCCCAGTCCTTCGCGGTGCGCGCCGGCGATCAACTCGGCTTCACCGACATCAAGATGGAAGTTGGAACTACAACCGAGGCTGTGACAGTTGAGGCCACGGCGGATTCCCAACTCGCCGCCCTCGACACTGGCGAGCGAAGTGACATCATCACCGCCAAAGATCTGAACACGCTCACCGTGGTAGGCCGTGACGCCACGGAACTGGTCCGCATGGAGCCCGGCTTTGCCATGGGCACCGGCGACCAGGGCCTCTTCAACCGGCCCGGTTATAACACCGCCGTCGTCGGTCTTAGCGGTCCCACGGGCGCTTTCTCCGCCAATGGCAGCGGACCGACCGGAATCGCCATCGTCTCCGACGGCGTCTCGCTCACCGATATCGCCACCAACTCCGGCTCGGTGCAGCAGATGAATATCGAGATGGTCGCCGAAGTCAAGGCCCAGAGCTCGACCTTCAGCGCCGTCACCGCCAAGGGACCGGCGGTCATCAGCGCCTCCAGCAAGACCGGTGGCGCTTCGTATCATGGGGAAGCCTACCTGGCCGCCCGCGATACCCTCCTGAACTCCAATGACTGGTACGACAATTACCTCCGCCAGTCCCGGCCCGCTGGCCGGTACCTTTATCCCGGCGGTCAGTTCAGCGGCCCCCTCCCGGTCCCCTTCACCAGTTTCAATAAAAACCGCGACAAGCTATTCTTCTTTGCCGGCTACGAGTACTACAACCAGAGCTTTGAGGCCAACCAGCAGGCGCTTACCGCGTGGGTGCCCACCGCGGCCGAACGCAATGGCGACTTTAGCGCCGGCTCGCTCGATGCCCAGCTTTGCGGAGCCCGTCCGGACGGCAATATCAATCCCAATGCCATCCAGGCCATGTGTAACGTTGACAGCTACCTGCCCAACGGAACCTTGGTCGTCAACAACAATGCCAACCCTTATTCGAACGCCGGCGGCGTGGCGCTGGTCAACTGGTTCCCGAAGCCCAACGCCGACCCCTTCAGCAATCAATTCGGCTACAACTATATCGAGCAGCTCATCCAGCAACAGAACGGCTCCCAGTTCAAGGCCACACTGCAATATAAGATCAACGACGCCAACTCCCTGTTCTTCGTCTACGGTCTGCAGAAAGAGGTCGACGAGGATCCAGTCGATCTGGGAAGCTTCCCGACGGGTTCCATGCCTTACCCGGGCAACGTGACCACCGGCGACGTATCGAATATTCTGGCCGCCCGCTACACCACCTTGGTCTCTGCTACGGTCACCAACGAGTTCGACGCTGCCATGTCCTTCGTCAGCCTGCCCGGAAAGATGGGCAACCCGGCGGCCGCCAGCCGCTTCGACATGAACAGCTATAACGGCGGCAAAGGCAACTTCGACTACTTGGGCATGTACAAGAACAGCGGCGACTATTCGGTTCCTGCAATTGGTTCCGGTGGCACCAACGGCTATCCAAATTTGTTGATGCCCGGCGGCTTCTATAACAACCAGGTGCGTACCAAGAAGGTCGACCCGGTCCTTCAAGACAATTTGAGCTGGCAGAAAGGGCGCAACTTCCTCCAGTTCGGACTCTACTGGGAGACGGGAACCTACAACGGCATCGCCGATGGCGGCTCTTACCCGCAGGGCGAGTTTACCTTCAATCCGGGCAATGGGTACTTTGAATACTATGGATCGCCCTGGCAAACCTCGCAATTCGTCAGTTGCTCCAACCCCAGCACCCTCGGCACCCTGCGCAATTCGGGATCCAATTTCGTTGGAAGCTGTTTCAATCCCACGGCAATGGCCTACGAAGGCTTTGCGGATTCCTACTCGCAGACCAATTTCACTCCCACCGTCGACATGCGTTACCAGTCGATCGCCGGGTTTGCCAACGACACCCTCAAGCTTCACAGGGTTACGCTGGTCCTGGGCGCGCGCATCGAGCACCTCGGACCCTGGTCGGACCGCCATAACAACGGCATGGCCACCTTCTCTCCAACCCTTTACAGCCAGGAGTGCGGCGGCATCACCCGCAATTGCACCGGTCCCAACATGCCGGGTTTGACCTGGTATGCGCAGCAATCCGGAGTTGAAAATTCCGTCAACCAGCCCCAGCAGGTTTACTTCACTCCCCGCGTCGGCTTGTCGTGGGATCTGTTTGGCAAGGGCAACACCATTCTGCGCGGTGGCTGGGGTGTATACCGGAATGAGGAGCAGTTCAATCCTTACGCCCTGGCGGCAGCCACGGCCCAGGGATACAAGACCAGCGTGGTGAATGGTCAGCTGACCTTCCCCTACATCGACAGCCAGTCGCCCCTCAATCCTGCCGATTTCAGCGCTTACACTCTTTCAGCGAACGATACCGCCCGCCCCATCTATTACGAGTACAACGGCGGAGTCGATCAATCGCTGCCCTGGCATTCGCACCTGTCGGTTGCGTACGTCGCCAGCCACAACATCAATCTGGGTTCCTACAACGGCAGCACCTATAACAGCGCATCGAATATCAACATCATTTGCGGCATCGAGACCGGCTGCCCGATCAACAATAATCCGCAAAACCCTAACAACAATCTGTTCACCGTCAACACCCAGCCGCTCTGCATCTACGACTCCGGGGCGCTGTGCAACGTCAACGGCATAGGCAGTGGCATTGGCAGCTTCGACACGGCGGAGCAGGACTGGTTCAGGCCCTATCCGTTCTACCAGAACATCTACCAACTGAAGCACAACTTCTACTCGAATTACAACAGCGTGCAGGTTCAGTGGAACAAGTCCGCGGGCTTCGTCTCTTTCGGCGCGAATTACACCTTTGCCAAGAACCTGGCCACCGCATCGGCCTATAACAACGTCATCGTCGATCCGGTCAACCTGCGCAACGATTACAATGCCGTACCTTATGACCGCAGCCAGGTGTTCAACGCCCACTACCTGATCGACGAGGGCCGGCGCTACAAGGGCGGCAGCAGGATTCTCTCCGAAGCTGCCAACAATTGGCAGATTTCCGGAATCTCCACTGTACAAAGCGGATTCCCGCTGGCCTCCGAACAAGGTGAGAACTTCGGATTCGGATACGGCTCAACTCTGCCGGTGCAGGTTGCTTACCCCAACCAGACCAATCCTCAAAATGAAAATACCTGTGAAAGCACCTATGGCATCCAGCCCGCGCCCCCCTCGGCTCCTAAACCCGGAAGCACGTACTGCGTCCAGAGCATGAACCCAGCGGTCTGGCTGGGCTCGCCGGATATCCAGTTGATGCCGACCGTGGTGGGTAACCCGGTCGGAGGGCCGCACGCTCATCAGTACGTCAACCCGCTGGCCTTTGGCCTGCCCCTTCCCGGAACTAATGGCGCCTACCGGCTTCCGTACATTCACGCGCCGTATTACGTTGACCATGACGTGACCCTGCTGAAGAACTTCTCCATGGGCGAGGGGAAGAACCTGCAAGTTCGGTGGGCCGCATTCAACGTATTCAACCATCCGCTAGTTTCGTTCAACAACCAGGATACGGATAACCTGGACCTTGGGTTCCAGAATGCGACAGTTGGAAAGCCGCTGACGCAAAATGTGCTCCTGTATCAGGATTTCGGGATTGCGAACATCAAGGTAGGCAACCGGCTCATGGAAATTGCCGGGAAGTTTACCTTCTAACGCTGCTTTGTCCGGCGGGCCTGCGCTTGTGGCGCCGACCCACTGGCGCGGGCCCGGCCGCCTGGCGATAGCCTTTTGGCCGGTCAGGGAGTCTAAGAGAGTGCGGCGCCTTGCTCATGCCGTGAAGATGGACGGTTGGCAGGCAAGCCGTTCGAAAAGAAAGTCCGGATCAAGATCGTTTTTGGAGGGGTATTATGGCCATCGAGTCTGCTGTCATGTTTCGTAAAGTTGTTAGGATCGCATGCCTGGTACTAGTTGTCGGCTTGCTCATGAGCAGTGCGTCCACGGCCCAGTTGCCGATCAAAACGCCGGCCCCGGTAGCGGTTGGCTCCGTAATTCCCTTCAATCACGGCAACACCGGCGTTTGGAGCCAGATCTACAGGATGGCCATTGCTCCGAATGGCAACATCGCCTACCTTGACTCTGCCATCAGCAACATTTATCAGCTTGCGCCAGGCGCGTCGGTGCCCACTTTGTTGGTCGGCCCAGAACCGAAGAATGTCAATTCCGACTGCTCGCTACTAGAGTACTCGGGGACGTATTGGAACGGAACCATCGCTATCGACGCCGACAACACGCT
The DNA here is from genome assembly GCA_003165095.1 of Acidobacteriaceae bacterium. Next base: position 42,888 of record PLSH01000332.1, read on the forward strand.
GTATGTCGGTGACCGGTATGGCTCCGCCGTCAAGTTCTGTCGGGTGCCCTACGCCAACGGGGCCTGGATCTTCCAGTCCAACACCAATTGGGCAGGTGGACCGCAGCTCACCACCTGCAACCCCACCTGCACCACGGCGGCAATCAATCCTCAGGACATGATCATTGGCGATGACGGCACATTCTATGTGAGCGACTCCTCCAGCGATATCTACAAGTTCAAGGTGACAAACGGCGTTGCGGGAGTTGTTACGCCGGTCATTACCAACCTTAAAGATGATCCCACCACGGTCGCGGTCGACCACGCCGGAAACCTCTTTTTTATTGAGAATGCCTATGCCGCAGTGAGCGACAGAGTCACCGGCATCTTGGAAATCAAGGCCGGCTCTGCGCCGATCGCGGGCGACGGAACCGGCAAGGTTGAAGAAACGCTGCCGCGAATCGACATCGGATTCAACGGCATCAAGGGCATGACCATCGATGCATGGGGCAACATGTACTTTGGCAGCGAGAATGGTGCCTCCTACGGCGGATTGGTTGACGGCGTGTTCATGATTCCCAACGAAGGCACTCCAACCAACCCGAACCTGGTCTGGGCGGATACAGCAAGAATCTCGCCAGTTGGCACGGGGTTCCCTGTTCTAATCGACCCCAGAGGTCTTCTCTGGATTCCGGACGGCGGCGGCGGCAGCAACTGGGGGCCGGCTGGTTCAGTATCCGCTGCCTGCACTAATACGAGTGCCCAGACCATTGACGCCACCTGCACAGCATCGAGCGTTGTTCTTTGGCAGCAGGGCGCGCTCAATGCAGGTGCATCACCCGTCGGAACGCCGGGCGCGCCGCAGACCCTCTTTTATAGCTTCAGCCAGCCCACCACCGGCAACTTTGTTATGGCGAAGCCTGGCGCCTCCAACTTCACCGTGCTCACCGCCAACCCGAACCCAGTGCTCCCGCTCGGTCCAACCCCAGTGCTGCCCTGCACCTCAGGCACCACTTATCCAGCCTTTAGTAACACCGAGAACACGAGCTCGGAATATAGCTGGTGCCAGTACTTTGTGGAGACCAGTTCGGCAAGCGTGGGAAGCGTCAGCACCGAAGTGCAGATTGACAATACCGCCAATCCTAACGGCATTGATGGAAGCGATGCATACGTCTTTGGCGTTGGACAAGGTTCGGCGGCATACGCCTTTGGTGCGGTTTCAGACGGAATCGGTGGCGAGGGCGGCCCTGCGGCAGTATCGATCGCTTCAGGCTTGTCCGCCCCCAAGCAGATTGCGGCTGATCCCTGGGGAGATTCGTTTGTGGCCGATTCTGCCTTGAAATATATCGAAGAGTATAAGGCGGGAACGACGACTCCCACTCCCGGTGCGCAACTTGGAACCGGCCTCACCGCGCCCACCGGCGTCGCAGTTGACGGCTCCGGCGATCTCTACATAGGCGACTCGGGCAACATTATCGAGATCCCCTTTATCAACGGTAAGCTCGCTACCTCGCAGCAGACCACACTACTGACCGGCCTGGGCGACCAGCTCAGTCTCGCCGCCGACGCCCAAGGCGATGTATTTGCGGCAGACGAGGCGAACAAGCAGGTTGTCGAGGTGCCGAATCCGCAGACCTCAGCTATGCTTGCCAACAACCCAACCCTCACCCTTGGCGCCGGCTTCACCGGCCCGTCGGCTATCGCTACTGACAATTCCGGGAACGTCTGGGTTGCCGATGGCAATAACCTGTGGGAGATTACGATGCCCTGGGGCGGCGCGACTGAAGTGACCAGCCAGCTCAAGGCTCCCGTCACCGGCCTCGCGGTCGATCCCTCCGGTTCGGTGTTTGTGGCGCAGGCGTCCGGCCTTACATGGATTCCTTATGAGGCCTCCACGTCCGGTCTGAATATCGATGGCGCAATCGCGGTCTCATGGTCAACCACTGCCCCCCCCATCATCCCGTATAGCGTTGCGCTGGATGGATCTCAGAACGCGTACGTATCCTACGGGGCCACCACAACTGCCGGGGTATCAGAGGTAGGCATCGGCGGTTCCATTTATTACGGGCAGATCGTTCCGTTCTCCGAAACTGACGTGGAAGCGCAGTTGTTCAACGTCGGCAACGAGCCCATGGACGTGATATTGACCACCCCGCCGGACGCTTTCACAGGCGCCAACGCGGCTGACTATTCGGTGGGCAGCGCCAGTGACACACCGGCCTGCGGTCCCACCGTTGCCACCGCACCCGGCTCCTTCTGCTACTTTGACGTTGCACTGACGCCCTCGGCTGCAGGCAGCAGCAGCGCCTCTGTATCTATTCAGGGCACCACGACCTCGCCGCTCGGAAACGCGCCCTCCGGCATCAACGTTGCGCTTTCGGCCCTTGCGGTCACCGATCCTCGTAATGCCACGACGACGACACTTACGGTCACTACAAATCCGGCCGGCGGCGCCGTATATCCGGGAGCTCTGACGATCTCTGTAGCAGTGGCCGCACAGTTGGCAAGCAACGGCACTCCCGCCGGCAACGTCACGCTCGAGGTCAGCGGCCAGCCAAAGCAAACCTTGCCTTTGGGTTCGGATGGCACTGTAACATTCGCCGCTTTCAGCAATCTGGAGGGCGGAACTTATTCTGCCGTAGCTGATTACGGCGGCGAAGGCGTGGTGGGCACGGCTCCTGACTTTGCCGCAAGCGGAACCAAGGTCAAATTCATCGTCGCCACGTTGGCGCCGACATTTACTGTCTCCCCGCCGGAGGGCAACGCCAGCAGCCTTACGGTCTTCAACGGCAATACCTTCCTTGGCGTCACGACTACGAATACGATCACCGCTTCCGTGACTTCGAGCACAGGCACGCCTACCGGGACCATTAGCTTCCAGGTGGGTGGAATGCCGGTCGATCCGACGCAGGTTAGCCTGCCGCTGAACTCCAGCGGGAACGCGACCTTCTCTACGGCAAATCTTGCCCAGGGAGTCTACAACATCACTGCGGTATACAGCGGCGATGTGAACTTTACCAGCGAGAGTATTGCGCTGCCTGCTTTTGAGGTCATTGTTAAAAGCGATGAGGTTACCGCCTCTCCGGCCACGCTGACAGTCACCCCCGGAACGCCAGGTACGGTGACTCTCTCTCTCCAGCCCCTGGTTGGATTTGTCGCGGATGTCTCAATGCAATGCGTAACTGCATCGCTGCCGCCGTACTCTGAATGCACATTCGGCTATCCTGGGGGAGGCGCCGCCGCCGGAGAACTCCCTGTGGGCAACAACGGCCCCACGGTGGCCACCACAGTTACTGTTACGATCAGCACCAACGTGCCGGTTAACGGTGGCACGACAACCACTTCCATAGCGCGGCAAGCTCCCTGGTCACTGGCCGGACTCTTCGGGTTAGGTCTGTTGGGTCTGATCGCCGGCCGCAAGAGACTGAACCGCTACCTGACCATGATGTGCGTCGCTCTGATGCTTTCCGGCGTATTCATGGGCATTACGGCCTGCACCAACGCGGGATATTCAACGGTGCTGCCGGCCCCCCATGTGGTCACACCTGCAGGGACTTACAAAGTGCAAATCATCACGGTTATTCCGAATTCCAGTACGCAGAACTCGCTGACAACACCCTTATTTACGTTGCCGGTGACCGTGAACTAGCAAGCTAGCCTCTGCCCGGAAAACGGGCAGACAAGAACAGTGCTTTCGGGGAGTAAGGGGCAGCTCCCCGGAAGCGGAAGAAAAGGGAAGCCTCGAGCCGGGAGTGGGGCGAATCCGCTCGCGGCGGTTCGATACGAGTTATTTTCGGGAGGAATGCAATGGCCACCAAGTCGTTCACCGCTATGCGCCGGTTTGCCGGAATACTGTTCACTCTGATTTTCGCCTGCGCCTGCCTGTCCGTAGGGGCCGCTGGGCAATCGCCGCTCGTGGTTGCCAGCGCGGCCACCGGTATGACACATCCCACCGGTTGGGGCACGATTTACCAGACAGCCCTCGACACGAAGGGTGACTGGCTGGTCAACGATTACAGCAACGGCGCTCTCTATGAATTCCCGGCGAATGGAGGGCCTGTTATCACCCTCGTTGTTCCAGGGGGCCTGGGCGGCGGCAATAATCCCGGCGTCGCCGTCGACGCCTTCAACAACCTCTATCTTGAAGGCAACTGGTCCAACTGCCTCGTCATCTACAAGTACGACACGGCAACGAACACCTGGCCCGGGCTCGCCGCGCTCACTCCCACGTCCGGTACGTCCGGTTGCAGCCCCGCCATCGCGCAATACAGCGCCCTGAACAACTCGACTCAACCCTACTGGAATTGGGGCTTCCAGCCCTGGGGACTCGCGGTAGATCAATTCAACAACTTGGTAATCGCCAACCAGACTGATTCCAATTTCATGTTCTACCTGCCGGTGATCGGCCCTGGCACCGCCACGCCCTCTGAAGGCGAGTACGACGTGCTTCTTGGAACCATGGAAGCCCGGGCGACCTCGGAAGCGGTAGACCCGGAAGAGAATGTTTATTTGGTTGAAGAGCAAGATCAGAAACTCACGGCCACACCGAACACATGCCCATCGGGCACATGCATCAACGGTGTCCTCGAGATCCCGCAGACGTTGTCGCTGTTACCCAACAACCCAACAACCTCAGCCAATTTCAATAGCGTGCCCGCCAACGAGAAGAGCCTTGCCAATGTGGCTCCCGCCGCGCTGGCAAACACCTCCGGTGTCTGGGCTGACGCTGCCGGCAACCTCTATGTGTCCGACAAGATCGCTGGAATTTACCTGATCCCCAACCCCTCGGGAACGCCGGATACGGCAGGGACCATCGAGCTCACGCCGTTGACTGGCCAGGGATCGGTCGTCGTCAACGCAAATCACGCCATGTTTGTTCCCACCACGGTCGCGCAATCCAATGGCGAGGCAGATGTCGCCACCGTCAATTTCGAGTACGGAGAGTTCGGAGGCCTCGCTGTAGGAACTGCCAGTGCGACGCCGCTGCCAATTTCGTTCGTGTTTAACGGAGCCGTTACTCCGGGGAATGCCGTCATAGTGGAAGCGGGCGCGAAAACTCCTGACTTCGCCATCACCGGCGGAAGTTGCGTGGCGGGTACGGCAGTCGTCGCCGGCAGCTCATGCACCGAGCAAGTTGCCATGACCCCGACCGCCGTCGGCAGCGTTTCAGCCAAGTTGCTCCTGCTAAATCCGACCAGCAACGTCATTTCGTCCATTACCCTGCACGGCACCGGTCTGGGCTCGAATGTCATTTCGTTGCCCGGCATAGAGTCCACAATCGGCTCTACCTTGTCGCAGCCTAGCCAGATCGCGATCGACGCCGCTGGCAACATCTACGTAGCGGACTCTGGTCTTAAACAGGTTCTGATGTATGCGGCCGGATCCTCCTCTACGTCTACTCCTGTTTCGCTTGGAACCAACTTGGCGGATCCCACTGGCGTAGCAGTCGATGGCGGCGGTGATGTCTTCATAGCCGACAGCGGCAACATCTACGAGATACCATTCGGGCCAAGCGGGCTCGTCGCCACCGGGCAAATCACGGTGACCAGCGGACTCGGCGCCAACCTGAATATCGCGGCTGACAGCCTGGGCAACGTGTACGTGGCCGACCCTGCCAACGCTCGTGTCGTCAAGATTGGCAACCCCGGTAACGGCACAACACCCACCGTTGGCCAATGGGAGACATTCTTCACCAGCGGCTTCACATCGCCTTCCGCCGTGGCCGTGGACTCAAACAATAACCTGTATGTCATCGACGGCACCAAGCTCATTGAGTATTCTGGCGGAGCCTGGACGACCCCGATTACCAATTTGACTGGCGCCACCGGCCTTGCGGTCGATCCCTCCGGCGCGGTCTACATTACGTCCAAAACCACGACCGAGCGGATTCCGCTCATCAGCGGTGTCTTGGATCAAACCAAAGAGGTTTCGATTGCCTCTGACGTAGCCGATAACTCGGCGGTTGCCATCGATCGCATGGGCAACGTTTATCTCGCCCCGGCAGCGGGCAGTGGTCTTACCCTCGTCAGCACAAATGGCACTCTCAACTTTGGCAGCGTGGCCCTTGGCGCTATTCCGTCCTTGGACGCCACCGTCATCAACACTGGAAATTCCACGCTCTCTGTCACCGGATACACCAGCTCGAATTCGATGGACTACACTGGTGCCGACGGAACCTGCATCGGCGACAGTCCGTTGGCTGCCGGAGGCACCTGCCAAGTTGACATCACCTTGAGCCCAGGGCCCGGAGAACAGGGGACGCTCACCAGCGTCATCGGAATTACCAGCAATGCAGTGAACTCTTCGGTTATAGACGTCACCGGTGTCAGTGCGCCGCTGGCTGATTCGGTTACCACCGCCACCGTTTCAAGCTCGGCCGAAGTGGTCAATACGCCGATCACGGTTACCGTCAAGGCGTCGAGCGGCACCGCTACTCCCACCGGGATTGTCACCGTGACCTTCACAACTTGGATCGTTAAATTACTCCCGTACCCTCCGCCTCCCGGGGTTACTCCAGTTCCAACTCCTGTTGCACAATCAACCACGGCAACGGGAACCCTGTCGAACGGCACTGTCACCATCAGCCTGGCTCCGGTAATGGCCGGCCCCAGCACTTTCACGGTAGCCTATGGCGGCGACAGAGTCTTCGGAAGATCGACAGTTTCGGTAACGGCTACCGTCGCGAAGTCGGCGATCGTGGGCTTCTCCGGGGATCCCAATCCACCACCCTACTTGCCCTACGTGCTGGAGACCGACGGATCCACGCCGTACGACGGGTCGGTAAACTTCTGGGAATATAATTGGCCGGTGACGGTGAACACTGCGTTGGGCATTCCCACGGGCACGCTGACCTTCAACGACAACTCCTCAACCTGCCCGACAGGAACCTCTGCCGCGGGTGTAGGCATCACAACATGCGAGCTGACCGGACTTTCCGGCATCGCCTGCCCTGCAAGCGCCGGCGCGGCGGTACTTCAGATAAACAACTCCGGCGCCAAACCAAGCGGCGCAGGGGCCTCCTTCAATACCTCCTGCCTGCCGATGCTCCTGAATGCCACCTTCACTCCAGTCGTCTCCACACACGCAATTACCCCGGTGTATAGCGGAGATGTAAACTTCCTTGGCGTCACTTGGACACCGGAAACGTTCCAGGTCCTCCGCAGCCCCATGCTGCAGATCACCACCTCGGCTGCATCGTCGTCAACCGTTGCTCCGACGTTGAGCGTGGCGGCCGGCTCTACCGCGAGCATCAACCTCATCCTCACTTCTCTATTGGGTTATGGGTACGCCGGAGAAGGCGGGCAATTGAACAACTACGACCTTCCAGTGTCCCTGGCATGCACCGCCCTGCCGCCTCACGCCACCTGCTCGTTCACCTATCCGAACCCGGATCCGAACACCTCGACTGCGGTAGATATCCCGTGCGCAGCGGCACAGGGTACGGTAAACCAAACTGGCGCAGACGATTGCTCGCAGGGACTGGCAACCATGACTATTCACACCAATATAGCCGTGGGCACCACCAGCCAGATCGCCACAACGGCGTCGGTCACGTTCGCAGCCATATTTGGCTTCGGGATGATCGGCCTCTTCTTCCGGCGTAAGGCTTTTGATAAGAGCCGGATGCTGCTGATGGTTTGCCTGATGGTCGTGGGCGGCGCCCTGGCTGGTAGCTTGACAGCTTGCTCTACCACCAACCTCAGCGCCAACCCTGTGCTCAGTACGCCGTCGGGAACGTACGCGGTCACCGTCACGGCACAACAAGTGGGCACCGTGTGCGTTCCCTCGACCGGCCAGAGCAATAACTGCAATGTGGGAGTGGCAGAGTCGAGCTGGGCCGCGCCGTATAACGGACAAGCAGTCGAAGGCAGCCAGAACCAGGTTTCCTTGCCGTTCTACGTTAACGTGACGGTGCAGTAAGGGCAAAACCAAAGCACCGAACTAACCTGTCAGGAACATCACGCCGCGCAAGCGGCGTGATGTTTTTTGGCTTGGTTTATATATTGCGGAAACTGAGATCTGAAGTTTCGGAAGTGATTGAAGGGTCGCCGGTCTGCGCATTTCGCTGTTAGAGCATTTTCGATTTAAGTGTTTACATATCCACAAGAGGCGACGAAGTTCCAGCAGTCCTTTTGCGTAAGGGCATTGAGAAGTTCGCCGATCTCCTTCCAGAGGGCATCGATGGATCGTTTGGCCGCTTTGCGGAGGAGCGCTTTCAGTTTGGAAAGGAACTTCTCGATCGGGTCGAAGTCGGGAGAATAGGGGGGCAGATAGAGCGGGTGGCGCCTGTGGCCCGGATCGCTTCCTCAACGCCTGACACCTTGCGGCTGCTTAGATTGTCGACGACAACGATGTCTCCTGGCTGCAACGTTGGACACAGCAATTCGCGAATAAGGGCGAGAAACATCTCCCCGTCGATGGGACTGTCGGAGACCATCGGCGCGGTCAATCTTCTGCGGCGCAGAGCAGCCACAAAGGTAGTCCTCTTCCAGTGCCCGTGCGGCGCTGATCCGATACAGCGTTTGCCCCTGGGGGCACGCCCACAACGCCGCGTCATGCCAGTCGATGTCCACGATTCGTCAATGAATACCAGCTTCTTTACATCCATCCGGGGCAGCGACTCAACCCATGCTCGTCGCGCCTGCTGCACGCCCTCGCGCTCTTGCTCGCTGGCGAGCAGGGTTTTTCTTGAAAGTGAGATTCCATTTGTTCAACTGATGCCAAAGTGCACCGGGCTTGATCAAAACACCCTGTTTGGCCAGCCGTTCGGACAACTCGGACAAGGCAAGATCCGGCTCTGCTTCGATCCAGGCACGCAGCACCGACTCCATCTCAGCCACCCGTGAATGGTGTTGGCCGCCGATCTGAAAACTTGTGCACCTGCCCGACTTCTGCTCGCGTTCACGAACCTGATAAACCCAGACTCGGCTCACTTCCAGACGCCGCGCAATCGAGCTCGGCCTCTCCCCGCGATCCAGCGTCCACTAACATGTAAATACTTAAATTAGAAATGCCCTAGTGGCTCAACTGCGCCCGCATCCCGCCAATCAAGCGGGTGAGACCCTGTAAGCCTCACACTGGGTCTTTTCTGTTTCGGCGAATGTTCGGCCCGCCATTCAGCTTCAACGCCGCAGGCTCCGCTCCGGCTTCGCAAAAACGCCAGCCATAGAGTCTTCCGGCCGCGACCGAACTCGGTAGCGTCCTTTGTGTGTCGAAGAGTCATCGAGCAGAACGATGACATGACCGCGCAGGTGGTGCAGCAATTCACGCAAAAACACACAGACCTCGTCCTGCCCGATGTTGTCGTAGAAAAGCAG
>PLSH01000332.1:52267-59488 GCA_003165095.1 Acidobacteriaceae bacterium
GCTGTGCATCAGGCGGCCAATATGGTCCGGGTGATAGCGAACTCCGAACTCACGCTCGACCATCTCGGCAATGCGGGCCGTGGTCCACAGATTGGTTCGGTATCCCTGCGCCATCGACCCCTTGAGCAACAGGCCGCCCAGACGCTTTCTCTCGGCAGCAGCCAGCTTCAAGGGACGCCCCGGAGAGAAGCGTACTTGAAGCGCTCCGATTCCTCCCTGTCGCCGGGCATCACGCCACCGTACCACGCTCCCCTTCAGCCTGGGCATAGGTCTTCAGAACCTCAATATTTACTACTGAATTATTTATACAGAGATCAATAAGACCGCAATTCACGGCTCGGGCGTCGGCTCCGGGCTATCTGAGCGCCACACATTCGACCTTCTGGAGACCATGACTCCGCCACGCGGCCAGTCGCACCGCCGCTTTCCCTCTATGCGAAACCGGCGGGTGCTGCCTGCGCCCGCCCCCCGCCGGCTATGTTCCTGCCATGTAACCCTGCGGCCTTATTGGCCGCCCCAGTTATACGCCGTTAGCAGTTCGCCATCAGAGCCCACCAGCAGAATCGCCGCATGTCCACTCGCAAGTTTTCCGGCAAACTGCTTTCCGCTCCGCGCATCCACGAAATTCACCTGCTGCTGATCTGACTCCGACGTAATCACGTACAGCGTCGCCTTGGGAAAACGCGTGGGGCAAATAAGAATTCCCGGATCCTTTAGCGTCGTGGTATACACCGGCGTCGCGCCCGCTGCCTTCAACGCGTAACGGTAGACGTCGCCCACCGCCTGCAGATTGTCGTTCAGTTCCAGCGGAAGCGGTGCGAAGAGAATCTTCCCGCGTCCCAGCGGCATCTCGATCCAGTCTTTGCCGCCGGGCAGTGTCGCGGTGCTCAGAAATGTGGTCTTGTTGCCTGAAAAAATCACCCGCTCATCGCCGCCTGGAAAATGCATCAGGTGCTCGCGAATCGTCAACGCTTCAGTCTTGTAGGGGAGCCCGATCGCGTCCATCCTTCCGGTCGCGTGCAGGTGCGCGTCTCCGTCAAAGGGCCCGGTAACCAGCAAAACCGCCCCCGCCTTCACGTGTTCCTCGATCGCCTTCCATGCGTCTTCGTTCAGACCATATGGCGACGGAAGAATAATCAGCTTTGGTTTTCCCAGCAATTCCGTCTGGTACTCGCCCACCGCGTAAGCCTGGCTGCGCGCATATCCGTAAAGAGCGCGTACTGCTGTCTGCTGCGCCTGTAGCGCATATGCGTTTCCGGTCGACATCTGAAACGACTGCGGTAACACAATCGCAACGTCCGGCAGTTCCAGGCTCGTGGCCAGCGGCGCCGCCTTCTGTGCAAACGCGCCCAGGTCGCGCATCATGTTTTCCCACACCTTGGCCGAGCCGTCGCTCCGCTGCATCCCGAAATCGACCTCGCGCGCCCAGTCCCACTGCATGGCCCCGCTGCTGCCGGCGGCAAAGCCGAGCGCCCATTTGCGTTCCGTGAGCCCCAGCCCGGTCAGCTCGTCATAGCGCCATGTGCCGTCCGGCGCCCAGGCCGGTTGATAGCCTGTCTCTCCCGTGATGTTTGGAACCCCAACCCGTTTTGCTGCCACTGAGTCCCACAGCAGCGCATCGTCCTGCCAATAAGTGTGATTGGTCGTGAACGATACTCCTGCACCGCCATAAAACTGGTTCAGCACCCGGTCGGTGACTCCGCCCTCGTCCTGGCCCACATCGACCAGTTGCTTGCTCCCCGTGGCCCGGATCAGGCTAACCATCGAGCGCACCCAACCGCTGAACATATCCTGCGCGAACAGGTTATAGTCGACCGCGCGCACCCCGTTTACGTTCCCTGACCTTCCTCCCGTCAGGTCTCCAATCGACGGCAGCGGCACGGTGTCGAAGCTCCCCAGCTGTTCTGGAGTCACGTGCCAGGCATTGCCCAGAGCATCCAGCTTCCCGTCGTATTTCTCGCGCAGCCACTTGCGCCACGCCGCAGTCTCGGTGTCATCGCCGTTCGGATAATTGCCCTTGAACGTGTGGTGCGGGTTTGAAAAGCTCGGCTCGTTGATCAGGTCGTACGAAAGCCACGGCACATCCTTGAAGTGTTCCACCACCGATCGCACATAAGCCTGATTTGCCTGGATCGAAGCCGGATCCAGATAAGGATTGGGCGCCGCCACATCGGGTTCGTTGCGCCCCCCTCCGCTCGCACGAGGAGAAAACCCAAAAAACGTGAAATTTACCGCAATCTTGTGCCGCTNNGATAAACTTCCCATACGGCATCCACACGCCGGTCCTCACCAGGCTCACGCCGTGCTTTGACATCTCGTCGAAGTCCTTCTCCCACAACCACGCGTTCCTGGGCCCGGAGAAGTCCCATCCGTTCTCCTCTGTCGTGAAGTAGTTGGTCCCCACCGGAAAGAACGGTGCGCCGTCGCGCGTCAAAAAATCCCCATGCACGCCCAGCACCGGCCCTGATGCCACAGCCGTTGCCTCCTCAACCCAAAAACCATTCTGATAAAACTCGCGGAACTTGCCGCCCGCACTCAATATTCCTGTCACATTGTAAAAACCGGGATCGAGCGCCTTGTTGAACGGAACAACAACATCCGAGATTTTTCCGTCGGGGATCGGCAGCGTTGCCGTATCCACCACGCCTTTTTCGGAACTGAGCGTAATCTGTGCTTCAACCCCCGCCGTGCTCCCCGGCTGCTGCTGGCGCTGGTTGCGTACATGCACGGTGATCTGCGGCGGTTCGCTCGGCCTCAGCGCCGTGTAGAGCTCCTCAATCGAAAAGCTCACTGCGCTCTGGCTTGCGTAGGCGGCGGACTGCCGGATCAGCGCGATCCCGTCCGTGCTTTGCCAATAACCGGGCACTGGATCGAAATCGAGCGCCACAATGCGGCTGCCCGCCATTGGCCCAAATCCACGGTTGATCACAATCACTGGAGCCGCAGTCAGGAGGCCCGTGCTATCTACCATGTAACCCAAACCGTCCAGGCGTCCCTCCACGGCAAAGAATCGCCGCGCATGTATCTGTGGCGTCTGGGGAAACGCATACCCAAACTTCCACGCAAATCGCGCATCGCGAGGAACCGGAACCTCATATGTATGGCGAATATCGAGAGCGCGAGAGTACGTGTCCTGGGCTAACGACTCTTGAAAACTTCCAGCCACACCGGTTACAGGCACCCGCAGCGGCTGCCCGCCCATCACCAGCAGGTTTCCGCCCGTGTGCAGGTAGTCGGAGATCGCCTTCCATGCGCTCGCCGGCACGGCTGAACCGTAAGGCAGAATCAGCAAGTCGGCATCTTTGAGTGTTGCGGGATCGTCCAGGCTCTTCAGGTCCGCGAATTGCGCGTCCATTCCATCCAGCGCCTGCGTCAGCGAGCTGCGGTCCACGGGCTCGCTGCCCACAGTCGGAAATCCATCCTGCCAGAAGACAACGGTCTTGGCATGCGCGAGCGCCGGCAGCAGGGTGGCAATCAAGGCAACGGTAATCAACCGGCCCAAACGGCGCGGCTGAGCAATTCCTACTACGCATTCGTTGTTCATGTGGGAACTCCAGGCCTTCGAAACCGCCTTGGAGTCTTGCTACGGCCACAGGCGCCGCTGGCTCAACTCCAGGCTCATCCACTGGGGAGGTGTTTCGATGGTTGTCATCGTTCCCACCAAACGTTATCAGATGGCCCATTCACTGGCAAGCGGTACAGGGTTCTGGTTGTGTGTCAGTTTGAAGGGCACACGCTCCAGCCTCAGGGGGAACATTGGTTCAACATGAGAGCCCCTCCAGGAATTCCCCGGTTCAGCTCATCAATTTCAAGTCGAGGCGGCGCGAACTGGCCCTATGCCGTCCCTTGTGCCGAAGCAACCCCGGCGGGCGCCACAGTGCCGTTGCATCCATTGAACGACGCCACTCCGCAACCTACCAGAGGCGCACGGTCCTTGAGTTCCGACACCCGCAACAGCAGAGTCTCATCGCTGATCTGGCTCTGCGTCACCGGCAGGAACAGGTGCGCGGAGCGGGAAATCCCTCCGCCAAGCACCACCACATCCGCAGCAAAATCGGCCAGCAACACTCCCACGACCCGACCCAGGTGTTGTCCAAACTCCTCAAAAGCCGCCTCTGCATCCGGATCGCTGGGCGCTACGGCTGCCAGTTCCGCCACGGTGCATTTCTTGCCCGTGCGGCGTTCGTAGTTGCCTGAGACTGCCCTCGCCGACACAAAGTCTTCCACAATCCCGCTCTCGTATGGGACGTTCCAGATCTCGCCGTCCGCCGGAACCCCAGGGCCTTCGGTCACCAGCCTGCCGTCCACCGTAAACGCAGACCCGATTCCGGTGCCCAGCGTCAGCCCCACAGCGCGGCGAAAACCGCGCGCGACTCCCGCGCCTACTTCTCCCAGCAGGTAAGCGTCTGCGTCGTTCAGGAATCGCACCTCGCCGGGCTCGCAGCCCAAGCGCCCTGACAGCGCATGGCGCAGATCCACTCCGTAAAGATAGGGCAGTTTGTGCTTCATCAGGCTGATGCCGGCTTCGAAATTGAAAGGGCCAGGCACCGCCAGCGTCGCGCCCATGCCGCCTTCGCACCCGGTCGCTGCTTTCGCCCCCAGCGCGCACAGAAGATCCACGAAGGCGTCGCTGGTTTCTACGTCCGCATAAAGCGCGATTGCCACGGGCCCAAGCTCGTACTTCTCCCCGTGGCAGACTGCTGCGGAAACATGGCTGCCGCCAACGTCAAAAGTCAGCACGCGACTCGATCCAACGTCTGCCATATGCACGTCGCAAACCCCAACAGTGAAATTGTTTCCACCCCAGTTGAGATTGTTACCATTTGTACCACAGGTCCCATTCGACAGTCCCGTGATTCGCAGGAAAATTTTTCACACCCTGTGCAAATAGCCTGAAATGCTAGCAAATTCGATTTACTAAACCTTCTGCAGCCCGCTTCAGGGCCCACGCGCCTTCCATCCGGAAGCGCAAAAATGGTAACGATCTCTTGACGCGCGCAAATCCCTCGCCCCAGGGCTCCCGCCAGGCACATATACGCTCCGGCTGATCCTGCGCGAGCCGCTGGATGTGATTGTGGATTGTCCGTGGAGTGGAGCCCGAATGTACGCAGGAAGCCGGCCGCGCCACAGGACTCCCATGATTCCGCGGCCGACCCCTCGTTTGTCCTCCGCCGGGATCCGAACCCCGCGAATTCCTAGTGGATGACCACCGGCGTGCGGTGCTTGCAGCCGCAGGAGCGGCGCAGAACAATCTCTACCGGCAAAACGATCCGATTACCGGTGTGCGGAATCTCGCCCCGCGCAATCCGGTCAAAGAGCAGGCTGGTCGCTACCCGGCCCATCTCCTGCGCCGGCTGCCGAACCACCGTGAGCGGCGGCGATGTGAACTCCGCCAGCTCGAAGTCGTCAAAGCCGGCAAACGCAAGATCGCTCGGAATCCTCAACCCCATGTGCGCGATCGCGCCCAGCACATACCGCGTTGCCAGCGTGTTTGACGTCAGGATCGCGGTGGGCGCATGATCTCCGCTCATCTTCTGCTTCAGGATCCCCAGCGTCACTTCCTCTGAAGAGCAATCGAACGCCGCATCCACCCTCAGGCCCGCGTCCTGCATCGCCCGGCGATAACCGAGAAATCGCGTGTTGATGGTAAACAGGCTCCGGCTCAATGCCATATACGCGATGCGCTCGTGCCCGTGCTCGATCAGGTGCTGCACAATCCGCCGCGCCCCGGCCGTGTTTTGCACCAGAACCACGTCCAGTGACGGGTCGGGAACCGGCCGATCGAAGGCCACCACCGGGGTCTTGCCAAACAGCGCCCGCGTCAGCCGCGTCTGCCTGAAGTTCGATGGGATCACCACCATCCCGTCCACATGCCGTTCCAGCATGTGTTCCGCCTCGACGTACTCCGTCTCCGGATCTTCCGCCGATGTGGTAATGATCACCGAATAGCCGTGCTCCTTGGCTACCGTCGTCACCGCTTGCGCGCAGTTGGCAAAAAATGGGTCGTAGAGGTAGGGAATTATCAGGCCGATTGAGTGGCTGCGCTGGCCCCGGAATGCGCGCGCCAGTTCGTTGGGGCGGTACTTGAGCTGGTCGATCGCCGTTTGTACCCGCTTTGCCGTATCCGCTGAAACTCGAACGGTACCGCTCAGCACCCGGGAAACGGTCATCGTGCCCACCCCGGCCAGGCGGGCTACATCGCTCATGGTGGGCTTGCGGTGCGCAATTGGCACTCGATCCCGCTGTTTCAACTTGTTCACGTTTTCATTTTCAGGAGCTTCGGACACTTGGCTATCTCCAGCAACCGCTAGCGTTTCGCGTCCTGGCCCGAAGTCTCGAAGGTGAAGCAGGCCCATTCCGCAGCGCTTTTACCGGCCCAACCCCAGCATCTTCTGCCGGACAGTTCAGCGGCGCCGTCTATTAACCACTTGGAATGCTGCCAAAGCTGCACTATAGCAGCCGTAATGGTTTGGAGGCAACCAATCCCTGCGCCGATTTTCCAAATTCTATTGCTTCTCAAAATCCAACTCCTGCCCCGCATCCTGACTAGCCACCAGCGCCGCCTGACGCACAGCCATTCCCGCAATAGGGTTGGATGGATTCATTTTGGCTGCCCCGGTCCTCGCGATCGAATGTGTGCGACGACTTCTTGCTACTACGGCTGCGCAATCGAATCGGTTCCCTGGCCGCGGTGCTTAAGGAGGGTTGAGAATGCCGGCGTCGGAGCCATGCTGCCCCAGGCCTCGAAACAGAGACCTGGAGCGCGCGGCATTCGAACAGAAGCAGGCTTTAGAACTGCAACTTGGCGGCGAACTGAATCTGGCGCGAAGTAGTGGAAGTGGCCGTGACTACGCCCGCCGTGGGTGAGATTCCCGAGGTCGCCGATGTGTACACCACTTCGTTCGGCGTCAGGAAGTTTGTGTGGTTGAGAATGTTGAAGAACTCAGCCCGGAACTGCAACCCCAGGCGCTCGCTAAGTTGCGAGTTCTTCACCGCGGAGAAGTCCAGCTCCGTGAGCTCGGGGCCGGTCAGCGCGTCACGGGATACGTTGCCGTAGGTTCCCGTGGCGGGCGCAGAAAACGCAGCCGGATTGAAGAACTCGCCCGCCGTGTGCGGATGCAGGTTGCCGCTGAAGGCCGGGTTCCAGTTGGGCCGCACCGGGTTGCGCGTGTCGCCGTTGCCGGTGGGGTTGTAACCCAGTTGCGGCGTGAACGGGAACCC
>PLSH01000429.1 GCA_003165095.1 Acidobacteriaceae bacterium
TATGGCGGCGGACCTGAGGTGCGGATCGCCCAGGAGATGGTATTGGGGATCGGGGGATGGCGCCTGCTACGCGTGCTTGGAAAGCAACCTGAGATTTGCCATCTCAATGAAGGTCACGCTGCGTTCTCCGTACTCGAAAGAGCGCGGGACTTCATGGAGAGCCAGGGCGTGCCGTTTGACGTTGCGCTTGCGGCAACCCGCGCTGGGAATCTCTTTACTACCCACACCCCTGTGGAGGCAGGATTCGACCGATTCGCGCCACAACTCATGGACACTTTTTTCAGGCACTATGCGGCCGACATTCTGCACATTCCAATCAACACACTGCTCGCCCTCGGCCGTCACAACCCAGAGGACAACTCGGAACCTTTCAACATGGCATTGTTGGCGATGCGGGGCAGCGGAGCAGTCAACGGTGTGAGCCGGCTGCATGGGCTGGTGAGCCGGAAAATCTTTCACAACAGTTTTCCCCGCTGGCCGGAAGCGGAGGTACCTATCGGCCATGTGACGAACGGTGTTCACGTTCCTATGTGGGGTTCTGCCCAGGCCGACGAGTTGTGGACGGAGGTGTGCGGAAAGCGCCCGTGGACGACGCATCTGAAGCCAGATGACCTGATCAGAGAACTGGGCGAGAATGTCCGACAGGTTTCAGACGTCCGCCTCTGGCAGATGCGTTCGGCCTCACGAAAATCCCTCGTCGACTACATCCGTAAACAACTGGCGCGCCAGATGGCGGGTCATGGCGGACGGCCAGAAGAAATTGCCGATGCCCAGAGGATCTTTGAGCCGGATACACTCACGATAGGTTTTGCGCGCCGCTTTGCCACCTATAAGCGGCCGAATCTGCTGCTGCACGACTCGGAACGCTTGTTGGCCATTCTGACGAATAAAGAGAGGCCGGTACAGTTGGTGATCGCGGGCAAGGCTCACCCTCAGGACACTCCGGGGCAGGCGATGATTCAACGTTGGATCGAGTTTATCCGCCGTGGCCACGCGCGTTCACATGTAGTGTTCCTCGCCGACTATGACATGCGAATGGCCGAGCACCTGGTACAAGGTGTCGATCTCTGGTTGAATACACCGCGCCGTCCTTGGGAAGCATGCGGCACCAGTGGGATGAAGGTGCTGGTCAACGGCGGACTCAATCTGTCCGAACTCGATGGCTGGTGGGCCGAAGCGTACTCCCAGGATGTGGGCTGGGCGTTGGGAGACGGCCTCGAACATGGAGACGATCCAGCCTGGGACGCCAAGGAAGCTGAGCAGCTCTATTCCCTGCTCGAACAGGAAGTCATTCCGGAGTTCTACAAGCGGGACAATTCAGGTATTCCTGCCGGCTGGATGGCTCGGGTGCGTGAAAGCATGGCCCGGCTGACGCCAGCGTTTTCTGCAACCCGATGCGTGTTGGAGTACACGGAAAAGTATTATCTGCCCCTAGCCGCGGTTTACTTGCGCAGAGCCAACGACAGTGGCAAATGTGCAGAGAGCCTGCTCGACTGGAAGCGTCATCTCGCCGAACATTGGTCAAGGTTGCGATTCGGCTCGGTGCGAATCGAGAGCACCGAAGAGCATCATCATTTCGACATTCAGGTTCATCTGGACGAAATGGATACTGGCGCGATTCAGGTCGAACTCTACGCCAACGCGGCCAATGGCGACGCACCTATTCGGCAGGTCATGGTTCGCGGCGAATCCTTAGTCGGACAGAATGTCTGGCGCTACTCCGCGTCAGTTCCCGCGGGCCGTCCGCCGGAGGATTTTACGCCCAGGATTGTTCCTTTTCACCCGGAAGCGTTTGTCCCTTTGGAGGCATCTGACATCCTCTGGTACCGGTGATGCTTCGTATTCCTGGTTGTTCGACACGCTAGTCCTTTGCCGGGGAGATCGGAGCTGGATACCGGCTATCGATCTTCACGCGTTACCCGTCCGTAGTCCGAGGACAATTACACACGAACCAAATTCAAATCAGGGGAGAATTGGTGAATAATCTTGCAGTGCTGACAAGTGGAGGCGATGCCCCAGGGATGAATGCCGCTATTCGAGCAGTCGTTCGCACGGGACACTCGCGCGGAGTGCATACCTGGGGTGTGATGCATGGGTATTCGGGTCTGATTGGGGCTGACTTCAAACGGATGGGCCCGCGAGATGTGAGCAGCATTATCCAGCGCGGCGGGACGATTCTCGGATCGGCACGCTGTCCGGAGTTCAGAACGGAAGAAGGCGTAGAACTGGCGGTTCGGCGCTTGCGCGGCGCAGGGATCGATGGGTTGGTGGTCATCGGCGGTAATGGCTCGCAGACCGGCGCCAATGCGTTGAGCAAAATGGGATTCCCGGTGGTCGGTGTAGCCTCGACGATTGATAACGACCTGTACGGTTCGGAGGTCACGATCGGTGTTGACACAGCCGTGAACGTGGCGCTGAACGCGATCGACAATCTGAAGATCACTGCGAGTTCGCATCAACGTGTGCTGCTGGTGGAAGTAATGGGGCGCAAATGCGGTTTTCTTGCGCTCATGGCGGGCGTGGCCGGAGGCGCGGAAGCGATTGTCATCCCCGAAGTAGATCTCGCTCCGGAGCAACTGGCCGAACGCATCCAGGAGGCGTTCGGGCGAGGAAAGCCGCACGCTATCGTAGTTGTGGCAGAGGGTGCGCGATACAACGCCGAAGGCCTGTGCCGGTATTTCGAAGAGCATGGTCTCCTGAAGGGGATCGAGTTCCGGTCCACGGTCCTGGGATACGTGCAGCGTGGTGCGACGCCGACATGCAGGGACCGATTGCTCGGCACCCGACTCGGGGCTGAAGCGGTCGAGCGCATTATTTCGGGTGAGTGCGGAATCCTGGTCGGCGAACAGAAGGACACGATCATCACCACGCCACTCGAAGAGGTGGTCGTGGGTAAGAAGCCGCTGGACCCGTGGTTCCTCAAGGCGGCTGACGTGCTGGCGCGCTAGTCGTTCGACGCCTGCGTGCTGATGGGACCCAGGCACGCAGGCATCGAATTGTATTCGTCCGCCTCCTCCGTTGCTGAAAAATACTGCGCCGAGTGCGAGATCCCATCAATCAGGGGAGTTGGAGCCCCGGCTGGCCTTGGAAACTCAGTCTGGTGTGGCAAGCCATATTTTTGCGTCCCGCCATAACTCCGCTTCGTCTCTGGTCCCGGTTTCGATGGTCGGCTTCGCCAAATCCTGGCCGT
Source organism: Acidobacteriaceae bacterium (assembly GCA_003165095.1). Next base: position 3,191 of record PLSH01000429.1, read on the forward strand.
TGCGCACCAAGGCCGCGGCTAGGTGACGGTAGGAGCGGGGAAAGCAATTGAAACCGGCCAATCTGTATACAAGGGGATACAGAAGCGAAGGCCTGACTGGATCAATCCGGTCCTTCTCATAGATCGCTGTCCGGCTTGCGATACGCCAGATGCCGTCGCCGCGCCGTTCGAACCGGTCGAAGAAGCGTAGATAGCTGGTCACGTCGACTTCGATGGGGCCAACTTTCGTGCGGGCAAGGGTCGCTACATCGGTGTCGCTGAAGGCTCGATTTCCCTCGACTGTAACCCTTGAAGCTCCGATCCAATGCTTCGATGTGGTCGATCTGCTGGCTGCCGCCATTTTAACCGACCGCTCGATAAAGCCTTCAATCGGTCCCGAATACCAGGTGACCGAAATCGAAGCGTTCGGATGGAATAGATTGCGCAACTCGTCCCACCGCCCTTGGTCACGAAACACGAATTTGGCTATGTTCTGCGTGATGGCGATAACGTCATCCATGTTCTTCGTGCTCCTCTGTGAGCATCGCCCACAGCTATTGGTACAAAAATGTCGGACAGGTCCAACGGGCTGTGGTCGCAACCATCTTTGCCGCCGGTACTCAAAAACTCCCAAGCAGCAGCCGGAACCGCGCTTTCCCATTCTCATCAAAGCTCACCTGGAATTCTGTTGCTCCAAGCTGTGACGGGAAGACGGCACCGATGGATGAACTCTGATGCGTACTCCAGCCCGCGGAGCCGGCATCGAACCGGCCCGCCTCATACCAGAGCGCCAACCCTGGATGGGATGAAACATGCCGAATGGGCCGGCCACGCAAAATTACCCCGGAGCCCGCGGTCACAAGCGTATTTGCATGAAACTCCTGGTACCGGAATGCCGCCATGCTGCTTTGGTCGCCGGCAATGAACTGGTCGAAATAGTTAAGCTTTCGACCAAAGCTGGTGCCGATATGGTTGAGCGCAAAGAAAGTCACATCACGATTTATAGGCTTAAATGTGCTGGAGTCTGAGTGAACGAAAGGGTAATCTCCGGTAGTGCGCAGGAAATAACCGGCCTCGCCTTCGGAGCGCGTTCCGCGCGTGGGCAGTCCACCCGAATCCTGATGATTTGCGATCCACCGCACCTCTGGAACTGTGAATCCTCCGCTCTTGGATGGAACCCCGTCAATGGACACAGTTCGACCGTACCAATCGTACCCGGCGCGGCCACCGAGCCGAAGCTGAGCATAACGCCCAGTACCGATGCCGGCGTAAAGAGCCCCGCCGACTTGGTCTCGCGTGTCGCTGTGGCGGTCTGGTCCTGTGTAGCTGTTGAAGTGTGTTCTTCCGCCAAATACCTGGGCCGCAATAAAGTACTGGCTTCCGCCGAACGGATTGTAAGCTTCGACCTGCAGTGTGGGATCGTAGCCAAGATTTACAGTACTCAAGATTTGAGTCTTATAGGCGTTCTTGGGAACCACTGCCGTAGACAGCTTCACCCCAAAGCGCGAAGGTTCACCGGGCGACGCGGCGTATTGCCCCGAGACGCGCACCAGAATACGATCGGAGGGGCGCTCGGCAAACTTGACGTTGTAGCCTCCAAGCCCAGTAGCATCCTGCTGCCATTCGTAGGCGGCCCCAGGTACAGCTGTGGCGGCGACCATGCCGGACAAGGTCTTTTCCAGTTCCTTCTCCGAGACGACCCTATTTCCTACTGTCCGCTGAATCTCGGCTTGTGCATTTTTTTGGAACGATGGATTTGGGCTTGAAACAGCGAGCACCCGGCCTCTGTCACTGGAGGACCGCATTCTTGCCTTGCGCTGGGCGAGATACGCATTCCACTCCTGCTGTGAGAGTTCAAAGCGGGCAAGTTGGGAAGCGTTTGCCTGGGCCGCCTGGTAGCCAGCCTCGATGATCTCGCTCCAGCGCTGATAATCGGTTGAAGAGAAACGCTTCGTATCTACCAGGATCACCAGATCCGCCTTGGAAAGCGAGCGCTGCTCGTTTTTCGCAACGACAAGCGAAATGGTCTGTGCCATAACATCGGACAGAGACTTGAACTGGTCGGGCTTCACTATGGGAGTCTTGAAAGCAACTGCAATTACGGTCTTCGCGCCCATGTCTCGAATGGCATCCACGGGAATATTGTCGAGTACGCCGCCGTCCACAAGAACCATCCGGTCCAACTTGACCGGCGTAAAGACTCCGGGCAGGGACATTGTCGCGCGCATTGCGACCGGCAATGAGCCCTTGCCGAACACGACCGAATTGCCGCTCACCAAATCGGTTGCGACGCAGCGAAAAGGTATGGGCAATTGGTCAAAATCGGTGACGCCGGAATACGCCATCGTCGATCGGCTGAGTAACAGCGAGAGAGACTCGCCAGGATTGAGACCGGACGGAAGCGAGAAGCCCCTTCCGAACCGCAGAGTCACATCGCCAAATGTTTGATTCCATTTCTGCTTGTTTGCGATGGGCTGGTCTGCGAATCGCAGGCTCGGACTCAAGAGAGCATTCCAGTCAGCGCTTTCAACGGTAGCCCGGATTTGCGATGAATCCATGCCGGTTGCATAGAGGCCTCCGATGAGGCCTCCCATGCTGGTTCCGCCAATCTTATCGACGGGAATACGATGCTCTTCGAAATAACGAAGCACACCGATATGGGCTAATCCGAGAGCGCTGCCTCCGCTGAGCGCGACCCCGATGGAGGGCCTTTCTGCTTGTGTGTTCTGTTGCGCCGCTGCTGCTACGGCAGAAAGCAGAAGGCACACTCCAACGCGGCAAAACGGATTGGTTAAGATTCGCAGCATTTGGTCTTACTCCCGGCCAAGCGTGCGCTCAAGTTCAGCCTGGGCGATCACTTGGTCCTTCTCGGCATCGAAGAGCTGTGCATGCGCTTCAGCCAGTTTTGCCTCCGCCTCACGCAGCGCGGAGAGATTCGCCGTGCTGGTATGCACTTGTTCGCCGGCGATGCGCGCCATTTCGGTTTCCGCCTTGACGGCCCGCCGCGCCGCGTCCAGCTCGTCCTGAGTGCGATTCAGCTTTCGGACTCCCTTCTCGATGTCGATGCGCGTCTGGTTTTCAGCGTGGTGGACGTATTCTTTCGCCTCCGAGAGCTGCGCATGGCGCTCCTTGACCAGACCAATGCGTTTGCCAAACTCGGAGATCGTAAACTCCGCCCGGAAGCCGACGATTTCATTGTTCTCCGGGAGAAGCGGAGTGCCATTTTGATGAACGTTCTGCGCGAACCCGGTGACGTCGGGAATGTACTCGGCGCGCGCTGCGTTCAGTGCCGCATGGGCTTTTTCGAGCGTGTGCCGGGCTGACAGCAAGCTCGGGTTCTTCGCCAGGGCCTCGGATTCGAGATCCTTCACGGAGTTGGGCGTCTCCGCGGAAGTTCCGGGGCCGGACGGCTCCTTGTCTTCCTCCGGTTCGACCAATGCGAAGTCGGTGTTCAGCGCCAAACCAAGCAGATCGTTGAATTGAATGCTCATGTCGTCGATGGCGTCTTCCACCGAGCCCAGAGCATGCCGTGCCGTTGCCAACTGGGCTTCGCCTTCCAGGACCTTCGCTTCAAGAACAACCCCGGAGGCGACTCCGCTTCTGGCCTCATCCAGGCCTTGCTCTCCAGCCTGGATGCGCAGTTCCAGGGCGTGCTTGCGCCGCTCGGCCGAGAGGAGGTTATAAAAGAGCGTCTTCACATTGAGCGTGACTTCGTGCCGAGCCTGTTGCAGATCGCTGTGCGCCGAAGCCGCATCCGCGCGGGCGACGGATGCGCCCGCGTGGATTTTGTACATCTGGGTTATCGGTTGCGCCGCGCCCGTTATGGTGAGGAACGCGTCCTGCTTGCCTACCTGGATCTTGATGTCATTATTGGGAACGACTCCCGTGCTTGCGTAGGTTCCGAACGACCCCTTGGGAATCGTGAGGAATTCGTTCTGGTCGAGGTGATTCGCCATGGTTTGGCTGGTGATCACCGGGAAGTAATTGGCGCGCGCCTGAATCACTCGCGCATCCGCTTCCTTGGCTTTATCGCCCGCCATCTTCACCAGCGAGTTCTGCTTGCTGGCAAGCTGAATTGCTTCGTCGAGCGTGATGGGCCGAGATTGCGCTTGCGATGACGCAGCGAACAGGAACAGAAGAAGAAGTGGCGTGACGATTGTCGCGTTTCGAATGTGCCGGCTTTGTAGAACGACAAAAATAACCGGAATCGCCACAAGAGTAAACACCATGGACCCAACCAGGCCGAAGGCGATGACGCTTGCCATGGGAGACCACATGCTCGATCCTGAAATGATCATCGGAACAACTCCTACCGCAGCCGCCATCGATGTGAGGAAGATCGGGCGCAGACGGCGTTCGCCGGCCTCAAGCGCGGCTTGATCAAGGGGAACTCCCTCTCTCATGCGCTGGTGAATGTAATCGACCAGGATGATCGCATTACGGACGACCAACCCGCCGACGCTGATAAGGCCAATAAAGGCCGTGAATCCGAACGTATTGTGCGTCAGGAAAAGGCCGAGGGCAGCTCCGGGGACCGCGAGAGGCAGTGCGGTCATGATAATGATCGGGTCCAGGAGGTTACGGAACTGGACGAGAAGAATCAGGAAGATCAGCATGACGGCGGCCGCCAGCACGTATTTCATCTCGCCGAATGTCTCCTCCTGAATCTCGGATTCTCCGCCGTAGGCGATCTTGTAGCCGGGCGGCAGGGGCATGGCGTCCACCTGCTTGCTAGCCAGCTTCAGAATATTGCTGGCCAATTGTCCATGGGCGGGAAAGGCACGCACGGTAAGGGTGCGTACGCCGTTCCTGCGCACGATTCTCCCCGGCTGCCATTCCGGATTCAATGTTGCGACGGCATCCACCGGGACCCTTGTTCCGGTAACCGGCGATGTAACGTACATGTCCTCTACCGACCGGAAATTGTCTCTCTGAGCAGGATCCAACCGCAGTAGAACGTCGAGATTGCGATCCCCTTCCCAAGCGGTGGTCGCGGGCAGGCCTTCAAACCCGGCGGCAAGTTCCTGGGAGATCATCTGATTGCTGAGACCCAGGCGATTCGCCACTTCTTCGCGCACATGCACGCCAGCTTCAAGAACCTCTTCGTGCCAGTCGGTATTGATGTAGGTTGCGCCCGGCGTATGCCGCAGCACGTCCTGCACATTGTTGCCGATCGACTCCAATGTAGCCGCATCCGGGCCCGTGATGCGGACCTCGACCGGAGCCTCCATGCTGTCTCCCTGCTGGCACTCTTTCACCATCACCGTTGCTTCCGGAGCAACATCCTTGAGCGTGTGCCGCAGTTTTTCGACCAGGTCCGGCGTCTTCTTCACGTCGTTCGTGTTCACCAGGATCTGAGCGTAGTTAGGAGCGGGTATTTGGGGGTTGACGTTGTAGTAGAAGCGCGGGAGGCTCGACCCGAGATAGCTGGCATATTCCTTTACGAGGGACTCGTGCGCAAGGACCGACTCGATTCGGCGTGTCGTCGCGTCGGTGGTCTCGATCCGGGTCCCCTCGGGCAACCAAATGTCGATGACGAACTGCTCTCGCTCAGCCATGGGAAACAGGTGTTGCGGCACGATGGACAAAAGACCAAGTCCAGCCAAAAAGGCGAGCACGGTGCCGGCCAAAGTGCGCTTCTTGTGCTGCATCGCCCAGGCGATGATCACGTTATAGCCCTTTTGCATGTAATCGAGGAGGGACAGTTTTTCAGACTTTTCCGAACCTGCATGGCTCTCCGGCTTTCCGTGGCTCTCCGTCTGCAGCCCGGTCCGGATGAACCACTTCGACATCATCGGAGTCAGGAACATCGCCACCAGGTAGGAGATGGTCAGCGACAGCGCCACGGTGATCGGCAAAGCCCGGATAAATTCGCCCGTTGCGCCTGAAAGATAAAGCATCGGGGCAAAGGCCGCAATGATGGCCAAAGTTGCAGCCAGGACCGGAACGGCCATCTCGCTCGCAGCCCGTTCCGCCGCTTCGTCGATGGGCACCCCATGATCCAGCAGTTCAATATAGTTGTCGACAATGACGATTGCGTTATCGACCACCATTCCGAGAACGATGATAAGGGCCGCGATCGAGACCTGTTGAATCTCCACGTGGCAGATCTGGAGGGTGCTGAAGGTCATGGCAATCGATGTGGGGATTGCAATCGCAGCTACCAGCGCGACCCGGAGAGGCAGCAGAACAATCGTTACCAGGATGACGGCAATGATCGCAATGCCAAACTCCCTCATGAAGTCCTGGACGCGCTCATGCACCATCTTGGGCTGGTTGGCAACCAGATCGAGCTTGACGTCCGGCGGAAATCCGGCCTGAATGCTTGCCAGCTTGGCGTGCAGGTCTTTACCGAGATCGTCGATGTTGTTGCCTTCGTGCATCTCAACCGAAAGCAGGATCGCCGGCTCGCCATCCATTCGGACGTAGCTGTCCGGATCCTTGTAAGTCCTGTGAACAGTCGCCAGGTCACGAATGTAGACCGGCTGTCCTGTTGTACGCGACACATCGACCATCAGCTGTCCGATGTCCTCTTCGGTGTGAAGCCTATCACCCGACTGAATTGGAACTTTGTTATTGCCGTCAGAAACGCGGCCAGCATACTCGACGGTGTTGCGTCCCTGGAGAGCCTGCATCACCTGGTACGGAGTGACACCGTACTGGGAAAGTTGAGCATTGGAGGAGTCGACCTCGATCGCTTCCGGCTGGTCGCCGATGCGATGGATCTTCGATACCATGGGAAGCGTGCGAACACCGTCCTCAACCGTCCGCGCATAATCTTTCAGCTCGCGATACCCATACGAGCCGCCATGCACCGCAATCAGGACAGCAACCGTGTCGCCGAAGTCTGAATCCACCATCGGACCCAAAACACCGCTGGGCAATTCCTGGGCTTTGAGCAGAGCCAGGTCGAGACGCAGCTTGGACCAGAACTGATCAGCATTCACGACGTTCTTGTTCAATTCGACGTTGATGACCACCATTCCATTGCGAGTGGTCGAATAGGTCTTATCCCGGCGAACTTCTTCGAAGTGAAACAGGTGCTCTTCGATCTTGCGCGTGACCTGGTCTTCAACCTCCTGGCTGGTCGCGCCCGGATACATGGCGGCAACGATGCCGGTTCGGATCGTGATCTTCGGATCCTCGCGGCGCGGCATTCTCACCATGGAATAGACACCAAGGAGGAAGACCACGGCAGACAGAAACAGCGTTACCTGGGGGTAGCGTAAAGCAGCACGGACCGGATTCATCGGCTTCCTCCTTCGATCTTTACCAGCGATCCCTCACGGACATAATTCTGGCCGTTCACGACCACCTGCTCACTTCCGTTCAGGCCAGTTTGTATCTGCACTTCATTTCCGATCATTGATCCGACTTCGACTCGGCGGCCGTAGACCCGGTTCTGACCTGGGGCCAGGACGAAGACCTGCGATACTCCTCGTTCGTCCCTGACGATTGCCGAACCAGGCACGGTTATGGCGTTCACCTGGGCATCTCCGATCACGTGTGCTTCGCTGACCATGCCTGCACGTAATTGATGTTTGGGATTCGGAACCACGATCTTCGAAACATATGTACGTGAAGCGGGATCGGACGCCGCGGCGATTGCCTCGACGCGCCCGTCGAACCGCTGCCCGTCAAGCGAAGGAATGGAAACCTCGGCACGCAAACCCTCTCGTACCTTTCCAACTTCTGCTTCTGGAATTCCCACTCTCACCTTCACGGGGTCCAGATCGACAACAGAAAAAACCGGGACGCCAGGAGCGACTGTATTTCCGACCTCGATTTGACGCATTCCTATGAAGCCCGAAATCGGGGCGCGCAACTGACAATCGGCAAGCCGCTTCTTCGCTTCCTGCATTTGCGCGGTTGCGGCGCTCAACTGAGCCGAGGCGGCTTGCTTGTCTTCGACACGCGTTCCGCTCTGCGCCATGTCGTAGCGCTGCTGCGAGGCAAAAAACGCCGCTTCGATCTTATGGAAGTCGTTGGCTGGCAGACTTTGATGGTCGTAGAGATACTTGAGGCGCTGGTATTCGTCCTGAGTGCGCTCGAAATCTATCCTCGCCTGCTCCAGTTCCTGATGCCTCAGCCCTGCTTTTGCTTTCGCGTTGGTGGCGGAAGCCGCGTCTGCCTCGCCGGATGCAGCATCGAAACCGTTCCGATAATCTGTGGCGTCAAGGTCCGCCAGGAGCTGGCCCTTGGCGACCCGTTGACCTTCCTCAACATAGACGTGTGCAACCCGGCCGCCCACCTGGAAGGCGGTCAGCGCCGTGATGTTTCCTTCGACTGATCCGCTGACTGCGACCGACACAGGCTGCTGGACATGGCGGGGAAGCTGCAGGCGCACGGGAACGGGCTGATCCGCAGCGACCTCCGGCTTGCGTTGGCATCCAGCCAGCAGAAGGACGGATGCACAGATCACCGAAAGAGCCCGTTTAACGTGGGGAGACACAGTCTCACCAGAGCAGCAGAAAACATTCATTTCATTACCTCTCACAAATTTGGAGTGTTCCGATCTTGGTCTGGCCTGGGATGCCAGGCACCCCAATTTCACCCGCAACTTTTGCATCTTTACCATCTGGATTAGAACTGTTGTCCTGTCCGGCTCCGTGCCAAAGCGCTTTCAACAGACAGCGGCCGACATACCTGTATTCGCAGGTGGAATGCCAAATAGGAGCAGATCGCTAATTGCCGTAGAATGAGCGGGGTGGAAAAGGCACTCTCTGGAGGGGAGTTGTCGAGAGTCGCAATTGTCGATGCAAGTTCGACAGGAAGGAACGGCCGCCTCTTCAGGTTGCCCCTTGACTCCTCCGGGTTTATTACCTACGCTTGCATCCAGAAAATCCGGGCGCAAGCGACAGGCTATGAAGAGATTCGCTGATCGTGTGGCTATTTCGTAATTTATCCTGCGGAAAGGTCAATGCTCTTCGGCCGGAGTTGCTCATGAACTGGCGCTCGCCTCACGAAGTCTGACTCAATAAGGTTCTCCGATGACTGACCTGACCGCACAATCCGATCTACGACTTCAGAACGACCGACTTCAGTTGCTCCTGGACTTGACCAACAAGATCACCTCAAATCTCGATCTTCGAGAGGTGCTCCGCGCCATCTCCGCCGATGCCCGGGAACGGATGCTGAGCGATCTGGCCGGCATAGCATTGCC
>PLSH01000357.1 GCA_003165095.1 Acidobacteriaceae bacterium
TGCCGCGCGCATTGGGGAAGAAGCGATAGAGCAGATAACCGATGCCCAGCGATCCCACGACCGGGAGCAAGAGACGCCGCCAGGGCGCGCCCTGCACCGGGTACAGCCGCATCCCCAGGCGTTCCGTCAGTACGATGAAGGCGACCACGGCGAGGCCGGTCAGTGCGCCGATCAGCAGCGACAGAGCCATAAAAACCTGGCTCTCGCTATGCCGCAGCGGGGCCATGCGCTCCACGAACGGAACCTGCCACCAGCTTCTGTGCGCCGCAAGCATGGGTTCCGTCATCGTGTGGAAGGCTCCTCCGATCCAGAATATCCCACGGGAATTGCCCTAAACCGGAATCTCCTATTTCTGCGCCGATATGTTGAAATTGCACCGCTCCTGAGGGTTTTACAAGAGCCACACCGCATTAGAGGTCGAAAAAGGGAGCAATTACGTGCCGTGCTGGGTCCTACCGCGTAATCAGGAGCCTTTCTTGTCGATTTCTCGGACACTCCTTGCTAATCAACTGATACGGGATTTCGGTATGTTCAAGTCCTCGATCGCTCACAACCCTCGGATTCCTGAAATCTGAACTCGCACGATCCGCACCCGCGTGGCTTTTACGGCCAGAATCCTCGCATAGGAGATCTTTCCGGTGGCCCTGGCTGCGCGGATGCTTGCCTAGAGTTGTTTGCGCAGATGTTCGAAGATGACGTAGCCGATGGAGGCCGCAATGATGGCGATGGCAAAATTCTTGATTGTGAAGATGTCAACCATGGCGACAGAAAACCTCTTACCTGGGCCATTGGTGCGGTTGAACTCGCCCATCAGGAGGTTGGAGTAGAAGAGGAAGATAATGAAAGCGACCTCGACCAACGCGCGCAGGACGTGGCTGAGGGGGCGCGGGGACAGTGGACTTGGGGGCATGGAATGATGATAACTGGAATCTCCCTTTAGCCCTGATTCGCTTGGATTGTACCGCTCCCGTCACCATAAACCCCACCACACCTAGCCATACGCCAGCCGCCGGATAGATCGATTCGGTGAATCTATAGTATGTTTGGGTATGATCGTCGGCTTGCGCCTGACAATTCGCACCGCAGGTATCTGCCTGCTGGGCGTTGTTACGTCGATCTCGGCCCCCGCATCGGATCAACTAAAACTAGCATCGACACAGCCATCACCCTGGGACATCGACTCGGCTATCCTGGCGGCTGCAACACCAGTTGCCCGGTTCCACCCATCGACAAGCACCCGCCTCCGTCCGGAGCTCACCCTACAACCAAACTCTGCCGCGCCCCGCTTGCCCAGGAGAATCTTCGTTGAAGATTCGACTTCGCCCATAATCGACGATCTGAAGACTGTGCGGCTGCTAGCCCCCATGTGGTCGCAGGCGACACCACCAACAGCGCCTCCGGAGCTGCGGATCAATTCGATCTCTTGCGCAAATCGACAACGCGCTCCCTGAATACTCCTGAAAATCGATCACGTTGAATGGCCGGCCGAAATGACCGCAGGTCATTATTGCCGCAACGTTGCATAACGAAAAAGGAGATTCACAATGATCCACTCTAGGCTGAAAAAGCATCGAGTCGCAGTCTGCCTTGCAGCCATCCTGATTCTTGCAGGATGCCACAAGAAGGCTGCCGCGCCCCCACCGCCTCCACCACCCGCACCTGCGCCCGCACCCGCGCCATTGCCAACCGCCAACATTACCGTCAACCCGTCGGTGATCGACCAGGGGCAATCCGCCACGCTGACATGGAAGACAACCAACGTTACCGACGCGTCGATCGAGGGCATCGGCTCGGTTGCTCCCAACAGCTCCCAGTCCGTCTCGCCTACCCGGTCGACCACCTACACGCTCACCGCCAAAGGGCCCGGAGGCACTGTGGAGGCGAACGCTCGACTCACGGTCAATCCTCCTCAGCCCAAGACGGTGCCTCCCCCCCCGCCCATCACTCAAGAACAGCTATTCGAGCAAAATATGCAGGACATCTATTTCGACTACGATAAGGCCGACATCCGCACTCAGGACTCGCCTGTAGTCGAACAGGATTCCGCATTCCTGCTCAAGTACCCGGACATCAAGTTGCTGATCGGCGGTTACTGCGATGAACGCGGATCGGCTGAGTACAACATCGTGCTAGGGCAGAAACGCGCTGAGTCGCTTCAGAAAGCGCTCGTCAGCGATGGTATTCCAGCCAGCCGCTTCCGGGTCATCAGCTATGGAAAGGAGAGGCCTTTCTGCACCGATTCAAATGAGCAGTGCTGGCAGCAGAACAGGCGCGATCATTTAACGATCGACCGCTAGAAAGCCCCTTCGCACAGATAGAGGTGCCCGCCGAAATCGGTGGGCACCTTTTCTCTGTACTACGCAGCGTGTTTGTTGTTGGGTTGTGACTCCATACTGTTCGCCGCCATCTTTCTATACGCACTATGAGTGAGCTGTTTGATGCTCTGTGCCTGTTGGGGGCAGAAGGTGAAGGTGATCGCCAGTTTTCGGCCGGCCTTGCGAAGGCCCAAGACGACACGCAGTCATCGGGGTACGGGGGTTAGCAATAGTCTTCGTGTACATCAGCGCACAATTCATGGAAAGGCATGTTCTCGCCAAGTGAGAATCGAAG
>PLSH01000282.1 GCA_003165095.1 Acidobacteriaceae bacterium
GTGAATTTTACCTGCTCACAACCCATCGCGCCCGCGCCTGGCAGTTATCTTAGGGTAAAGGTGACGGCGGCGCATCCGAACAGCCTGGTGGGCGAAGCTGTCTGAGGGCGAGAAAGGGAAGCCATGGATATCGAGGTGAGGATACGCGGTCTGGTCATGGACCCGGCCACGAACATGCCGATCGTGGTTCTCAAGGACGTGGCTTCGGATGCCGTGATGCCGATCTGGGTGGGGATTTTTGAGGCGAATGCGATTGCCATCGAGATTGAGAAGATGGCAGCGCCGCGGCCGATGACCCACGATTTGACCAGAAACCTGATGCGTTACTTGAATACAACGCTGGAACGCATTGTAATTACTGAAGTTAAAGACGATACGTTCTACGCGGTCTTGTGGTTGAGACAGGGCAATGAGGCGGTAGTCGTCGATGCTCGCCCGTCTGATGCAATCGCGCTGGCCTTGCGCGCGGATTGCCCGATTTTTGTGGCGGAACAGGTGATGCAGAGCGCGAAGTTGAACACGACTGGACCAGCGGACGGTCCCACGGCGGAGCAGTTACGTGGCTGGCTCGAGGGCTTGAACGACGAGGACCTGGGGCACTACAAGATGTGACCTCGGCTGCAGCGACACGGAGCGAATGTACCTAAGGGAATGGCGACAGCGAACCGTGGCTGATGCGAACCGTGCCTGTCAGCAGGGGACCAAGCCACAGATTCATAAGAAGTTAATAACTCCCGAGTTTCGTTAGAAGAGTCGCGCAGATAGCCGTTCATTGNNCGGCCCCTGATCGAGGACCCTCTGGAAACCTGAGGGGCCCTCATCCAAGCAGAGAAAAAACCACTTCTACCGTTGTCTCTGCATCAACCGGCTGGTTGTCCAGTTTATAGGGCTTGTAGCGCCATGTCCGAACGGCGTCGACAGCAGACTGCCGCAACATGGGAGGGCCGCTCACAACCTGCACGTCCTTGATAATTCCCGTGGCAGAAATGGTAGCTTTGAGCAATACTCTGCCTTCGACGCGAGCCGATTTGGCGATAGGCGGATAAATAGGCTGAGTCCTCTGAACAAGCAGACCCACCGCAACGCCCTCTGAGATGGTCACGACTTTGGGAGCCACTCCTCTTACTTTGGCTCCCTGCCCGCTGAAGACGCTGCCGATCGGGCTGTTGGAGCTCACACCTTCCATTCCGGCCGCGCTAATGCGTGTTGTGGGTGGCGCTTCCTCGGCGGCCCTGGGGTCGATAGCATGGGAGATTCGCGCTGGTGTAGCCAGCTGGTCGCTCATCATCTGCGACTGCACCTGGGGTGCGTCCGCAACCTGATCGACCGCAGTATGCGCTGCCGGATCCGAGTTGGACGCCGCCGGCTGTCTAGCTGGAGACGGCTTTGCGGAAGACGCAGCCTGAAGAGCACTCACGTTTGTCGCTGCCGGCGCCTGCGTTCCGGTTGCCACAGCCTGACGTACGACCGGCTGCTTCACCGTGGAGGGTCTGGCCCGGAAGAACACGAGCGACAGGACGAGCAGAACCAGAACCACGCCGCCGGAAATGGCTGCCGCCATGGTCCAGTTTTTGCGGGGGCGAATTCCCTCTTCCACATTAAGGCTTTTGGAATGAAACGACTGGAAGAGGAATTGATCGTCCTCGGTCAGCGCGCCTGCCTGGGGCGAGGCTGTGGAATGTGACTCGCCCGCCGCAGCGCCGTTCGATCCGCGGGGCTGCTGAGCTCCTTCGTTGATGACACGGACAGGCGCCGGTTTAGGCGAAGCGGTGCCGGGCAACTTGTCCACCACATCGTTAATGGACCTTAGCCGTCGGAAAAAGGCTTCTTCCTCTTCGTCGAACTTGGCTGGCGCGGATGAATGGACGATACGCAGCACATTCGCCAAAGGCTCTTCGGCAGCATGCGGTCCTGCGAGCTGCGCAGCCGTCACGGGAGCAACGTCGGGTCCAGGGACGGTTGCGGGGCCGTCAGAATTGACGGAATGAGGCGCCGAAGAAGCTCCGCCATCCCATTCGGCGAAATCCTCAGGAAGCGTATCGGGTAATCCGTGCCTTATTTCCGCTGGAGATGCCATTGGCCATCTTCTCCCTTCTCATAAACAGCGCCTTTGTAAGTGCGTGTCTCACGCTGACCTTCCTGGGTGGAGCTGCTTCCGCTGGTTGCCACGTCTCGCTCGCCTTCCCAAAGGTCGGTCGCGTTTGCGATGCCTGTTTGCGGGAACGGTATCTGCGTGGACGCCGTGAGCAGCGATGCGATATTCGCCAATCCTTCAACGACGAGCGCCACGGTTGCCTGCGCAGGCGCGTACTTCTCAATGTCCTCGGGAGTTAAGGTCACGGTGAGAGTGTGAGTTCCCGGCGCCAGCACGTCACCCGCGGCGGGGCTGTAAACAAACGTTCCCGGTACCGATGCCGTGGCATTGAGCTGGGCGGCGCCGAGGGCAACACCGTAGCGAATGGCGGAGGGATGAGGCCAGGTGATCCTGGTTGGCGCTGTCTCAGTGACGGCCAGAGATACGGCCGATTGCGCTGCCCTGTAATTGGTAGTGTCCTTTGGAGTGAAGGCAACGGAAAGGGTATGCGCACCTGCTCCAAGCACATCACCCCCTGCGGGACTGTAGACGAACGTTCCGGGAACCGAGGCCGTGGCGTTGAGTTGTATAGCGTTGAGCGGAGCGCCGCAGTGGATCGGGTCGGGGGACGGCCATGTGATTACCGGCATTGCCTTGGCGACAATGAGCGATACGGCGGCCTGCACCGAGGTGTAGCTCGAGCGATCTGCCGGGGTGAAAATGACCGAGGGCGTATGCTCTCCAGCCGCCAGAACGGCGCCGGCTCCCGGGATGTATTCGAACGTCCCCGGAACCGAAGCCGTGGCACTGAGCTGAGCGGAGCTGAGCGGGTTTCCGTAAATGATTGCATCAGGCTGAGGCCAAGCGATGGCCGGAGTCGCCCTGGCGACGGAAACGGATACGGTGGCCTGGGTCTGGGCGTAGTTCGTGCTGTTTTCCGGAATGAAGATTGCCTGAAGCGTATGCGTTCCCGCCCCCAGCACCTCACCCGCGCCGGGAGCATATTCGAACCTTCCGGGAACCGACGCCGTGGCATTCAGCTGCGCATCGCTGAGCGCGGCGCCATAGGGCATCGGATGGGGAGCAGCCCAAGCGACCGCCGGTGTGGCCCTGGCGACTTCAATTGATACCGAGGCTTCAGCCGGAGTGTAATCGGCTTCGTTCGCCGGAACGAATATCACATGCAGCATATGCGTTCCGGCATCAAGCAATTCACCCGGAGGAGGAGTGTAAGCAAGCGTACCCGGGACCGACGCCTCCGCTTTAAGCTGAGAGGAGCTGAGCGCGACGCCGTAGGAGATGGCCTCAGGCTCCGGCCAGCCGATGGTTGGCGTCGCCCTGGAGACAACGATCGTGACAGCAGCCTGTACCGGATGTCCCGCAGAGTCATCGGGCGTGAAAGTGACCCAGAGCGTGTGCGTTCCCGCCGGGAGCATGTAGCCGGCGCTCGGGGTGAAGACAAATGTCCCGGGGACCGATGCCGAGGCATTGAGTTGAGTATCGCCAAGCGCGGCGCCACAGGTAATCGGGTCGGGCGCTGGCCATGCAATGGCAGGCGTGACCCCGGCCTTTACCGGCTTCGTACCATTGGCAGGCGTTGGACTGAGAATGGAAAGCGGTTTTTCGGTTGTGGAAGCTTTCTCTGTATTATTTCTGCCCAGACCGATGAAGTTGAACCCTTTTTTCTTTCCGTGGGGTACGGGACGGCCTGTAACGGAGCTAGCCATTTCGAGGATCTGCCTTGAAATGGGGGAATCCGCGAGCGCGAGCGGAGTTGCGGTGTTCTGCATTTGGCGCACAGCGTCGTAATCGTCAGGAATCTTCCACTGCACCGGCCTGTTGAGAGCCTTGGCAATATGTTCTTCGCCGATCCCCAGCACCTGGGGCTCGAAGCGGTTGATCACGATTTCGAGTTTTGGGCCGCCGGCGTGGAAGAACCGCGAGATCAGGCGGCTTGAATTGCGTAGTTCGGAGATGCCGGCCTGGGTGACCAGGTAGATGGTAGACGCATCTTTGAAGAGAGTGGTGTCCATTAAATCCACTCTCGAGCCAACGTCGACAATCACATAATCGAATTCCAGCCGGGCGACCGCAGCCAGCTTGTCAATGCTTGCTGTCGTGGACACGACCTCGGGAACCTTGCTGGGAGCCGCAAGCAGGGATACCCCGGACTGATGCTTAGCCACGAGTTTTTGAAGGAAACTTCCATCCAGCCGGTCGGCTTCAAGGAGCGCGCTGTCGGTGGAGTAATCCGCTGCGATTCCCAGGTTGAGCGCAGCGTCTCCCATGGGAAGGCCGAGGTCGATCAAGAGAGTGCTTTGGTCGGAATCCTGCGCCATGGCGATGGCGAAATTGCAGGCAATGGTGGTGACGCCGGAGCCGCCCTTGGCGCCGAAAAACACCAGCAGTTTCCCCCGCGTCTTCTTGACGGGGTAAGGTCTCGGGCGGAGGATGGCCGCGGCGCGAACCAGAGCCTCCGCGACCGTGTTCTGGTCGTAGGGAGGAATCAAGTACTCACGGGCGCCTGCGCGCATGCAACGGACCAAGCGCTCCCGATCGGCGACGGCCGAATAGACCATTACGGTTGCTGTGCCTTTGCTGCAAATGCTCTCCACCAGATCCAGGGCGGCTCCCGGTTCGCTATCCAGGTCGATGATGATGACGTCGAAGTTCTGCTCCAGCAGCCTCGGCACGTCATCCAGCGAAGTTGGGTAGGAGGAGAATTCGTGGACCTCAGCTTCACGTCCTTCGGCAAGCGCGCGGGCCATCTCCTGGCGCCGCAATTCGTCCGGGCCGATCAACGCGATCGACAGCTTCTCAACTCCAATGGAGTCGGAATACCTGGTATCGAAATCCGGTGATAAGCCTGAACTCATGGGATACCCTACCTTCCGAATTCAAGATTCTTGCCGGCCACCAATGTTTATCGACTGGAAGCCAATCTCGGTACACTCCTCCACTCTTGATTGAGCGGCGGTCCCGCAAATTCGGGAACGTTTTCAAGGCAAAAACAGCACAAGCTGCATACAAAAGCTCTTGCCAAATACAAAGTGACACGAATCAGGATTGAGACCAAAATCCCCACGAAAAGCCGATCATAATCGATTTCGTGCTTTTCCAAGCCAAAGTTTGAACTTTAATAACTGGTTTAGACGTTACTAAAGTTTACAGCAAAATTCTGGGGACTCAGATGCCCCGACGTGAACTCAGAAGAGGTTCGGCATTACGAGGGGCGAGATTTGGCCGATAACCCTGCCACGCATTCTCGGTGGAATGTCGGTTGCGGCTCGATCAGGCGGAGTCTGCCAGGGGCGTAGAGGCTGACCTCACGTTCTCTGCGCTCGAATGGGGGGACTAATTGCGGGTTTGAGACAGCAGGGTTTCGATCCCGGCCTTTTCCTCGGCAGTGAGCGCGAGGAGCGGAGAACGTACGCGGCCACCGTAGTAGCCGTTGAAGTCGCAGGCGTACTTGACGCCGGCTATTCCGAGGACGCCGACGATGCGCTGGTTCGCTTCCGCAATGCGCTGCTGTTTCTCGCCGGCAAGCTCCAGATCGTGATCTTTCCAGGCTAAGTAGATCTCCTGGCAGGCCTGCGGAGCGCAAGCGGCGAAGGCCAGAATAGCCCCGGATGCGCCGGCCTGCAGGGATTCAAATACGGACGAACCAGAACCGCAAAGCACCTGGAAGCCGACTTCCCTGCTCCGCGTCTTGAGTGGGGCGGCGGGAGGTGCTGTGGCCAAAGCGATACCGCTTGCCAGACCGCTTGCAGAGACAAATGTTCCGGCCGATTCGGCTGCCGGGGACAACATGCGTGCGGTGACCGCCTCAAAGATTGGAGTCACTGTAACGGTGCGGCGAAGCGCGGTTCCAGTGGCGGCTACTGAGGCCCGAATCCGATCGACGCTGCCGCTCGAATCCTTGATTCCGATGATATTGGGGTGGTTGGCCAGCTCGGCGATGAGCTCAATGGGGATCTGATAAGGAACGCACTTGGGGATGTTATAGAGCAGAACCGGCAGAGGCGAATGGTCGGCGACGCTGCGGAAATAATTCAGCACCGCGGGCGAGGACAATTGGCCGGCGTAATAGCTGGGAGGGCGAACGAGGATGGCGTCGTAGTGGAATTCTGCGGCAGCTTCGGCCAGGACGAACGTTGCGCCAACACTCTCGCGGCCCACGCCGGCGATGAGGACTTTTTCCGGCGCAGTGGCTTCCGCAGCTACCCGCAAGACTTCGCGAGACTCGGCATCGTCGAGCATAACCGCTTCGCCCGTTGAGCCCAGTACGACCATTCCGGCAAGCAGGCTGCGGGAGTAGCGAGCCATGTTGGCCTCAAGCTTGCGGAAGTAGATCCGCTCGTCGGAATAAAACGGGGTGGTTACCGCGGCAAAGACGCCTTCTATCAGCATGTACTCATTGTAAAACCGAGCCTGCCGGGCGGAGCCTCTTCCTGGCTCCGATTGCTACGGAATGGGTCTCGGCCGAGGGGGTGGCGAGTACTGGAACATCGCAATCGGCTACGATTTGGCTCCGCCGTTCGCCGCATGCAGGTGCTGAAGGGCGAAAACGGTGGTGTGATGCAGCTGCATGGCGGCGATGCCGTCGGCGGCGGCCTGGGCGGCGGCGATGGTGGTGATGGTGGGAATGCGGGCGAGGACGGCGGCGCGGCGGATGGCTTTCTCGTCGAAGAATGTGTCCTGGCCGCGGGGCGTGTTCACGATGAGCTGGATCCGGTCGCCCTTGATGAGGTCGACGACGTTGGGCCGGCCTTCCTTGACTTTAAAAACACGTTCGACGATCAGGCCGGCGGCTTCGAGCACCTTGGCCGTACCCTCGGTGGCCACGATCTTGAAGCCGAGGTGTACGTAGCGGCGGGCGAGGTCAACCACCGCTTCTTTGTCGTGGTCGTTGACGGTGAAGAAGACTGTACCCTTGGTTGGAAGAATCTGGCCGGCGGAAAGTTGCGCCTTGGCAAAAGCTTCGCCGAAGGTGGACGCAACGCCCATGACTTCGCCGGTGGATTTCATCTCCGGGCCGAGGACCGTATCGACGCCGGCGAATTTCGACCACGGGAAGACTGGAGATTTGACGTAGTAATGCGTGCCGGTATCGAGGTCTTTGCCGGAGGCCAACTGCGCCGGGAGCAGTTCGCGGAGCTTGCGCCCGGTCATGAGCCGCGCGGCCACTTTGGCCAAGGGAATTCCGGTTGCCTTGGAGACGTACGGGACGGTTCTCGAGGCGCGGGGGTTGACTTCGATCACGTATACGCGGTCGGCGCCCTCGGCATCGCGCTGGATGGCGAACTGGAGGTTGACGAGGCCGACGACCTTGAGGGCCAGGGCTAGCTTGCGAGTGTAAATGCGCAGGGTTTCGAGGGTCTGATCGGAGATGCCGACGGCGGGGAGAACGCAGGAGGAGTCGCCGGAGTGGATGCCGGCCTCCTCGATGTGCTGCATGATGCCCGCGATAAGCACGTCTTCAGAGTCGCAGAGCGCGTCTACGTCGACCTCGATGGCGTTTTCGAGGAAGTGATCGATGAGGACGGGGCGTTCCTGGGAGTATTCGACGGCTGCCTTCATATAGCGGTCGACTGCTTCCGCGTCGTAGGCGATGACCATGGCGCGTCCGCCGAGAACATAGCTGGGCCTGACGAGAACCGGGTAGCCGATGCGCTCGCCGACGGCGAGAGCCTCCTGAACGCTGGTTGCGGCGCCGCCAGGGGGTTGAGGAATGTCGAGCTCTTCAAGCAGCTTGCCGAAGCGCTTG
>PLSH01000267.1:0-7570 GCA_003165095.1 Acidobacteriaceae bacterium
CTTGCCGGTGCCGTGTTCGCCGGTGATGAGCACATTGGCGTCGGATGGTCCCACCTGCGCGATCAGCTCCAATACAGGCTGCATGGCCGGCGCGCCGGCCACAAACTCCGGCATGCCTTCGGCGCGGAGCAACCGGTTTTCAAGCTCCAACTGGCGTGCGCGGCGCAGCGCATGGTGCAGCTCGGCGTGGACCCGAATGAGCGAGAGCAGGCGCTCGTTTTCCCACGGCTTCTGGACAAAGTCGCGGGCGCCGCGCTTGATGCTTTCGACGGCCAGGTCGATGTTGCCCCAGGCGGTCATCACGATCACCGGAAGCCGCGGGTCGAACTCATGAATGCGGGCCAGCAGATGCAGGCCTTCCTGGCCGGAGGTGGTGTCGCGGGTGTAATTCAAGTCGATGAGCAGGACGTCGTAATCGCTCTGCCCCAGTGCTTCCATCAGCAACTGGGGTGAGCGCACGCAGTCCACAGCGATTCCCTGGGGGGCGAGCAGCAGTTCGATCGCTTCAAGGATGGAAGGTTGATCGTCGGCAACCAAAACACGGATTTGTTCCTTGCTATTGGTGATTGTTCGCCTCCACCACGCCGGCGATTGCATCGGCGATCGAGATGCCGTAACTCTCAAGTATTGAGCCGGTGGCGCGCCGCACTTCAATGCGCGCCTTTTCGTATGCGGTTTCAGCCGTCACCAGCGCCGACTCGGCCACCGCCAGGTCGTGGTCTGCCGAGAGGGTCTGCTGGTTCGATCCCGCGCCCAGTTTCTGTTCCTTTTGCATGATATCGAATGTCTTCTGGGACAGGTCACGGGCATTGCGCGCCGCCACCACGCCGCTCGCGCTCTGCTCCAGGGCATAGCGTGCGTTCTGCACTTCGATGCGGATGCGCTTTTTCAATTCCTCCAGGTACACCTGCGACTGGCGGTATTCGAGTTCGGTACGGTATTGGTCGGCTTTGGCGATGCGGTTGCGCAAGGGAACATTCAATTGAAAACCAACCTGGTACTCAGGCGAGGAGTAGTTCAGCGCATTCTGCAGTGCCCCGCTGTAGCCGGGAGGCACGCTGATGGCGGTGCTGTCGAGCGGGTTGGGGGTGCCGGCGTATCCGGTGCCGGCGTAGAAGCCGTAGACGGAAAGCGAGGGCAGCAACGCGTTGCGCGCGGTTTTCCGGCTGAGCTCACTGTTCTGCAACACCAGGCTCGACTCCTGCAACTCAGTGCGATTGTTGAGCGCCTGCGTAATCATCTCCTGCACCGGGGCGGAATTGGTGTCGACCTCGGTGCCGATGTGATCGGTCGGAATGACCGGCATTTCCTGAAGGATTGGATCGTCGAGGGAGCGAGTGATGGCGTTCTTCATATACAGCTCTTGCAGTTCAAGATTGGTGCGCGAAACGGTGAGGTCCTGCTCGCGCGTTGCCACGTCGCCTTCCGCTTTCAGTACATCCATCTCCGGAATCGCCTGCAGCGCAAACTGCTTGCGGCTGATCTCCAGCGTCTGGCTGGCAAACTCCATGGAGCGCTCGCCGACCTGCTCATCATCATAAGCGCTCACCAGGTCCCAATAAAGATCGCAAATCTGGGTCACAGTGGCGATAATCTGGGCGCGAAAGGCGATGCCGGAGACTTTCTGGTTGGTTTTTGCGATGCGCAGGAAGCGCAGGTTCGGTCCCAGCCCGAAGCCGGCCAGGAGTTGCTGCTGCATGTAGACCTGAATGTAGGAATTGAGCTGGGGGTTGAGGGTCTGATTGGGGCTGTTGGTGGTTTGACGGTTGTTGTCCCAGGCCACCTGGAGAGCGGAACCGGTGGGAAAGGCCTGCGAGTATTGAAGATTGCCCAGTATGGTGTTGGCGTGGATGACAGGCACACCGTAAAGTGTCCGGTTGGGCAGTAGTTGTGTGGTGTGATCGGTGTACGTGTTGGCTGAGATATTCGGATCGTATGTTGAGACCGAGGTGCCCGTGCCCAGGGTGGACGTGACCAGACCCGAAGCGCCGGCTCCAGCGCCGCCCGCGCCGCTGGAAGTGCCGCCGGCCCCGGCGCCGGAGCCGCTGCCGAAGACGCCCACGCCCGCGCCGCCCGGAGTGCCGGAGACGACGCCGGTGTTGACGCCGCGCACCGACCCTCCGGCCTGGGTGCGCTGCACGTCCATTTGCGCGATGGGCAGGTTGTAACGCGCGATGACAATGTCCAGGTTATTTTCGAGCGCCAGGTCGATGGCATCCTGCAAGGACAGGTAGAGCTTGCCGTCGCGAATGAGCGAATCAAGGCGCGAGGAGTTCGACATATTGGGCGGAGGCACGGTCTTGCCGCGGTATGCGTCGAAGGGATTGCGCGAGGGACGCGCCAACTGTTCGAAGGGAATGCCGGCTTGCGGCGCAGGCGCAGTTTGGATTGCGGGCGCCTGAACGGACGAGGCCGGCCCTGATGGGGCAGGCGAGAGAGGCGGTCCGGGTTGGGCTGCGCCCAGCGCCAGGTTCACCTGCAGCAGAACGATTGCAGCCGCGGTTTGCATGCATTTCGCCACGCTTGTTTTTGAATGCTTCACTTGGCGCCAACCTCCGTCGATTTCGGGTCGAGCGTTTCGTCGCGTGTCAGCCAGCCGTCGTGCAGTTCCACGATGCGCTTGCCGTAGCGAGCGTTCTCATCCGAGTGCGTGACCTGCACGATGGTCGTGCCTCGGCGGTTGAGTTCGCAAAAAAGTTCCATGATTTCGCGCGCCTGCGAGGAGTGCAGGTTACCGGTCGGTTCGTCGGCCAGCAGCAGCGCCGGCGCGTGCACCACGGCCCGCGCAATGCCCACCAACTGCTGCTGCCCGCCGGAAAGCTGGCTGGGGTAAAGATCTTTCTTGGCCACGATCTGAAATCGGTCGAGAATATCGGCCACCATGCCCTGGCGCTCTTTGGCGGGCAGGTTTTTATAGGAGAGGGGCAGGTCAATATTTTCGGCTACGGTGAGGTCGTCGAGCAGGTGATAACTCTGGAAGACCATGCCGATGCGCTGGCGGGCAAGATCGGCGCGCTGCTTGCGNNCGCAACACCCAGGTTTCGGTATGGCCGGCCTTGTAACTGCGTTCTACATTTTTCAGTTCGATCATCGTTTACTCCGCTCTCAAAGCTAGAATGGGGTCGACCGCGGCGGCGCGCCGCGCGGGCAGCCAGGCCGCGACAAGAGACGCGGCCGCAAGAACAAATACAACCGCTGCAAAGGTGAGTCCGTCGTGCGCCTGCACGCCGTAAATGTAGCTGCCGGCGAAGCGCACGGCAAACCATGCGCCCACGCCGCCGATCGCAAGTCCTGCGGCTACGAGCAGCAGCGCACGGCGCAATACGAGCGACAGGATGTTTGCCTGCGGCGCGCCCAGCGCGATGCGCAACCCGATCTCGCGCGTGCGCTGCGCCACGGCAAACGAAAGCAGTCCGTACAATCCTACCGATGCAATCAGCAGCGCAATACCGGCGAAGGTCTCCAGCAGCCGCGCAATCAATGTCTGGCTGCCGAAGGAATCTTCAACTGCTTCGTGGATGGTCTTCACATCGATCGTAATGGCGTCCGGGGCAACTTCGTGCAGCGCCCTGTCGAATTGCGCGCGCAAGGTCGCCACGGGAACCGCCGCGCGGATCGCCACCTGGATAAACGCCGTCGCAATGTTGTAGAGCGGTGTACCGGGCCCCGTCTGCGCCAGGCAAAAGTAGATCTCCGGCTCGGTCGCTTCCGTGACCTTCGCCTGCTTCATGTCGCCGATCACGCCCACGATACGGATCTCGCTGAAGCGTCCTTTGCCCATGGATAACGTATGTCCAACCGGATCTTTTCCAGGGAGGTACATGTTGACGAAGGCCTGGTTGACGAGCGCAACCGGGGGCGACATCGCGTTGTCGTCGTCGGTGAAAAAGCGCCCGCGCAGCATCGGGATCCCAAGCGCATCGACCAGGCCGGGCGAGGCCAGGCGGCCGGCTGCTCTCGGCTGCTTTGCAAAGGGAACATCGATGTGGTCGAGGTTGGTTATAATCGCCACCTCGAAGTTGGTGCGCAGCGGCAGCACCGAGCTGAGCGCGGCCACCTGCACGCCGGGAATGGCGCGCAGCCGCTCCAGCAGCGGCTGATACGCGGTGCGAACTACGTCTGCCTTCGTCTCCGGCGCATCCAGGATTTGCTGCGAACCGCCATTGAGGATAATGCCGCCGGTCAGCACGTTCTGCTGCGTAAAGCCCAGCGGCACCGAACGCAGCGCGTGAATGGTGCGCAGAAACAATCCCGCGCCCGCCAGGAAGACCAGCGTCAGCGCGAGCTGCGCAATGACGAGTGCTTCGCGCGTGCGATTCTGGCTCGCCGATGCGGTGGTCGTAACTCCATGCAGGCGGCCCTGCACGTTACGGCCCATGACGCGCAGCGCGGGAAAAAGGCCGACCGCGGCAGTGGTGATGAGCGTGACCGCGGTAAGACATAACACTACGCGCCAATCGACATGAACGGCGCCCGATAG
This sequence comes from Acidobacteriaceae bacterium, assembly GCA_003165095.1. Next base: position 4,481 of record PLSH01000267.1, read on the forward strand.
GTCCCCGAGATTGCGATGGATCTGCCGCCAGAGCAGCTTGATGACGCTTTGTCCGAGGAGCATCCCGAAGACGCTGCCGAGACCGCTGAGCAGAAGGCTTTCCACAATTGTCTGCTGCAGCAGGCGCGCGCGGCTGGCGCCGAGTGCGGCGCGAACTGCCTGCTCGCGTGTGCGCGCCACGGCCCGCGCCAGCATCAGGCTGGTCACGTTGAGGCAGGCCAGCGCCCAGATGCCGAAGACCACCGCGTAGAGCAGCAGCAGAGGCTTGCGCAAACGCTCGTTCAGCGACTGCTGATAACCGGTGACTTTAATGCGCGTGGGCAAATCGCCGTCCGGGACTTCCTTCGCGGCCACGGCCTGCGTGCGGCTCATTTGATCCGCAAGTTGCGCGGGTGTCATGTTATCCGGCAGCCGCACATAAAAATCCCCCCACGCCTGATGGCCGCTGCGCATCGACGAGCGGCTTGCCGCATCGAGAGGCGCGGGAGTCCATACCTGCATCCCGTCGTCGAACGGAAACGAGAAACCACGCGGCATCACGCCGAGGATGGTGTAGGCCTGCTCTTTGATGGTGAGAGTTTTGCCCACGATCCGCGGATCGCCGTTGTAGAGCTTGCGCCAGGCGCGCTCGCTGAGCAGCGCGACGCGATTGCGGCCGGGATCGTTCTCCTCGGCGCGAAAGCTTCGGCCTAGCATCGGCTGCACGCCGAGCATCGGCATCAGGTCTGAGGTCACCTCGGACCATTCGATTTGAAAACGTCCGCCAGGCCCCACAACGCTTGCCGGGGACGCTCCGAGCTTTGCGCCTATCTGCAAGTTTGCGCCTACGCCATCGCGCAACTGAAGCATGTTGGCGTACGTCAAGCTATAGTACGGTTGCGCACCGGCGCCTTCAACGATCGCAACACGTTCAGGATGCGTGTAAGGCAGCGGGCGCAGCAAAATTCCGTTCAGCACCGTGAACACCGCAATGTTCGCGCCGATGCCGAGCGCCAGCACCGTCACCGCCGTAAACGTAAATCCCGGCGCGTGCCGCAACTGGCGCAGCGCGTAACGTAGATCCTGAAACATCGATCGCATCGCAAATCTCCTTGCCTGAAACAATTCACTATTCCGAGCGCAGCGCCTGCATGGGTTCAATTGAAGCTGCGCGGCGCGCGGGCAGTGCCGCAGCCAGTACGACCATCACCGCGGTCAGAATCAGCGCGCCACTGAGCGTGATGGGGTCAAAGGTGGTAACGCCATAGAGTTGGCTGCGGAACAGTTGCGCCAACCCGACGACGGATGGAAGCGCAACCAGGACGGCAATGCCGGCGATCAGAGCCATCTCCCTCACCACCAGCAGAATCACGCCGGAGCGCTGCGCGCCCAACGCCAGCCGAACGCCGATCTCCCGGGTGCGCTGCTCGGTCGAGTAGGCCAGCACGCCGTAAAGTCCCACGGCTGTCAGCAACATTGCCAGCAGCGAAAAGCCGATGGCAAGAAAGGCCAGCGCGCGCTCGTCCGATGCGCTGCGGCTCACCTGCTCATCCATGGTACGCAACCCGTCGACCACCAGCGTCGGGTCGAGCTTATGAATGGCCTGGCGGATTGCAGGTTCCACTGCCCCAGGCTGCCCGGCGGTGCGCAGGTATACGGTCACGCCGGTGGGATGATTCTCTTCGAGGTAGGGCAGATAAACGGCTGGCCCGATTGCTGTTCTGAGATCGGTATGCTTGATGTCGCCTACGACGCCGACGATGGTGATGTTGAATTTGGTGTCATCGCCTCCCCCCTCGCCTATGGCGCGGCCCAGCGCATTCTGCGGGGAGCCATAAAAGCGCCTGGCAAGGGCCAGGTTGACGATGGCGACACTGGGCTGGCCCTTGGCGTCCGAAGAGGTAAATTCCCTGCCAACCAGGATCGGCTGACGCAGCGCGGTGAAGTAGCCGGGCGTGATGTCTGGCTGCTCGAAGTCCATATCCTCATCTTCGCTTGCCTTGTAGCCCTGCACGGAGAAATTGGTGGTGGTTGAGCCGCCGGCCAGCTCAGGGTCGGTGGTTGCGGCAACAGAGGCTACGCCGGGAATTGGCCGCAGGGCATCGAGCGCACTGGTAACGATTTGAGCGGTGCGATCTTCGCCGTAGCCGGAGGCAGTGGGATCGAGCGCGAAGGTAACCACGTTGGAGGTTTCAAAGCCGACGTCCTGGTGGCGCAGGTTGTCGAGGGTGCGAACGAAAAGGCCCGCGCCGCCGAGCAGCATGACGCTGAGTGCAATCTGCAATCCGACGGCGAACTTGCGGAAATGCTGCGAGCTCTTCGACGCAGTTCCCGCGTTCTGGCGCAGTGCATTCGCCAAATCGGGACGAAGGAAGTGAAACACCGGGGCGATGCTGAAGAGCAGGCTGGCGACCAGCGAGACGGCAAGCGTGAAGAGAAGAATGCGCGCATCGATAGACGCGGAATAAGGCTCGCTGCCTGGATCGGAGTTGGTCATGAGCCGAACCAGCGTGGCAGCGACCACAGGCGCCATTGCGAGGCCCGCGCCCACGCCGGCCAGACCGAGAAGCCCTCCCTCAACCAGCAACTGCGCGATGATGCGGCCGCGTCGCGCGCCCAGGGCAAAGCGCATTGACATTTCCCGGGCGCGGCCAGCAGCGCGCAGAAGCAACAGCGTGGCCACGTTGATGGCGCAGAGAAACACCAGCAGGCCGGCCATGCTCATGAGGATAAAAAGCGGTTTCTGCAAATCGATGCGGTCGGGATTGAAGCCCCTGGAGTCGTCGATAACTCTCAAGTGCGATTCATCGATGAAGCCTCTCCTGAATCTTTCTGACTTTGAATTCAAGAGAGCATATTCATTGACGCGAAGGGCATGCCAAAGCGGCTCCAGGCTGGCCTCTGCCCTGGGCAGTGCCACCCCCGGCTTGAGGCGGGCCACGAGGGTTAGAAACATGGACCGATGGTTGTTCAGGTCATCGCGCGGCGCCATCCACGGCATGGCCACATCGACCATGCTGACGGGGATGAAGACGCCGGGCTTGTATCCGCCGATCGCCGAATCGAAGTTCTCCGGCGCGACCCCGAGAACGGTGAACGAATGCCCGTTGA
>PLSH01000267.1:7614-7928 GCA_003165095.1 Acidobacteriaceae bacterium
TTGTGCCAGGAAACTCCGACCTGGGCTTTGTCCGCGGCCAGTATTCCCTCAAAAACCTGGTTCCGATCGCGCAGATCCTTGTACATCGGATAGGAGAAATAGTTGGTGTGATTGGGTGTGTTGCCCCCGAAGCTGCTCATCGATCCCGAGAAACCGCCGCTCCACTCAAAGCGCACCAACTCCTGGGGCCGCTGGACGGGCAGCATGCGCAGCAGCACCTGGTCAAAGAGCGTGAAGACCGCGGCGTTGGCGCCAATGCCGAGTGCCAGAATGAGCACCACGGTGAGCGTGAAGGCCGGCGACTTGCGCAACTG